>JAFUUL010000112.1 GCA_017483805.1 Prevotella sp.
AAAACGTCCTTTCGAGACTGGGCGTACAACTGCCCTCGGGTCTCGTTCCATCGATGTTGTTTTAACGTGCCCACCCTCTCATGAGCAGGCATTTCGGGTGCAAAGATAAACATAATTTCTGAATCGCCAAAGAATTTTAAGAAAAAATGCGCAATTTTTTTTGTGAATCACCCTTTTTTGCTTACTTTTGCAAGTAGTTATGGAACGGAAACAATATCTTGACGATGCAGTGGAACTGCTGAAGGCCCTGATAGCCACGCCACGCGTGAGCAGGGACGAGACGCTGGCCGCCGACCTGATGGAGAGGCGGATGGCAGAGTGGGGACTGGACCCGAAGAGGGACGCCAACAACCTCTGGGCTGTGGCTCCCGGCTACGACGAGGGAAGGCAGACCATCCTGCTGAATGCCCACATCGACACGGTGAAGCCGGTGAAGACGTGGACGCGCGACCCGCACCTGCCGACGGTGGAGCAGGGGAGGCTCTACGGTCTGGGCTCCAACGACTGTGGCGGCGGACTGGTGTCGCTGCTCCAGGTGTTCAGAATCCTGAGGGAGCAGCCGCTGCCGTTCAACCTGGTCTATCTGGCTTCGGCTGAGGAGGAGGTGTCGGGCCGTGACGGCATTGAGCGGGTGCTGCCGCTGCTTCCGAGGATAGACGTGGCCATCGTGGGTGAACCCACGGGGATGCAGCCTGCCGTGGCAGAGAAGGGACTGATGGTGATAGACGGCTACGCCAAAGGCGTGAGCGGTCATGCGGCCCGCAACGAAGGGGTGAATGCCATCTATGAGGCACTGGACGACCTGGTGTGGCTGCGCGACTATCGGTTCAGGAAGGAGAGCCCGCTGCTGGGGCCGACGAAGATGACGGTGACGCAGGTGGAAGCAGGCACACAGCACAACGTGATACCCGACTCGCTGCACTTCGTCATCGACGTTCGCACGAATGAATACTATCAGAATGAGTTTCTGTTTGCGTTTCTGCAGAAACGGATGAAGCGCTGCACGCTGCAGGCGCGGTCGTTCAGGCTGCACTCGTCGAGCATCGCGCTGGAGCATCCGCTGGTGAAACGCTGTGTGGAGATGGGACTGAAGCCCTTCGGATCGCCTACGCTGTCTGATCAGGCGCTGATGTCATTCCCCTCGCTGAAACTGGGGCCGGGAGAGTCGGCACGGTCGCACAGCGCCGATGAATTCATCGGGCTGGACGAGATAGAACAAGCCATTGACACTTATCTGACGCTGCTCAGCGCCTGAGCCACGGGCGAGGGTCGAGCAGGTCGGTCCAGTTGCGCAACTGGAACTGCATGGTATGCGATGCGCCGAGGCTACCGAGGGTCTGGTTGGTGGACACCTTCTGTCCGGCCGCTACGCTGACGGAAGCCAGGTCGCAGTAGACAGAGATGTAGCGACCGTGGCGCACCATAACAATAAAACCGCTGCCTGTGGCAAAGATGCGACTCACCTCGCCGTCGAAGATACAACGGGCCTGGGCACCAGGCTGTCCCTTGAGGTGGATGCCCTTGCTGGCCAGATGGACACCACGGCCCACACCCTCTACGACATTTGAACCGAAGCCGCGCACAATCTGATAGTTTCCGGTGATAGGCATGGGCAGACGGCCCTTGTTGCTGGCGAACGAGCCGCTGAGCGCACGGTCGGGGTCGGCATTGGCATAGCGTTCGGCGTCGCGCTTGGCGGCCTTGTTGTCATCGGCCACGGCACGCTCCATCGACTTGCGCTCGGTCTCGGCCTGACGGGCACGCTGCTTGGCGGCCTTCTTCTCTTCGGCATTGCGGGCGGCACGGGCCTCCTCGCGGGCCTTCTGTTCGCGGGCCTTGGCCTCGGCCAGACGGCGTTCACGCTCGCGGCGCTCCCGCTCCTTGCGAGCCTTCTCTTCAGCCAGACGCTTCTTCTCGGCCTCGATGCGGGCTTTTTCGCGGGCTATCTCTTCGGCTATCAGCCGGTCTATCTTGGCATTCAGGTCGGCCTCCTGCTGCTGTTCTTTGACGATAAGGTCCTGCACGGTCTTCTGTTCCTTCTGCAGCCGGTCTACCAGCAGTTTCTGCTCCTGCTGCTTCTGCTCCATCTGGCGGCGTTCGGTCTCACCGCGGGTCAGCAGGGAGTTCATCTCGGTGCGGGCCTGCTCCAGTTCCTGCTGCTTGGCCTCCACCTGCTCCTGCTTCTGCTTGACGGCCTCGCCCTGGGCCCGCTGGTAGGTGGCATACTCGTTCATGAAGCGGGTGCGGCGGTACATCTGGTTGATGTTGCGGGCACTGAAGACGAACATGGCCTTGCTCTGCGACTTGCGGTTGCGGTGCATATAGCGCACGGACTGGCGGTAGTTCTCCTGACGTTCGGCCAGTTCGCGCCGGAGCACGGTCATCTCGGAGTCGAGCAGGGCGATATGGCCGTCGAGGGTGTCGATCTCCAGTTTGATGCTGTCGAGCAGCAGGCGCTTCATGTCGATCTCGTTGCCCAGCGAGAGCACGTCCTGCATCTGCTGGCGGACGCGGCGGTCGAGTTCGGCCTTCTGGCGCTTGTTCTTGGCAATGTTCTCCCTCACCTGACGGCGCTCGGCCTCGGCTTTTTCGCGCTGGGTGGGCTGGCGCTTCTTCTGCTGTGTGGCCGTGGACTTCTTCTGCTGGGTGGTGGCCTTCTTCTTGGTGGCGGTGGTGCCTTGCTTCGACGCACTGCCCTGCTTCGACCGCTGGGCCGAAGAGGTGAGGCAGCAGAGTGCCAGGAGCAGACAGATGAGGACTTGCTTCATGTGGTTACAGGGCCATGAAACGGCGAAGGATCTCGTCGACGGTCACCTCGCGATACTTGTCGGAGACGGTGGTGCGGGTCTCCCACTCACTCTCGTTGCCCATGTAGGTCAGTTTGACGCCCAACTTGACTTCCTTCTCAGGTGTGGTCAGGGTGATGCCCATGTCGCTGGGGAAGGGCTTTGCACCGAGTTTTGTGAAGGCCCGGTAGTCCCAGTTCAGTTGGGTGTTGCCCTTGAACTGGTCGCGATAGGCGATGTTGGCCATGTTGATGCGACCCGTCTTCTCGTTGGCCAGCCAACTGTAGTTCATCTTGCCCTCCTCAAGACTGATGACCACCTCCTCGTCGCCGAGGCTGGCGGTGAACCTGTTGAGGGCATTCTGGTCGACACTCTGGCGGCCGGGCACAAAGAGTTCGTTCCAGAATAGGGCCTGGAGAGTGTAGAAGTTGATGCCACTGTTGCGCAGGAACGAGATGTGGCTGTAGGGGGCCTTGAGGTACTGCTTGTTGATGCGGTCCATGATGAGCACGTAGTCCTTGGTGAACTCGATGCGGCCGGCCTCTACGAAGCCGAAGGCCATCAGTTGCAGACGAATCACGTCGTCGCGCTTCATCTTGAGGTTGCCCGTCAGCGACACTTGCTGGGGGCCATACTCAACGGTGAACTTCAGTTTCGAGGTGACGAACTGCGACTTCGAGACATTCTCGTTCACTTTCTGCAGGAAGGCAACCTGCTCCATGGAGTCGGCAGGGGCGGGTTTCGTGTCCTTCGTGACCTGCTTCTTGGGGTGGCACGATGCCAGCAGCAGGGGGATGGCGACGAGGGCCATCATCAATACCTTTACGTTCTTCATTTCCTTAAGTATTTTTTCTTTTTCAGTTTTCTTGCCAACAGTTTGTTGTGCGGATCCATCTCCAAGGCCTGCTGCCACAGGGCAGTGGCTCCCTCCATGTCGCCGGACAGGGCATAGATGTCGCCGGCATGCTCGGTGACGACGGCGCCCACGGCAGAGTCGTTCTGCAGGGCCTGGTCGATGTAGATGCGGGCCTCGGCATAGCGACCTTCCATGAAGAGGATCCAGGCGTAGGTGTCGAGATAGGTGGAGTTCTTAGGCTCGGCCTTGATGGTCTTGTAACTCATCAGTTCGGCCTGGTCGAGGTTCTCGCCCTCCAGGCTGAGGTAGTAGGCGTAGTTGTTCAGACAGCCAATGTTGTCGGGCTTCCACTGCAGGCAGGAGTCGTAGGCCTCGTAGGCCTCGCGCTTGCGTTCCTTTTGGAAGAGCAGGTCGCCCATCACGGCGTAGAAGTCGGAGACAATCTCGGGCGAACTCTCCTCGTTGATGACGCTGATGCCGTTTTGGAAAGCCTCCAGGGCGTGGTCGGTGTCCTCCTGCCGATAGTAGGCCATGCCCTGATAGTAGTAGAAGGCCATCTCCTCGGGGTTGTACTGGCGGGCGGCCTGACAGAGACTGATGATGCTGTCGTTGTCGTCGGCCTCCCAGGCGTACTGCACCAGTTGCAGACGGGGCGAAGTGCGCTCAGGGGCCAGTGCCAGCACCAGTTCGAGGGCCCGGGCAATGCTGTCGCGCGGCATCTTCTTCAGATCCATGTAGGCCGCGGTGAGTTCGGCGATGTCAGGGTCGGGCTCCGGTTGGTCAAGCATCTCGCGGAAGAGGTTGAGGATGACTGTGCTGTCGCCGCCCTCATCCTCGTTTTGGGCAATGAGCAGGCGCATCTGGTAGACCTTGTCTTCGGTGGTGGCCTGCGGGTTGAGCAGGATGCGGCGCGTCATCTGCATGACGGCGGCCGAATCTTCCTCGGAGTTGTAGTAGCCCCTCAGTGCCATCTGGGCGCGGATGTTGTTGGGCTCCTCGTCCAGCACCTGATTCAACAGCCTCACCGCCTCGTCGTGTTCGCCGTTGAGCATCAGCGAGTTGGCATAGAGCGTCTTGTAGTTCAGATCGTTGGGGTGCTGCTCCATCAGGCCCTTCATCTCCTCGGCCGACTTCTCGTTGTCGCCCAGTTGGATGTAGAGGCGGCTCTTCGACAGGGCGATGCGCTCCGTCTTGCCGTTGTTCTGCTCCAGTAGGTCGAGCACGGCGATGGCCTCCTCGTAGTTTTCCTGACGGTTGTATAAGTTGTAGAGCGTCTCGAGCAGTTCCTCGCGGCTCTTGTCTGCCTCGTAGAGTTTCTTCACCACGCGAATGGCATCGTCGTAACGCTGCTGCATGATGTAGGCATCAGAGAGGGTCTCCATGTAGGTGGCGTTGGAAGGCTCCAATTCGGCAGCCTTCTCGAAGGCTGCCAGTGCCTGGTCGTTCTGCTTCATGGCCGAGTAGTACTGAGCCAGGAAGAAGTAGGTTTCAGAAGCATCGGGACGCAGTTCCTGACAGCGCATCAGCAAGTCGAAGGCCGCATCGTGATGCCCCTTTTGTCGCTGGAGCATCGCCTCGTGGAAGAGCACGTCGTATTCGCGAGACGAGTCAGTGGTCTGGGCAATTATGTCCAAACAACAGACCAGCGCAATTGAAATCAGGATCAGCCTCTTCGTCATCAATCTTCAATCTTCAATTCTCAATTTTCAATCTTCAATCTTTCCCCGTGTGTCCATATCCTCCGGCCCCGCGCTCAGTCTCGTCGAGTGTTTCCACCTCGATGAAATCGGCCGTTTCGTGCCGGGCAATGACCATCTGGGCGATGCGCTCGCCATCATTGACGGTGAAGTCTTCCGTTGACAGGTTAATGAGCACCACGCCGATTTCGCCGCGATAGTCGGCATCGATGGTGCCGGGCGCATTGAGTACGGTGATGCCCTTCTTCAGGGCTAGTCCGCTGCGGGGTCGCACCTGTGCCTCGTAGCCCTGTGGCAGGGCGATGTAGAGACCTGTGGGAATCAGCCGGCGCTCCATCGGCTTGAGCACGATGGGGGCATCGATGTTGGCACGCAAGTCCATGCCAGCACTCTGCGGTGTGGCGTAGGCGGGAAGTGGCTGGTGCCCCTTATTGATGACTTCTATTTTCATGTTGCCTTATAATTTAAGGTGCAAAGTTAGCGATTTCCCTCGAAACTGCCATACTTTTTTTGCTAAAATGTGTTGTAGCGGTCGTAATTTCATGAAAAGATTGCAGCAGACTCGATTTTTTTGATTACCTTTGCAACGATGAACAAGACTATGGACTGGCAACAATTGATTTCCAACTGCCGGCTGGGACAGGAGCACCGGCACCTGGAGCGGCACGATGACCGCACGGAGTTTAAGCGCGACTACGACCGGCTGATTTTCTCGGCTCCCTTCCGTCGCCTGCAGAACAAGACACAGGTGTTTCCCCTGCCGGGCAGCATCTTCGTGCACAACCGGCTGACCCACTCGCTCGAGGTGGCCAGTGTGGGGATGTCGCTCGGTAACGACATTGCGCGGCATCTCTGTACAAGAAACCGCGATTTCATCGATACGCTGATTCCCGAAATCGGCCAGATTGTGGCCACTGCCTGTCTGGCCCACGACCTGGGCAACCCGCCCTTCGGCCATTCAGGCGAGAAGGCTATCCAGACCTTTTTCACCGAGGGCAAGGGCGCATATCTGAAAGAACAGGTGTCGCCGGAATTCTGGAGCGACATCACCTGCTTTGATGGTAATGCCAACGCCTTCCGTCTGCTGACCCATAGTTTCAAGGGGCGGCGGCAGGGTGGCTTCGCCATGACCTACAGCACGCTGGCCAGCATCGTGAAGTATCCTTTCCCCTCGTATGCTTCTACCAAGAAAAAGTTCGGATTCTTCGCCACTGAGCGTACCCACTATGAGGCTGTGGCGGCCCAACTGGGCATCCCCCAACTGTCGGCTGAGCCGGGCCAGGAGCGATGGGCCCGCTACCCGCTGGTCTATCTGGTGGAGGCAGCCGATGACATCTGCTACGAGATTATGGACCTGGAGGATGCCTACAAACTGAAGATACTGACCTACGACGAAACAATGGAACTGATGCTGTCTTTCTTCGATGAAACCGGGCAAAAACGTATCACTGGGCGCATCAGCGATGAACAACTGACCGACCCCAACGAGAAGATACAGTACCTGCGGGCCTGCGTCATCGGTAAGTTGGAAAACGAATGCGTGCGTACCTTTATAGACCACGAGGCGGAGATACTGGCAGGCACTTTCCAAGGTGCGCTCATAGATAATATCGCTGAGCAGCAGCGCGAGGCCTATCGGCGGTGCACCCAGATTTCGCGGGCACGCATCTATCGCAGTCAGCCCGTGCTCGACGTGGAACTGTCGGGTTATCGCATCATGGCCACGCTGATGGAACTGATGGTGGAAGCCATCGAGCACCCCGAGCGTTACTACTCGCAGCAACTCATCGGTCGCGTCAGCAGCCAGTATGACATAGAGAGCCCCAGTCTGGAGACTCGCCTGATGGCCGTCATCGACTACATCAGCGGCATGACCGACGTCTATGCCCTCGATGTCTACCAGAAGATTTGCGGCATATCGCTGCCCATCATATAACCGAGATGCTATGAACGTACAGATAGAAGAGTCGTGGAAACGACATTTGCGGGGAGAGTTTGAGAAACCTTACTTCGCCGCGCTGACAGAGCAGGTGAGGCAGGAGTACACACGAGGTGCCTGCTACCCGCCAGGGCGCTTCATCTTCAATGCCTTCAACCTGTGTCCCTTCGACCAGGTGAAGGTGGTTATCATCGGGCAGGATCCCTATCACGAGCCGGGACAGGCCCACGGGCTGAGTTTCTCCGTACAGGATGGGGTGCAGTTTCCGCCCTCGTTGCAAAACATATTCAAGGAGATAGAGATGGATCTGGGCACACCAGTGCCGCAGACGGGCGACCTGACGCGTTGGGCGAAGCAGGGCGTGCTGCTGCTCAACGCCACGCTGACCGTTAGGGCCCATCAGGCCAACAGTCATGCCACGCTGGGCTGGCAGACCTTCACCGATGCCGCCATTCAGGCGCTGGCCACCCATCGGGAGCATCTGGTCTATATGCTGTGGGGCGGCTTTGCCCGCAGCAAGTCCTATATGATAGACAAGACCCGCAACCTCGTGCTGGAGTCGGTGCATCCGTCGCCGCTATCGGCCAATCGTGGCGGCTGGTTCGGTCAGCACCAGTTTTCGCGCTGCAACCAGTATCTGGAGGAGAACGGTGAGAAAGGAATTGTGTGGTGATGGCAGGAGTGGAAGAGAAGTTGCCTCCGATATTGCAGATTGAAAATGTGCTGATTTCATCGGAGATTCTCACGGCAGAGTTCTGCTGTGACTTGGAAGTGTGCAAGGGTGCCTGCTGCGTGGAGGGCGATGCCGGCGCTCCGGTGACGCTCGACGAAGTGATGCAGATAGAGGATCGGGTGGACGAGGTGTGGAACGACCTCTCGGCTTCGGCTCAGGCAGTCATCGACCGCCAGGGCGTGGCTTATACCGACGAGGAGGGCGACCTTGTGACGAGCATCGTAGGTGGCAAGGATTGCGTCTTTACCTGCTATGATGACATCAGTGTGGACGGCAGAACCGTCCACAATTGTTGCCTCTGTGCCTTGGAACGGGCGATTCGAAGGAAAAACTCATCACTTGCCACTCATCACTCTTCACTCTTTGTCAAGCCCATCAGTTGCGCCCTCTATCCCATTCGTGAAAAGACCTTCAGTGACGGTACCGCGGCCCTGAACTACCACCAATGGAGTGTCTGCCAGTGTGCCCGCGACAAAGGGAAGGCTCTCCATCTGCCTGTCTACCAGTTCCTGAAGGAACCGCTCATTCGCCGCTTTGGCGAGGCTTGGTATCAGGAACTCTGCGATGTGGCGGATGACCTGCGGCGCCAAGGCTATCTGTAAAAACATAACAAACTAACCTGATATGAAGCAAATCATTCTTTTCTTCTTCTTGTTCTGGTCGGTCTGCTGTAGTGCTGCCACGGCCCAGAAGCCTTGGGCGCACGGACGACTGATGGTGTCCGACAACCACCGCTTTCTGATGCACCAGGACGGCACCCCCTTCTTCTGGCAGGGCGAGACGGCGTGGCTGATGCCGCAGAAACTGGACCGACAGGAGGTGCAGTACTATCTGAACAGATGTCGCGAGGCCGGCTACAATATAGCTCAGGTGCAGGTGCTCAACGATGTGCCGAGCGTGAATGTCTATGGACAGTTGTCGCACGTCGACGGTTGGAATATGGAGGCAATCGAGCAGAAGGGCGTCTATGGCTATTGGGATCATCTGGACTTCATCATCGACCAGGCCGAGCGACAGGGCATCTACATCGGCATGGTGACCATCTGGGGCTCGCAGATCAAGGCAGGCCACATCAACGAAGCCGAGGCCAAGGCCTACGGCACATTTCTGGCCAACCGCTACAAGAATCGTCCTAACATCATCTGGATTATGGGCGGCGACATCCAGGGCGACATCCATCCTGAGGTGTGGGAGACGCTGGCCACGACCATCAGGTCCATAGACAAGAACCATCTGATGACCTATCATCCCCGTGGCCGCTACACGTCGGCACAGTTCTGGCCCAAGGCCGACTGGCTGGACTTTCATACCTTCCAGAGCGGGCACCGTCGCTACGGACAGCGTATGGGCAACAAGGTCTATTCTATACCTGACAATACCGAGGAGGATAACTGGATGTACGTGGACTCCACTTGGGTGCACGATGCCACGAAGCCCGTGCTCGACGATGAGCCTATCTATGAGGACATCCCCCAGGGACTGCACGACACGAAGGAGCCGCTGTGGCAGGCACCCGACGTGCGCCGCTATGCCTACTGGAGCGTCTTTGCCGGCTCGTGCGGCCATACCTACGGCCACAACAGCATCATGCAGTTCTTCAAGCCCGGCCAGAACAGCGGCTATGGAGACCCTCGGATGATGAAGCCGTGGTATGTGGCGATGGAGGATCCGGGCTTCAACCAGATGAAGATCGTTCGCCAACTGATGCTCTCGTTCCCCTATTTCGAGCGGGTGCCCGATCAGACAATCATCGTGGACAACGGCAAGCAGTATGAACGGCTCATTGCCACCCGTGGCAATGACTACCTGCTGGTCTATAACTTCACGGGGCGCGACATGAAACTGGACCTGACGAAGATTTCGGGCGATAAGAAGCAGGTGTGGTGGCTCGACGCTGCAACAGGCCGACTGACCTGGCTTGGTGAGCACCGTTCGCGCATCGTCACCTTCCGCCCACAGACCCAGAGCGACGGCGTGCTCATCGCCGTCGATGCCTCGAAGAACTATCTCAGCAAAAGCCAGACAGAGATCTCCGACATGACCCTCTCTGGACAGGTCCGCGACTTAAACGAATAAGGAATATGCCGATGAAATCGCATAAAATGATGGCCACGATGCTACTGCTGTGCTTTGCTCTCGTGGCACAGGCCAAGGTCTCGGTGACGGGCTTGAAGGTGGAGAACATGGTGGAGCCGATGGGGCTGGGAACGGCGGAGCCGAGATTCTCGTGGCAGACGGAAAGCGACGAGCAGGGAGTGGTGCAGACGGGTTATGAACTGGTGGTGGAGTCGGACGGTAAGACGCTGTGGAACACAGGGCGCATTGCCTCCGGCGAACAATTGTGGATTGCCTATAGGGGCAAACCGCTCAAGAGCAACCAGCACTGCACGTGGCGGGTGAAGGTCTACACCAACCGCGGAGCGACGGAGTGGAGTGGGGCAGAGCGGTTCAGCATCGGCCTGCTTGGGGAGACCAACTGGGGCGGCCGATGGATCGGCCTGGAGCGGCTGATGCCGGGCGAAGCGGCCAGCACCACCCACTCGCGACTGGCGGCCCGCTATCTGCGGAAGACCTTTGCCGTGAATAAGCCCGTGCGCAGGGGCACAGCCTATGTTGCCGGACTGGGACTCTACCGCTTCTACGTCAACGGTACGGAGGTGGGGGGCACCGACGTGCTGAAGCCCGTGCCATCGGACTATCGCAAGACTATTTACTACAATACCTACGACATCACATCCCTCTGTTCCGTAGCCGACAGTATGACTGTCGGCATCACCCTCGGCAACGGCAAATACTTTGCCCCGCGTCAGGATAAGCCCTACAAGAATGCGGTCTTCGGCCTGCCTAAGTGCCGCATGAACATCATTGTGGAGTATGCGGACGGCACCAGTCAGCGACTCGTGACCGACGAAACCTGGCAGGTGAGTGCCGACGGTCCTATCCGTGCCAACAACGAGTATGACGGCGAGGAGTATGATGCCCGCTTGGAGCCCTCCAACTGGCAGCCTGCCCAGCGCACCTCTATACCTCAGGGCACGCTGCGCGCCCAGCCCATGCCCTGCATGACTTCCAGGGACGCTACCCCCTATCGTAAGGTTAGTCCGACTGGAGAGACCACTACCTTCGACTTCGGCCAGAATATGGCTGGTTGGGTGTCGTTCCTGCCTCAAGGGCAGGCTGGCGACACCATCCGCGTGCGCTATGCTGAGCGGCTGAATGCTGACGGCTCGCTCTATGTGGATAATCTGCGCGATGCCCGCTCAGAGGACATTTATATCTGCAATGGTCACGACACAGAGTGGCACCCCTCTTTTGTCTATCATGGCTTCCGATATGTAGAGATCACGGGGCCTGCTGTCAACGTGAAAGCCTGGCCCATACAGGACATGATGGAAGAGACGGGCCGCTTCGAGTGCTCTGACACTAAATTAAATAAGGTGGTGACCAATGCCCGCTGGGGCATCCGCTCCAACTACAAGGGGCTGCCCGTGGACTGTCCGCAGCGCAACGAGCGACAGCCTTGGCTGGGCGACCGGACGATGGGGGCGCTGGGCGAGTCGTTCCTCTTTGGCAACGAGAGGCTCTACACCAAGTGGATGCGCGACATCTGCGAGGCCCAGCGCGAAGACGGCTGCATACCCGATGTGGCGCCCGCTTTCTGGAACTACTATACCGACGATGTGACCTGGCCCGCCGCCCTGCCTTTCATCTGCGATATGCTGTGGCAGCAGTACGGCAACGACGAGGCCCTGCGCCTCTGGTATCCCAACATCCGGCGTTGGCTGCACCACATCATGGATACCTATACCTCGAAGGACGGACTCATCACGAAGGATAAGTATGGCGACTGGTGTATGCCGCCCGAACGCCTGAACCTGATACACAGCGAGGATCCCGCTCGCAAGACCGACGGTACCCTCATCGCCACGGCCTACACCATCCGCTGCCTGCAGTTGGCGGAGCAGTTTGCCCGCCAGCAGGACCTTCCCGACGATGCCGGCTACTGGCAGAAGCGGCGCGAGATTATGACCGCCGACTTCAATCGCCGCTTCCTGCACGTGAGCATGAACAGCAGTCAGCGACCTGGGCATCCTCTCTATCCCGACAGCACTTTCTACGACAATAATACGGCGACGGCCAACCTGTTGCCCCTGGCCTTCGGCATCGTGCCCGACACGCTGCGCCAAGAGGTGGCCAAGCAGGTGGTGGAGAACATCATCGTCGGGAACAAGGGGCACGTGTCGAGCGGCGTCATCGGCATCTCGTGGCTCATGCGCACCCTCTCCGACTGCGGCTACCCTGAGGTGGCTTGGCTGCTGGCCACGCAGAAGACCTATCCCTCGTGGGGCTATATGGCCGAGCAAGGGGCCACCACCATCTGGGAACTGTGGAACGGCGACCATGCCAATCCGGCCATGAACAGTGCCAACCACGTGATGCTGCTGGGCGACCTGCTCACCTGGTGCTACCAGTATCTGGCGGGCATACGGCTCCCTGGTTCCGTTTGCTGCGATAGTATCGCAGCATACAGGACGATTACCCTTGCCCCTGCCTTCGCCATCGACGGCTGCGACTGGGTGAAGGCCGACTACGACACACCCTATGGCCACATGAAGAGCCATTGGCGGAAGACGCTGCAGCATCTGGACTGGCAAGTGACCATACCCTGCAACACCACGGCCGAACTCCACTTCCCTGATGGTTCTGTCAAGACCGTCGGCTCCGGCTCCTACGACTTCTCCGTCGATATCCCCACTGCCGATCCGCGCATCGTGAAGGACGAGTTCCTCTACGAAGACGCTCCCTTTGCCTCTCCCCATGCCTCTACCATCGTAGAGACCAGGAAGGGCGAACTGGTGGCTGCCTATTTCGGCGGCACCTACGAGCGCAATCCCGACTGCAACATCTGGGTGAACATCAAGGGGCGCGACGGCCGCTGGAGTGCGCCCATCCTGGCAGCCGACGGCGACGGGGTGGCCTGCTGGAATCCTGTGCTGACGGAGATGCCCGACGGTGAACTGTGGCTCTTCTATAAGGTGGGCGTGAACGTGGCCGGCTGGACGGGCTGGCTCACGAAGTCGAAGGACGGCGGCCGCACCTGGGGCAAGCCCGAACGGCTGCCCGAAGGCTTCCTCGGTCCCATCAAGAACAAGCCGCTCCTGCTGGGCGACCGGCTGCTCTGCGGCTCCAGCACCGAGGGCCACGGCTGGCGCTTCCATGTGGAGATCTACAACCTGAAGACGAAGGAATGGAAGTACATAGGGCCCATCGAGTCGACACTCGCTCCACCCACGCTGACGCCCGACACGCTGACCCCCATCGACTGCATACAGCCCTCGTTCCTGCAACTGAAGGACGGCCGACTGCAGGTGCTGATGCGCTCGCGCAACGGCTTCCTGGCCACCAGCACCAGCAGCGATCAGGGCGAGACCTGGACCCCCGTCACGCTGACCGACATCCCCAACAACCAGTCGGGCACCGATGCGCTGACCCTGCGTGACGGTCGCCACGTGCTCATCTACAACAACTTCCAGACGATAGCAGGCACCAAGAAGGGCCCGCGCTCGCCGCTGAGCATCGCCGTCAGCGAGGACGATGGCCGTTCGTGGCAGCACGTGCTGACGCTGGAGGATAGTCCGGTAGGCGAGTTCTCCTATCCCGCCATCATCCAAGGCCGCGACGGCACGCTGCATTGCACCTATACCTGGCAGCGCAAGCGAGTGGCCTACAAGCAAGTGAGATTGCCGTAAGCAAACCCCGAGTTTCCTCCGTGGAAACTCGGGGTTTGCTTCGTCCAAACTACCAGTTTGCTTACGGCAAACTAATAGACATAAATCTTGAAGTCTTTCACAGAGCCCGGGGCACCCTGCTCAGCGCGGGGCAGATACTCCAGGGCGCTGATGGTCTGCTCGCTGCCCAGGTCGATGACGAGGAGGTGAGGCATGGATGCGCCCTTCTCCGTCTGCCAGTAGGTAGACTCCTGCAGGTCGAAGACCTTGTCGCCGGTGTGGTTGCCGTTCTCTTCCTCGCTGTTGGCGTACTTCGTCGTCCACGGCTCGCGGGAGATGCGCTGGCCCTTTTCGTTCTGCAGGTAGAGTTCGGCGATGGCCACGCGGTCGTTGGGCTTCTGTGTCGAGAGGCACTCGATGGCGAGGTAGCGGCCTTTGGCTGGTGCAGCAAACTTGAAAGTCTGCCAACCGTTGCCGGGGACGGCTGTAGTACAGCCGTTTACGGAACCTGCTACGGCGATGGGGGTAGCCGAGTTGAGGTCGGGCTTGTCGCCGATGTTGTTGTGCTTGTTGCTCTTCTCCAGTTGCAGTTTGTTCAGTTCAGGCTCAGCCTGGCCCCAGACCACAGCCTCCTTCGGGCCGACCACATCGAGCACGATAACCTCGTTCTTGCCCTTCTTCAGCCAGCAGCCGGGCACATAGAGCGTCTGCTGCGGGCCGATGCTCCAGATGCGGCCCATGGCGTGGCCGTTCACCCAGACCTGCCCCTTGCCCCATGTCTCGAAGTTGAGGAAGGTGTCGCCCACCTTTTTTAGGTTGAAGTAGCCACGATAATAACCGGCCTTCTCGCCGCACATAATTCTGGGGTCTATCTTCTTCTGGATGCTGAGCGCTTTTTGGGCGTGCTCGTAACTATCGGGGATAAGCGATATCTGCCACTGCTTCAAATCGTAGGTCAGTTCATGGCCCTGACTCTCAGTCTGGAGCGTCACGCGGTCGGTAATGCCCTTGAAGTCTTTGATGGCGCGTCCGAAGTTAATGCGACCCATAGCCTCGATGAGGATGGACAGTTGCTGGCCTTCATGGGTGGCGGGCAGCGTGAGGCTCTTCTCGTTTTTCACTCGGTCTATCTTGCCTATATATTTGCCGTCGATATATACCTGAGCGAAGTCGTGACAATCGTTGATGGTAAGTAGCGAGGGACCATCGGTCTGAGGCAGTGTGGTGCGGTAAATGGCTGACCCCCAACCCATATCGCGCTCTTCAAAGGTCTTCACATCGCGGCTCCATTCCGTTTGTGATGCACCGCAGAGGATATTGTGGAACTCCGTGAGTTCAAACTTCGGCACGGTGATGATGGGCATTGGAGCCTTGGGAACGGCGGGCATCTTCTTGCCGTCGTTGTATTTCGCCATCATCTCGCGCAGTTCCCAGAACTTCGGGGTGGCCTGGCCGTACTCGTTGATGGGGGCATCGTAGTCATAGGAGGTAACGTCGGGCGCAAAGCCGGGGCTGTTGGCGCCAGCCCAGTGGCCGAACGACGTGCCGCCGTGGGTCATGTAGAGCGAGAAGGAGATGCCCTTCGAGAGCATTTCGTCCATACCGGCCACCATATCCTTGGCGGGACGCGTCTCGTGGCGGGCGCCCCACTTGTCGAACCAGCCGCTCCAGAACTCCGAGCACATCTTCGGAGCGTTGGGGCGCAGTTCACCAAGGCGACGGAACTGCTGGTCGATGTTGGCGCCCGTACCGAAGTTCATCGTCCACGTCAGGTCGTCGAGGCCGTTCTTCGTGAAGTTAGAAGACCAGTCGCATTGGAACAAACTAACCTCCTTGCCATAAATGGAACGGAGGCAATCGCGGATTTCGCTGACGTAGGGCTTATCCTCGCCATACGAGCCATACTCGTTCTCCACCTGAATCATGATGATGGGGCCGCCGTTCTGGATGGTCAGCGGGGCCAACTGCTCGCCTACCTTCTCCTCGAAAATCTTCACACGCTCCATGAAGTAAGGATCGCGCTCGCGCAGACGGATGTCTTTCTTCTTCAGCAGCCACCAAGGCAGACCGCCCATTTCCCACTCGGCACAGACGTAGGGACCGGGGCGCACGATGACGTACATACCGTTCTTCTGCGCCAGTCGGCAGAACTCGGCCACGTCGTTGTTGCCCGTGAAGTCGAACTGGCCCTCACGCTGCTCGTGGATGTTCCAGAAAATGTAGATGCACACGGCATTCATGCCCAGCGCACGGCACATCTGGATGCGGTGCTCCCAATAGGGGCGCGGGATGCGGGGATAGTGCACTTCGGCGGCTTTCACCACAAAGGGCTCACCGTTCAGCAGGAATGTCTTGTCGCCCGTTGTAAAGGTTCCGGGCTTCGTGGCCGCCTGCATGAGGGCAGGCACCATCAGCAGCAGGGCTGTCAGGGTCAGGTTTTTCAGTAGTTTCTTCATATTGTTTAGGGTTTTGATGATACAAAGGTGGTGATGCTGCGGGGAGCCAGCGTGGCCTGCCCGCCGCATGGGCCGATGGGCTTGAGGGTCTCGCCTTCAGCATCGCTGGTGCGGTATTGCTGCCATTGGCGGGTTGCGATGGAATCGCGACTTATCGTGAAGGATACGGGGGCGGGGGCGTCGCTGTAGTTGATGGCAACGACGATCCACGAGCCGTCCTGGTTCCGGTAGGCCGAGACCATCGTGCCATAGGGGTTCTCCTTCTCCGGGCTGCTCACCTCGTAGCGCACGGCTCCTGGACGGATGAAGCGGCTGTAGTTGCCCAGCGCCCAGAGCAGGCGACTGTCTCTGGCCTGTTGTCTGCGGTCGAAGACGCGGATGAGGCCGTCCTTGTAGTTGCCGCCGCAGGCGCGCCACCACGACCAACTCTCGGCATCGGCATAGACAAGGTCGTGATGGATGATGCGAGCCACGTAGAGGGCCGTATTCATCGAGAAGTCATAGCCACCGCCTCCGCCTATCTCCTGGTCGTTCTCCATGATGCATATCTCCGACTGCCAGAAGCCGACGCCGTGCTGCTTCAGGAGGTCGCGCAGTTGCAGGCGGACGCTCTTCATATACTTCACGGGTGTGTTTGTCCAGTAACTGTGGGCCAGCATCAGGTGGGGCACCAGTGGCGTGTCGCCCACGTAGGTCTGTGTGCTGTCCTTCGACCAGAACGAGGCGATGGCGTTGCCGCGTTCCCACGATGTCTTGTAGACGCCCAGCAGACAACGCAGGTCGCTCGATTCGTTGAGCATGATCTGTGTGGTCAGCCCCTTCGCCAGAAATGCCTTGCTGGTCTGTCGGGCCACTTGGGCTATCTCCGCATTGGTGGCTGGCGAGCCCTCTTGCTTCGGGCCCAGCCAGTTCCAGTGACCGTCGGGTTCGTTGACGGGCGAGATGTAGTCGATGCGGATGCCATGCTCGCGCTCCAGTCCGCTGACGGCTTCAGCCATGAACTGTGCAAAGCGGTCGTAGCAGTCAGGACGCAGGTTCAGCGTGCCGTCGCGTCCCGTGTTGGTGGCCAGTCCGTTCTGGGTGAAGTAGACGGGCGGCGAGTTGAGGAAGGCCAGCACCTTGGGCACGCCCCGCTCGCGGGCCATCCTTAGGAACTTCACCTGCCCGGCCTGTCGGCTCCAGTCGTAGGTGCCGTCAGGCTGGAGGAAGCACTCCGTTCGCGTATCTTTATTAATATATGAGGAGTCGCCCTGTTCCGCACTGCCTGCTCCCAGATTGAAGCGCCACAGCGAGAGGCCGATGCCGCGAGGCTGTCCGCTCTCGTCGTTCTCGGTGGAGAAGAGCCAGTCGGCAATCTGTCGTTGCTTCTCTTCGTCCGGCCACAATCCGATGGGCTGCATCGACCATGCATCGGAAGCCCCGAAGTGCTCGATGGTCTGCCGAGGCTGCTCTGCCTCGATGGTGTAGGTCTGCGCCAGTGCCGCGATAGACACGGAAAAAAGCAATGCGGTCGTCAGTAGTTTCTTCATATTTGCTGCGATTGTAGATTGCAAAGATACTACTTTTGTCGGGAAACTACCGCCCTTTAACTCCTTTTAACTCCCGCAGGCTCTCTTTGCTGCCGAAAATTTCGTATCTTTGCCGAAAACAACGAAAAGAGTTATGAAAGCAATACAGTGTTTCGATGAGTTGGTGGACCACCTGAGCCAGAGCGGCGTGTGCCGTCGGGTGGCCGTGGTGTGTCCTGATGAGAGTACGAGAGGGGCCGTGGAGCGAGCCGCCAAGGCAGGCTTCGCCGAGCCCATCTGGGTGGAGAACGACGATGTGGATGTGGCGGCCGCCGAGGCTGTGGCCCTGGTGCGTGAGGGTAAGGCCGACGTGATACAGAAAGGCCTGCTCAACACCGACAACCTGCTGAAGGCCATCCTCAACAAGGAGACTGGCATTCTGCCCAAAGGACAGGTGCTCACCCATCTGACCTGTGCCAAACTGCCCATGTACGACAAACTGCTCTTCATGACCGACGTGGCCGTCATCCCTTATCCCACCAAGGAGCAGCGCGAACAGCAACTGCGCTATCTGCTCGCCCTGTGCCGCAAGATGGGTGTCGAAGAGCCGCGTGTGGCCCTGATTAACTGCTCTGAGAAGGTCAACGCCAAGCACTTCCCCTGCACCGTGGAGTATCAGGAACTGGTGGAGCAGACGCGCCAGGGCCTCTTCGGCCCCTGCATCGTCGACGGCCCGCTCGACCTGAAGACCTCGCTCTCGCCGGCCGCCCTGCACAAGAAGGGACTCCAGTCGCCGCTTGAGGGGCGGTCAGACGGGCTCATCTTCCCCGACATTCAGGCCGGCAATGTGTTCTACAAGACCATCACCCTCTTCTGTCAGGCCCAGACGGCAGCCATCCTGCAGGGCCCGCAGGTGCCGGTGGTGCTCACCTCGCGTGCCGACTCTGCCGACAATAAGTTCTACTCGCTGGCCCTTGCCTGTGTGTGATGCTTGATTTTCGTTATCACGTTATCACGATATTACGTTATTTCGATTATTGCCTATGTATATCCTTGTCATTAATCCCGGTTCTACTTCCACGAAGATGGCCGTCTTCGAGGACGAGAAACCGATGATCCTGCGTGGCATCAGTCATACCAACGAAGAGTTGGCGCCGTTTGGCGATGACGTGCTGAACCAACTGGAATACCGCAAGCAACTGGTGCTGGACGAACTGGAGCGCATGAACGTGCCCTTGCAGTTTGAGGCTGTCATCGGGCGCGGCGGACTGGTCAAGCCCATCTCGGGCGGTGTCTACGAGATCAACCAGCGTATGCTGGACGATACCCACAACGGCATAGCCATGCACAACCATGCCTGCAACCTGGGCTGTCTGATTGCCCACGACATTGCCAGTCAGATTCCCGGCTGCCGGGCCTTCATCGCTGACCCGGGCGTGGTAGACGAACTGAACGACTATGCCCGCATCAGCGGCTCGCCCCTGATGAACCGCATCTGCATCTGGCACGCCCTGAACCAGCGTGCCATCGCCCGTCGCTTTGCCAACGAGATAGGCCGTCGCTACGAAGACCTGAACCTCATCATCTGCCATCTGGGAGGCGGCATCTCTGTGGCTGCCCACGAGCATGGGCGGGCCGTGGATGCCAACAATGCCCTCGACGGCGAGGGCCCCTTCTCGCCGGAGCGTGCCGGCTCGCTGCCCGCCTCCGACCTCATCCGCCTATCGTTCAGCGGCAAGTACACCGAGAAGCAACTGCTCAAGCGACTGGCCGGCAAGGCCGGGCTCAATGCCCACCTGGGCACCAGCAACGTGAAGGAGATAGAACAGCGCATTGCCGCCGGCGACAAACATGCCGAGACCGTGCTCAACGCCATGATCTACCACGTGGCCAAGAATATCTGCGGTCTCGGTGCCGTCTTCTGCGGCAAGGTCGATGCCATCCTGCTCACGGGCGGACTGGCCCGCTCGGAGTATGTCATCAGCCGCCTGCGCCGTAGAATAGAGTTCCTCGCGCCCACTTATTGCTTCCCGGGCGAAGACGAGATGGAGGCTCTTGCACTCAATGCGCTCGCCGTGATGCGCGGCCAGCGGGAAGTGTTGGAATACGCCTAAGAAACTGTTCAATATCACTAAATTGTTGTCGGATAACGGAATTAGTAGTAAAAGTCGACAGCAATTATCTCTATTTGTGCATCGTTATCTGAAAAAAAATAGTGAAATTTGCGGCAAATAACTAGCGTGTATGGCCAACGTATCTAAGAACACTCAACATGGCTACCTAGACTTCACCAACCTGGTCGTTCAGTATAACGATGGTGATGTGCGGGTGCTCGACAGTATTAGGGACATCTCTCAGTTGTACCCCCTCAAGCCGATGACCAATATCATCGCCATTTGCTGTTCAGGTCATACGAAACTGGCATCCGGCGGACGGACCATCGACTTCGGACGGGGCGACCTGCTCATCTGTCCGCCCAACATCCGGCTGGACAGTGGCGAGCAGACTGCAGACTTCGAGTGCCGCGTCCTGTGCCTGACTGACCACATTATCAGCGAACTCCTGCGCGACAAAATCGATGTGTGGCATCAGGCTGTCTATGTGAACCAACTCAATATCGTCTCTATATCAGAAGTGTGCAACGAGGAGTTCATGCTCTATCTCTCGCTCATCCGCTCCAAGGTGAACAATCGTCAGGAGCAGTCGCCGCGCGAGATTCTGCTGGCCTTGGTGCGCATCCAGTTGCTCGAACTCTGCTGGATCCTGGCCAATCGGCCGGAGACGGAGAGCAACCTGAAACTGTCGCAGGGCAAGATTCTCTTCAACCGCTTCCTGGGGCTCGTGTCCAACAACCCCGTGAAGCGTAGGCCCATTGCAGAATATGCCTCACAACTGGCCATCACGCCTAAGTACCTGACGATGCTCTGTCTGAAATACAGCAATAAGACTGCCTCCGACTGGGTCATCCAGTACACCATCGAGGAGATCCGGTTCTATCTGCGCAGCAGCAATCTGAGCATCAAGGAGATCTCGGCCAAACTCGGCTTCTCCAATATGTCGCACTTCGGCTCTTACGTGCGCAAGCACTTGGGCGTCTCGCCCAGCGACTTCAGGCACGGGAAAGAGGCCACCACCCGTTAGAACAATTCTTTTAGTACAGGCAGCGACCGCAGTTCGGGGAACTGGGGCAGGTGCAGCCTGTAGTACAGCGTCAGCACCTCCACGATGCGGTTGCGGTCGGCCCGGCTCAGGCGGAAGAGGTGCATCGTGGCGTAGTTCATGCGCATCATCAGTTGGATGCGGGCGGCTTCCTGTGGCATCAGAAAGTCGCGGTGCGTGGGTGGATTCACGCAGAACGAGGCCGCGCGCAGGTCGAAGTAGCAGCCTTCGCGGTAGTCGTCCAGATTAGGATAGAAGCCCAGGAATCGGCTCAGGTGCATCAGGAACACCAGATGGAAGTTGGCATAGTCGGCCTCGCGCTGGTCCAGCCACTCAATGCTGTTTCTCACGTAGTCGAACAGCGGTTCGTTCTGCTGTTCGTCTCTCAGGGCATGGTAGAGAAACTCGCTGACAAACAGGCCGATGGCCAGTTTGCTCGGGTCGGCCAGCAGCGAAGGCAGGGGCGTGAGCAGCGAGGCATCGTGCAGTTTCTGGAACTGCATCTGCTGGCGCACGTCGGCCTCTATATATAATAAGGTGAGGGGCTGGAAGTACTGCTTCTTCAGTTTCGCCTTGGGCGACTTTGGTAGGGGCACCATGAAGGTCAGCCGGCCATGCCGTCGGCTGAACAGGTCGGCTATGATTTTCGTGTCGCCATACCTCAGAGTGTGAAGCACAAGAGCCTCCGTTTTCTCTAACATCGAGGGCAAAAGTACACAAAAATCGGCAATAACAAGCATTTTTCTTTAAGAAAATTTGGTCAGACCAGAAAAAAGCAGTACCTTTGCACCCGCTTAAAGCGTCGATGGTCCCTTCGTCTATCGGTTAGGACGAGAGATTTTCATTCTCTAAAGAGGAGTTCGACTCTCCTAGGGACTACAAGCATAAATCCGCCATCTGCGTAGCGATGCGCTACCAGCCGCAGGCTGGGAAGGGGTGACGGAGGGCTTCCGAAAGGAGTCCGCCAGGGCAGCGGCAAAAGGCATAAGACCCAAGGCTTTATGGAAAAGTAAAAAAGTAAAAAAGTAAAAAAGTAAAAAGAAATGGCAAACCACAAATCATCGGTGAAGAGAATTCGCCAGGACAAGAAAAAGGCACTGCACAACAAGTACTATGCCAAGACCATGCGTAACGCCGTTCGCAAGTTGCGCGCAATGACCAACAAGGACGAGGCCGCTAAACTCTATCCCAGCGTGCAGAAGATGCTGGACAAACTGGCCAAGACCAACATTATCCACAAGAACAAGGCTGCCAACCTGAAGTCGAGCCTTGCCAAGCATATCAACAAACTCGGATAAGATCATAACAGAATAAGTCAGACGACCGTGCAAGCACTCACTTGTGCGGTCGTTTTCGTTAAAAGGCTATGACAGACATCATCTCCAGTGCACAGAACCCACGGGTCAAGCGCCTGCTGACCCTTCAGCAGAAGTCTTCCGAGCGGCGGAAGACGGGCCTCTTTGTGGTTGAGGGCCGGCGCGAACTGGAGCATTGTCTGGCGGCCGGCTATGAGGCCGACACCATCTTTGTCAGCGAAGAGCGCTTCGACGAGCAGAGTCCTGCCTTGCGGGAAGCCTTTGCTGGCACTCCGCTTGTCACGCTCCATCCGTCGCTCTATGAGCGCGTGGCCTATCGTGGCGGCACCGAAGGCGTCATCGCCATCGTCAGGGCCCGCCCGCTGACGCTCGCCGATCTCCGCCTGCCGGAGCATCCTCTCATCGTCGTGCTCGAGAGCGTCGAGAAGCCCGGCAACCTGGGGGCCATCCTCCGTTCGGCCGATGCCGCACGTGCCGATGCCGTCATCGTCTGCGATCCCCTGACCGACCTCTACAACCCCAACCTCATCCGCAGCAGCATCGGTGCCATCTTCACCGTGCCCTGCGTGGCCTGCACCTCTGCTGAGTGCATCGCTTTCCTGCAGCAGCGTGGCATCCGCATCCTCACGGCCCAGTTGCAGGACTCCCATCTCTACTACGACATCGACATGACTCTCGGCACCGCCCTCGTCATGGGCACCGAGTCCACGGGTCTCACCCCCCAATGGCGCCAGGCCGCCGATGCCCATATCCGCATCCCCATGCTTGGTCGCCTCGATTCCCTCAACGTCTCCGTCAGCACCGCCATCCTCCTCTTCGAGGCCGTCCGCCAGCGTCATGCTGAGTGACGCTCAGAATAGCATTTTTTGCCCGGCGATGAAAAATTGTCGGCCAAAAACTTGCATTTGCCTTCATTTTTTTGTATCTTTGCAGTGTGAAAGGTGAGGAGATGATAGCCATGCGGCTCATAGCGACAAAAAAGACCATGAAGAAGCGATGACAGGTGACAGATGACAGATGTATTCTGAAAAAGTGCTCGCGTACCGCGCGCGCACGCGGTACGCGCGTAAGATATTTTAAAAAACATCTGTCATCTGTCACATCTGTCATCTAAGGGTGCTCCGAACGTCATCTTCGACACTAAACGATGGTACTTTAGGGAGTAAGGTATGGCACTTTACCAGGGTAAAGTCCTATCGGAACGAGTCCGACTTCCCATCGGAACGGGCCTTACTCCCCATCGGAACGACCCCTATTTCCCATCGGAACGACCCAAAAGAAAAAATAACCTTTTTTCTTTTGCTTTTTGCTCTTTTTTTTGTACCTTTGCCGCTCGAAACGGTGTTTCGCTTGCAAAAGGCAAGAACCTATTTAGGACATTAACAAAATGGCAGAAGATTTACAGCAAGAACAACAAAACTATTCCGCGAGTAACATTCAGGTGCTCGAGGGACTGGAGGCCGTGCGTAAGCGCCCGGCTATGTACATCGGCGATATCAGTGAGAAGGGTTTGCACCACCTGGTGAACGAGACCGTCGACAACTCGATTGACGAGGCGATGGCCGGCTTTTGCACGCACATCGAGGTGACCATCAACGAAGATAATTCCATCACCGTGCAGGACAACGGTCGCGGTATTCCCGTAGACGAGCACGAGAAGATGCACAAGAGTGCCCTGGAGGTGGTGATGACCGTGCTGCACGCCGGCGGTAAGTTCGACAAGGGCTCCTATAAGGTGTCTGGCGGTCTGCACGGCGTGGGCGTCTCGTGCGTCAACGCCCTGTCTACCCATATGCTGTCGCAGGTGTTCCGCGATGGCAAGATCTACCAGCAGGAGTACGAGAAAGGCAAGCCCCTCTACCCCGTCAAGGTGGTGGGCGAGACCGATCTGCGCGGCACGCGCCAGCAGTTCTGGCCCGACGGCACCATCTTTACCACTACAGAATATAAGTATGACATCATAGCCAAGCGTATGCGCGAACTGGCCTACCTGAATGCCGGCATCACCATCACGCTGAAGGATATGCGTCCCGACGAGGAGGGCAACCTGCGCGAAGAGGTGTTCCACGCCAAGGAGGGCCTGAAGGAGTTCGTGCGCTACGTGGACCGCCACCGCACCCATCTGTTCGACGACGTGATCTATCTGAAGACCGAGAAGCAGGGCGTGCCCATCGAGGTGGCCGTGATGTACAACACGGACTACACGGAGAATATCCACTCCTATGTGAACAATATCAACACCATCGAGGGCGGCACCCATCTGGTGGGCTTCCGCATGGCACTGACGCGTACCCTGAAGAAGTATGCCGATGCCGACCCGCAGATATCGAAGCAGATTGAGAAGGCCAAGATAGAGATTGCCGGCGAGGATTTCCGCGAGGGCTTGACAGCCGTCATCTCCATCAAGGTGGCTGAGCCGCAGTTTGAGGGCCAGACGAAGACCAAGTTGGGCAACTCGGAGGTGGCCGGTGCCGTGCAGCAAGCCGTGGGCGAAGCGCTGACCAACTATCTGGAGGAGCACCCGAAGGAGGCCAAACTGATCTGCGACAAGGTGGTGCTGGCTGCCACGGCGCGTATCGCCGCCCGCAAGGCCCGCGAGAGCGTGCAGCGCAAGAACCCCATGAGTGGCGGCGGTCTGCCCGGCAAGTTGGCTGACTGCTCCAACAAGGATCCGAAGAACTGCGAGATATTCCTCGTCGAGGGTGACTCGGCAGGCGGCAGCGCCAAGCAGGGCCGCGACCGCCACTTCCAGGCCATCCTGCCCTTGCGCGGAAAGATTCTGAACGTGGAGAAGGTACAGTGGCACCGTGTGTTCGAGGCTGAGTCGGTGATGAATATCATCCAATCCATCGGCGTGCGCTTCGGCGTGGAAGGCGAGGGCGACCGCGAGGCCAATATCGACAAGTTGCGCTACGACAAGATTATCATCATGACCGATGCCGACGTCGATGGCTCTCACATCGACACGCTCATCATGACGCTCTTCTATCGCTTCATGCCCCAGGTCATCCAGGGCGGGCACCTCTACATTGCCACGCCGCCGCTCTACAAGTGCACCTATAAGAAGGTCTCAGAGTACTGCTACACCGAGCAGCAGCGCCAGATGTTCATCGACAAGTATGTGGCTGGCGACGAGAACAGCAGCGCCCTGCACACGCAGCGCTACAAAGGTCTGGGTGAGATGAACCCCGAGCAACTCTGGGAGACGACCATGAATCCCGAGAACCGTCTGCTGAAGCAGGTGACCATTGAGAATGCCGCTGAGGCTGACGAGATATTCTCGATGCTGATGGGCGACGACGTGGAGCCCCGCCGTGAGTTCATCGAGAAGAACGCCACCTACGCCAATATCGACGCATAAAGTGCGGGTGAAAGATAAAGAAAAGCGCTGAAGATCGGTCTTCAGCGCTTTTCTTTGTAGATGACATTATTGGCACCGCTGGTGATCTTCAGGGCTTCGGGGTGCTCCTTGATGTAGGAGTCGATGTGGCGCACGCGCTTGTCCTCCAGAATCTCGTCCATCGCAATGAGAATGCCCGTCTCCTCCACGTCGCCAAAGCCGTAGTTGATGGCAGTGCCGAAGAGTTTCATGGTGGGCGAGAGGCTCATGTAGGCATTCACCAGCGGGGGGATGTTGTAGCCCAGGGCACGCACTTCGCGGTTCAGTATCTTATAGTCCTCCTTGAAGTCCGCCTCGCAGAACAACTTGGCCAAATCTTCCTCGGGTGTCTCGATTTTCAGCGGTTTCATCGGAATAACCAGGCCCTCCTTGTCGCCGAAATGCTTCTTCAGGAAATAGAGAATCATGTCGCGCCCCTCGCGGATGTAACTGGGGTACATGGTCATCTTTCCGAAGAAATACTTCACGTTGGGCATGATCACCGTCAGGGCTCCCAGACCGTCCCACAGGTTGTCGAGCGCAAAGAGACTCTTCGACCCCATCTTCGAACTCTGGTAGGGCAGGCTGACAAACGAGCGGCCCAGTTCGATGGTGTAAGGCATATACTCCTTGAGGAATTTCTCAGAGAAGTGGAACATATGGCTGGTGGCCAGGATGGGCTGTCCGTTGGCATCGAGTTCCCATTTCGTGCCCTCCAGATAGCGGTAGCCGCCGATGATCTCTTCAGCCTCGGGATTCCACACGATGAGTTGCTTGTAGCAGTTGTCGCAGGTGTCGAACTCGTCAATGTCTACTTCCTTGCCTGTGCCGCCGCCGGCCTCGCGGAAGGCAATCTCGCGCAACCGGCCAATTTCGCGCATCACGTTGGGCGCATTGTGCGCCGTGATGATGAAGATCTGGTTGTTGCTCTTGTTGGTCATTCGCAACTGTAGGTCGGGCGTCAGTTCTTTCTTGAGTAACTCAACGGGTACGGGATCGATGATAGGGAGTTCCATGATTACTGTTTATCTTTGCTTTTAGTCTTGGGTCTTTGGGAGTTTATAGACTTCTTCCTTGACAAAATTTGCCCATTCCATCGGAGATTTCTCGCTGGTGAAGGTCTGCCAGGGGATGGGCTTGCCAAAGGTGATGGTAAAAGTCTTGCCAGTGTTCTTGAACATCTCGTCGGCCAGGAAGAGCATGGCTATGTTGACCTTCTTCACGTAGCGGTCGCTGATGTTGGACAGGCGGTAGAAGAAGTTGCTGTTGCGGCCCTCGAAATAGATGGGCACCACATCGCGCTGACACTCCACACTCTTGGCGACGAAGGTCTTCTTCCATTCCAGGTCGCGTATGATGCCGTTTCTCCTTCTGGAGCAGAGACCAGCCGGAAACATCAGAATGTGGGTGTCGCCCTTGAAGCCAGCCTCCACCATAGCGGGGAAGTTGCGCCCCTGCTTGCCGGTCTTGTTGATGGGGATGCAGAGTGGAGCCAGTCCGGGCAGGTTCATCAGCAGGTCGTTGACCAGATAGCGGAAGTCGCCGTCGTAGTGCTCGCCAATCACCGAACCGATGGCCACACCGTCGATGCCGCCCAGCGGGTGGTTGCTCACAAAGGTGTATCGCCTGGGATCATCCTTGGCGGGCAGGTTCTCCGTTCCTTTCACCACCACCTTGACGTTCAGGTAGTCCAGACAGTCTTTCAGCCATTCGGTGCCCCTGAGGTCGCGGGCTCGCCACAGGAATTCGTTCACCTGGTCTTCGTGTACGATGTGCCTGAGCCACCACACAACCGGGCGCGGAACCCACCGTGCCTTCTTTCCCATCTTTGACTTGAGAATCTGGTCTATGTCAATCGTCTTTTCCACTGTTCCTCCGCCCTCTTTGGGCCGTTTTCAGGTACTGACGTGCAAAATTACGAAAAAACTTTCACTTACCACACTTTCTTTCGACGAAAAAACTCATTTTCACACTTATTTAGTTCTTTTGCTTTTTCGTCAGACCTCATTTTGGGGATGAAAATGCGTTGCACAAATGGAGTCAAATGTGTAAAAAGCAACCTCGGAGAGTTAAAAAGTGAAAAAAAGAGGCCTTTTATGAAAATATCGTGGGGATTTGTGGGGGATTGTGGAGGAAAATGCTTAACTTTGCATCCGAAGTTTCATTTATTAATGTTCGTATGCGATTTTTAGGTAACATAGAAGCCAAGACCGACTCGAAAGGCCGCGTTTTCCTGCCAGCCACCTTCCGCAAGGTGCTGCAGGGGGCCAGCGAAGAGGTGCTGGTCCTGCGCAAGGATGTGCATCAGCGTTGTCTGGTGCTCTATCCGGAGAGTACCTGGAACCGCAAGATGGATGCCCTTCTGGCGAAGATCAATGAGTGGGACGACGTGGGTCAGCAGGTACTGCGGCAATACGTGTCGGAGGTGGAGGTGCTGACGCTCGACGGCAATGGGCGTTTCCTGATACCGAAACGCTATTTGCAGATGGCGGACATCAACCAGACAGTACGTTTCATAGGCGTCAACGACGCCATAGAGATATGGGCGGCGGAAAAGACCGCAGAACCGTTCCTCTCAGCCGAGGAATTTGCGGCGAAACTGAAGGAGTTGATGACCACCAGCCTCTAACGAGAATGATCAAAACAGCAGAGACATATCACGTATCTGTCCTTTTGAAGGAAAGCGTTGACGGGCTGGCTATCCAGCCCGATGGCATCTATGTTGACGTCACCTTTGGCGGTGGCGGACACTCGCGGGAGATTCTCTCCCGGCTGGGTGAACAGGGGCATCTGTATGGTTTCGACCAGGATGCCGATGCCGAGTTGAATATCGTGAACGATGACCGTTTCACGTTCGTGCGCAGCAACTTCAGGTATCTCAAGCAGTGGATGCGCTACTATGGGGTGGAAGGCATCGATGGCCTGTTGGCCGATCTGGGCGTTTCGTCGCACCATTTCGATGATGAGTCGCGCGGATTCTCGTTCAGGTATGATGCGCCCCTCGATATGCGAATGAACAAGCGGGCGGGAATGACGGCTGCAGAAGTGGTCAATGAATACTCGGAGGAGCAACTGGCCGACGTGTTCTATCTCTACGGCGAACTGAAGAATGCCCGCAGGCTGGCGGCGACGCTGGTCAAGGCCCGCCAGCAGGCGCCCATCAAGACGACGGCACAGTTGCTGGCGGTGACAGAGAAACTCTTTGCCCGGGAGCGGGAGAAAAAAGAGATAACCAAGATGTTTCAGGCCCTGCGCATCGAGGTGAACCACGAGATGGATGCCCTGCGTGAGTTGCTGTCGGGGGCCTGTCAGGTGCTCAAGCCGGGAGGCCGGTTGAGCGTCATCACCTACCACTCGCTGGAGGATCGCATCGTGAAGAACGTGATGCGTGCCGGCAATGCCGAGGGAAAGGTCGACCAGGACTTTTTCGGTCGTGTGAAGTCGCCCTTACACCTTATTAATAATAGGGTCATCGCCCCCTCGGAAGAGGAACTGGAGCGGAATCCGAGGAGCCGCAGCGCAAAGTTGAGAATAGCAGAAAAGATATAGCACAAGGAATATGGCAGACGAAGAGAAAGACCTAAAGCCGGAACTGGAACTGGAGATTTCGGCCGCTGAGGAACCTGAGGAGCAGCCTCAGGAAGAGGAAGTGCAGCCCCAGAAGGAGGAGCAGCAGCCGAAGGCCAAGGAGCCGTCGGCCCTGCAGCAGATGAAGGAGCAGGTCAGCGAGGACGATGACGCCCCCGTTGGTTCGCTCACCTTGCGCCAGATTGTGGGTGGTGACTATCTCTTCACGCTCGTTCGCCATCACGTGCTGCTCATCCTGCTCATCGTGCTCATCACGACCGTCTATATCGGTTTCCGCTATCAGTGCCAGCAGGATGTCATCGAGATTGATCGGCTGGAGGGTGAACTGCAGAAGGCCAAATACAAGGCCCTGTCCAGTTCGAGCAACCTGACTGAGATGTGCAGGCAGAGCAATGTGCTGCGCCAGAACCAGGACACCCTGCTGCAAGTCAGCGACCAGCCGCCGTTTATCATAGAAGTACCCGAAGAATAAGAAGTGGGAGGATAGAGCATGAGTAAGTTCAACAAAGACAAAGTGATGCAGCGCTACTTGATCGTCGCTGTGGCCTTGACGCTGGTGGGCGTGGCAGTGATTGCCAAGGCCGGGTACACTATGACCGCCAAGAAGAGTTACTGGGAGACCGTGGCGAACGGCTTGAAGAGCGACAGCGACAGCGTGCGCCCCAATCGAGGCAACATCCTGAGTTGCGACGGCCAGTTGCTGGCCAGCAGCATCCCGGAGTACAAGATATTCATGGACTATCAGGCCGGCGGCAATGCCGATACGGCGTGGAACCGCAAGCGCGACAGCATCTGGAATGCTGAACTCGACAGCCTGTGCCGTGGGTTGAACAATATCTTCCCAGAGCGGTCGGCAGAAGAGTTCAAGGCACGTCTGCAGGAAGGCAAGGCCAAGGTGCTGAAGAATGGTACCGTGGGTGCCCGTCACTGGGCTGTCTGGCCACGGCGCATCAGTTACAGCACCTATTGTGAGGTGGCTGAACTGCCCTATTTCAATCTGCCCGCCAACAGGGGCGGTTTCCATGCAGAGAAGTTTGAGGCCCGTCGCCGTCCATTCGGTTCGCTGGCCGAGCGCACCATTGGCGACATCCGCAGTTTCGAGGGTGGCAAGGATACGGCCCGTTTCGGTCTGGAACTCTACTACGACTCTGTCCTGCGCGGCAAGACGGGCATCCAGCATAAGCAGAAGGTGCTCAACAAGACGGTGCCCTTTGTCATCACGCCGCCTGTTGACGGTGCCGACATCGTGACGACCATCGACGTGGGTATGCAGGACCTGGCCGAGCAGTCGCTGATAGAAGAACTCAAGAAGTGGAATGCCTCGATGGGCGTCACCATCCTGATGGAGGTGAAGACCGGCGACGTGAAGGCCATCGTCAATATGCGCCGGGGGTCTGATGGTGAATACCACGAGATGTATAACGATGCCATCAGTTATCGGTGTGAGCCCGGTTCGGTGTTCAAGACAGCCTCGTTCCTGGTGGCCCTTGACGACGGTGTGGTAGACACCAGTTACATCATCCATACAGGCAATGGCCAGATGAGGATGCATGGTGCCAACATGAAAGACCACAACTGGCATCGCGGTGGCTATGGCGACATCAACGTGGCCCGTACGCTGGAGGTCAGTAGCAACATCGGCGTGAGTTATGTCATCGACCACTTCTACGGCTCCAACCCCACGAAATATGTGGAGGGCCTCTATCGGGTGGGCATCGGCGAAGACCTGAAACTCTCCATCAACGGCTATCTGGCCCCCAACATCCGTATGCCGAACACCACGACCACCAACAGGGCCGAATACTGGAGTAAGACCACGCTGCCCTGGATGAGCATCGGCTACGAGACCCAGATTGCACCGATCAATACGGTGACATTCTATAACGCTATTGCCAACAACGGCAAGATGATGCGTCCGCGCTTCGTGAAGGAGTTTGTCAAGGATGGCGAGGTCATCAAGACCGTGGAGCCCGAGGTCATCAAGGACCAGATAGCCAGGCCCCAGGCCATCCAGACCATGCAGACCATTCTGCGCCACGTGGTCAGTCAGGGCCTCGGTAAGAAGGCTGGCTCACATTCCTTCCAGGTTGCCGGTAAGACGGGTACGGCCCAGGTGGCCAAGGCCGGCGGCTACAAGAGCGGCACGGTGGAGTACTGGCTGAGTTTCTGTGGCTATTTCCCTGCCGACAATCCCCAGTACACCTGTATCGTCTGTCTGAAGAAGGCAGGCCTGCCAGCATCAGGTGGTGCAATGTCGGGTGCCGTGTTCCATAAGATATCCGAGGGTGTGATGGCCAAGAACCTGAAACTGCGTGTGGAGGATGCCCGCGATTCGCTGTCAGTCTTTGTGCCTGACGTGAAGGGGGGCGACGTGACTGCTGCCAACTATGTGTTGAGCAATCTGAACGTCAACACGAGCGACATCCGTCTGGAGACGCCGGAGATTCAGCAGCATATGATGCCCAATACCGTAGGTATGGGAGCCCGCGATGCCGTCTATCAGATAGAGCGTCAGGGGGTGAAGGTCAGCCTCGTTGGAACCGGCAGCGTGAAGCGCCAGAGCATCGCGCCGGGAACGGCCCTCAAGCCGGGTATGACCTGTACGTTGGAACTGAAATAAAAGATACAAGATATGAAACTGAGCGAACTGATTAAGAATCTGGCCGTCAAGGCCATTGAAGGCTCGACCGACATTGAGATTGCTGATGTCGACATCGACTCCCGTCAGGTTGGTCCTGGCCATTTGTTCGTGGCTATCAGGGGCACCCAGACCGATGGTCACCAGTATATAGCAAAGGCCATCGGGCAGGGGGCAGCCGCCATCCTGTGTGAGGATATGCCCGAAGAGCGCAAGTCGGGTGTGACCTATGTGCAGGTGGCCTCGACAGAGGCTGTTGTGGGTCAGACGGCCACCACCTTCCAGGGCGACCCCACATCGCAGTTGAAGTTGGTGGGCGTGACAGGCACCAATGGCAAGACCACCATCGCCACCTTATTATATAATATGTTCAGGAAACTGGGCTACAAGTGCGGTCTGCTCTCCACAGTGTGCAACTACATAGAGAGCGAGCCAGTGCCGGCCAGCCACACTACGCCCGACCCCATCGAACTGAACCGGCTGCTCCGTCGGATGGCGGATGCCGGTTGTCAGTATGTGTTCATGGAGTGCTCCAGCCACGCCATCGCCCAGAAGCGCATCGGCGGACTGAAGTTCGCTGGTGGCATCTTTACCAATCTGACGCGCGACCATCTGGACTATCACAAGACGGTGGAGAACTACCGCGATGCCAAGAAGGCCTTCTTTGATATGCTGCCCAAGGGCTCCTTTGCCATCACCAATGCCGATGACAAGAATGGTATGTATATGGTGCAGAACACGAAGGCAACGGTGAAGACCTATTCCACGCGGACGATGGCCGACTTCAAGGCCCGTCTCATCGAGTGCCACTTCGAGGGTATGTATCTCGACATCGACGGTCATGAGGTGGGCGTTCAGTTCATTGGCAAGTTCAATGTGAGCAACCTGCTGGCCGTCTATGGTGCAGCCGTGATGCTGGGTCAGAAGCCAGAGGATATCCTCGTGGTGCTGAGCACCCTGAAGAGCGTGGCCGGCCGACTGGAACCCATCCACTCGCCTGAGGGCTTTACCGCCGTGGTCGACTATGCTCACACGCCCGACGCCCTGGAGAATGTGCTGAAGGCCATCCACGAGGTGCTCGACGGCAGGGAGGGCAAGATCATCACCGTGTGCGGTGCCGGCGGCAACCGCGACAAGGGTAAGCGTCCGCTGATGGCCCAGGAGGCAGTGAAGCAGAGCGACCGCGTGATCATCACGAGCGACAATCCCCGCTTCGAGGAGCCTCAGGACATCATCAACGATATGCTGGCTGGCCTCGACCAGAAGCAGATGAAGAAGGTCATCAGCATTGTGGACCGTCGTGAGGCCATCAAGACTGCCGTCATGCTGGCCCAGAAGGGCGACGTCATCCTCATTGCCGGCAAGGGCCACGAGGACTATCAGGAGGTCAAGGGCGTGAAGCACCACTTCGATGACCGCGAGGTGGTCAGAGAGATATTTGGTGCAGAATAACGTCATCACGATATAACGATAAAACGACATAACGAAACACAAAGCGATGCTATACTATCTCTTCAGATTCTTAGAGCAGTTCAACATCCCGGGCAGCCACCTGTGGAGTTACATCTCGTTCCGAGCCCTGCTGGCCCTGATCCTGTCGCTCATGATTTCAGCCTGGTTCGGCGAACGCTTCATCAAGTTCATGAAGCGCAGGAAGATTTTTGAGACGGAGCGCGATCCGGCCATCGACCCGTTTGGCGTGGAGAAGAAGGGTGTGCCCACGATGGGCGGCATCATCATCATCGTGTCCATCCTGGTACCCGTGCTGTTGCTGGGCCGCATCCGCAATGTCTATCTCATCCTGATGGTCATCACGACGCTGTGGCTGGGCTTCCTCGGCTTCATGGACGACTATATCAAGATATTCCGTCGCAATAAAGAAGGTCTCAAAGGTAAATATAAGATTGTTGGACAGGTCTCCATTGGCTTCATCGTGGGCTTGGTGCTTTATCTGAGCCCCGATGTGGTCATGCGAGAGAACATCAGCGACCCGCAGCAGCCTCGCACCGAGGTGGTCAAGCATGAGGCGGAGGCGCACAAGTCGCTGAAGACGACCATTCCGTTTACGAAGCACCACAATCTGAGTTACTCTGAGATCATGTCGTTCGTAGGCGAGCACAAGGTGGCCGCTGGTTGGATCGTCTTTGTCGCGATGACCATCCTGGTGGTGACTGCCGTTTCGAATGGCGCCAACCTGAATGACGGTATGGACGGTATGTGTGCAGGCAACTCAGCCATCATCGGTGTGGCCCTCGGCATCTTTGCCTATGTGTCGTCGCACATCGGGTATGCCTCCTATTTCGACATCATGTACATTCCCCATAGCGAAGAGTTGGTGGTCTTCCTCAGTGCCTTCGTGGGAGCCATGATCGGCTTCCTGTGGTACAACGCCTTCCCTGCCCAGATCTTCATGGGCGACACGGGCTCGCTGACCATTGGCGGCATCATTGGCGTTTGTGCAGTCATCATTCACAAGGAACTGCTGTTGCCCATCCTCTGTGGTATCTTCTTCGTGGAGAGCCTGAGCGTCATCATACAGACGCAGTGGTTCAAGTTGATGAAGAAGAAGGGGCAGCGCGTCCGCGTGTTCCGTGCCACGCCTATCCACGATAACTTCCGCAAACTCGACTCGCAACTCGACCAGACGTCGCGCTATATCTTGAAGGGATGGCCCCATCGTCCGTTCCATGAGTCAAAGATAACCATCCGCTTCTGGATTGTCACGATTATCCTGGCGGCATTAACCATCATAACACTGAAGATAAGATGAAAAAGAGAATCGTTATACTGGGTGCCGGCGAGAGTGGAGCCGGTGCCGCCGTACTGGCCAAGAAAGAGGGCTTCGATGTGTTCGTGTCGGATATGTCGAAGATTGCCCCGCGCTACAAGCAGATGCTCGACGAGCGTCACATCGAGTGGGAAGAGGGACAGCACACCGAGTCGCTCATCCTCAATGCCGACGAGATTATCAAGAGCCCCGGCATCCCCGAGACGGCTCCTATGGTGCTGAAAGCCAAGGAGCAGGGCATCGGTATCATCAGCGAGATTGAGTTCGCCGGTCGCTACACCAACTCGAAGATGATTTGCATCACGGGTTCCAACGGCAAGACCACGACGACCTCGCTCATCTATCACATCTTCAAGAAGGCCGGCTACGACGCAGGTCTGGCCGGCAACATCGGCAACTCGCTGGCACTGCAGGTGGCCGAGGAGCCTCATGCCTACTATATTATCGAGTTGTCTTCGTTCCAACTCGACAATATGTACGACTTCCGTGCCAATATCGCCATCCTGCTCAACATCACGCCCGACCATCTGGACCGCTATAACTTCGAGATGCAGAACTATGTGGACGCCAAGATGCGCATCATACAGAACCAGACGCCGCAGGATGCCTTCATCTATTGGAACGATGATCCCATCATCCAGCGCGAACTGAAGAAGTATGACATCAAGGCCATCCAGTACCCCTTCTCGGAACTGAAGGAGAAGGGCTCCATCGGCTACATCGAAGAGGGACAGTACACCATCGAGCAGCCCGAGCCGTTCAATATGGAGCAGGAGGCCCTGAGCCTGACGGGCCGCCACAATATCTATAACTCGCTGGCCGCTGGCATCGCCGGCAACATCGCCGGCATCAAGAAGGACGTCATCCGCGAGTCGTTGGGCGACTTCCCCGGCGTGGAGCATCGTCTGGAGAAGGTGGCGACGGTGCGTGGCGTCCACTATGTGAACGACTCGAAGGCCACCAACGTGGATGCCTGCTGGTATGCCCTCGACTCGATGAAGACCCGCGTGGTGCTCATCGTGGGCGGCAAGGACAAGGGCAACGACTATGAGCCCATCAAACCGCTCATCCGCGAGAAGTGTTCGGCCCTGGTCTATCTGGGAGCCGACAATCAGAAGTTGCACGATAATTTCGATGGAATGGGCATTCCTGTTCGCGATACCCACTCGATGCGTGAGTGCGTGGAGGCCTGCTACGCCCTGGCCAAGCCAGGCGAGACGGTGCTGCTCTCACCCTGCTGCGCCTCGTTCGATCTCTTCAAGAACATGGAGGATCGTGGCGAGCAATTCAAGGAACTGGTAAGAAATCTGTAAAGGCGAATGGAAAAGAAAATTGGCAATCTCTTCAAGGGCGACAAAGGCATCTGGACGGTGTTCCTCTTCCTTTGTGTCATCAGCATCATCGAGGTCTTCTCGGCTTCGAGCACGCTGACCTACAAGTCCCATAACTATATGGGCCCCTTGATTTATCATACCACCATGATACTGGTGGGCGTGGTGGTGGCCATCATCACGCTCAACATTCCGTGTCGCTACTTCAAGTTGATGACGCCCATCATGCTGATTGTCACCTATGCCACCCTGCTCTGGGTGCTTGTTGGCGGCGAGAGTATCAACGGTGCCAACCGCGTCATCCAGTTGCCAGGCTTCACCTTCCAACCCTCCGAGATTGCCAAGGGTACGATGGTGCTGGCCACGGCACAGGTGATGAGTGCCATGCAGCGCGAGGATGGTAGCGGTGCCGATCCGCTGGCCATGAAGTATGTACTTTTCCTCGTGGTACCAGCCGTTGTGTTGATAGGTATGGAAAACCTGTCTACGGCCCTGCTGCTCTTTGCGGTCGTGTTCATCATGATGTTCATCGGTCGCGTGCCCCTGAAACAGATGGGCAAGTTGACGGGCGTCTGTGTCCTGTTGGGTGCCCTCTTCCTGGTGCTGGTGTTCTCAGTGGCTTCGCTCGACAGGGAAGGTAAGCAGTTGGACGAGGCCAAGGCAGCAGGTGTGGAGATGAAGGCTAAGACCAACAAGAGCGACCGCACGCTGTGGGATACCTTCACCCATCGCTTCTGGACCTGGAAAAACAGAATTGCAGGAAAGAAGGATACCAAGAAGAATGTGCCCGCTGAAGAGTATAAGGTGACTGACGACAACTTCCAGGTGACGCATGCCAACCTGGCCATTGCTTCGTCGGGCATCGTCGGCAAGGGACCGGGCAACTCGCTGGAGCGAGACTATCTGCCGCAGGCGTTCTCCGATTTTATCTTTGCCATCATCATCGAGGAGATGGGTCTCATCGGTGCCATCGCCGTGGTGTTCCTCTATGTCATCCTCCTATTCCGGGGAGCGCGCATAGCGGGCCGCTGTGAGAACAACTTCCCCGCCTTTCTCGTGATGGGACTCGTCCTGTTGCTGGTCTTCCAGGCTGCCATCAATATGTGCGTGGCCGTCGACTTCGGCATTGTGACGGGTCAGCCTCTCCCGCTCATCTCGAAGGGCGGAACCTCTACCATCGTCAATTGTGCCTATATCGGTGTCATCCTGAGCGTCAGCCGTAGTGCCAAGCGCAAGGAGGTGGCTGTTGAATCAGTTAAAAAGTAAGAGAAATGAAAGAAGAGTTGCGAGTCATCATCAGTGGAGGCGGCACCGGAGGCCATATCTTCCCCGCCGTCTCAATAGCCAATGCCATCCGTGAGTTGCGCCCCGAAGCCAAGATCCTGTTTGTCGGTGCCGAGGGCCGTATGGAAATGCAGCGCGTGCCCCAGGCCGGCTACGACATCAAAGGCCTGCCCATTCGCGGATTCTTTCGTCCTCTGTGGAAACCCGCCAATATCGGCGTGGCACTTGACTATCTGAAGAGCAAGCGTATGGCCAAGAAGATTCTGCGTGAGTTCAAGCCGCAGGTGGCCGTAGGCGTGGGCGGCTATGCCAGCAGTGCTGCCCTGGGAGCAGCCAACAGTCTGGGCATCCCCACGCTGATTCAGGAACAAAACAGTTATGCCGGTCTGGCCAACAAGAACCTGGCCAAGCAGGCATCGAAGATATGTGTGGCTTATGAGGGCATGGAGCGTTTCTTCCCCAAGGAGAAGATCATGATGACGGGCAATCCTGTTCGTCAGGCCCTGCTTCAGTCGAAGGTGACCCGTGAGGAAGCCCTCGCCGCCTTTGGCTTGTCACCCGACAAGAAGACTATCCTGCTGGTGGGCGGCAGCCTGGGGGCCCGCACCATCAATGAGAGCGTGCTCCAGCATCTGGACGAGATAGAGAGTTCTGGTCTCCAGTTTATCTGGCAGACCGGCAAGTACTACAGCGAGCAGATTGCTGCCGACCTGAAGCAGAAAGGCAAGCCTCAGTGTCTGGTAGTGTGCGATTTCATCGCCGACATGGCCGCTGCCTATCGGGCTGCTGACCTCGTCATCAGCCGTGCCGGTGCCAGTAGCATCAGCGAGTTCTGCCTCATCGGCAAACCTGTCATCTTGGTGCCCAGTCCCAATGTGGCTGAGGACCATCAGACGAAGAACGCCCTGGCCCTGGTCAACCGCGATGCCGCCCTCTACGTGAAGGATGCCGAGGCCAAGGATAAACTCATTCCCCTGGCTATCCAGACCGTCGGCGATGAGGCCAAGTTGGAGTCGTTGAGCGAGAACGTGCTGAAGATGGGGTTGCCCGATTCTGCCCGCATCATCGCCGAAGAAGTATTGAAATTAGCAGAAGCATCAGATAAATAATGGAAGCAAAGAATATCAGAGCCGTCTATTTCGTCGGTGCCGGAGGCATCGGTATGAGCGCATTGGTGCGCTACTTCATTCATTGTGGCCTTGTGGTGGCAGGCTACGACAAGACCCCCTCGGAGTTGACTCGCCGTCTGGAGAAGGAGGGCGCACTCATCCACTATGAGGAAAATGTCGATGAGATTCCCCATGCCTGCAAGAACCCTGAGCAGTGTCTGGTGGTCTATACGCCGGCCATTCCCGAGAACCACAAGGAGATGCAGTATTTCCGTGAGCATGGCTTCGAGATACAGAAGCGTGCACAGGTGCTTGGCACCTTGACCCGCCAGATGAAGGGGCTCTGCGTGGCTGGTACCCACGGCAAGACCACCACGTCGAGCATGTGTGCCCACATCATGCACCAGAGCCATCTGGACTGCAATGCCTTCCTGGGCGGCATCACCAAGAACTACGGCACCAACTATATAGTCTCCGACTCCGACTTCGTGGTCATCGAGGCTGATGAGTTCGACCGTTCCTTCCATTGGCTCACGCCCTATATGACGGTCATCACGTCGACCGACCCTGACCATCTGGACATCTATGGTACGAAGGAAGCCTATCTGGAGAGTTTCCGCCACTACACAGAACTCATCCAGCCCGATGGTGCCCTGATCATCCATCGTGATCTTGAGATGAAGGAACACCTGCAGGACGGCGTGCGCCGCTATGACTATGCACTGAATGAGGGCGACTTTCATGCAGAGAACATCCGGATAGAGAATGGTGAGATCACCTTCGACTTTGTGTCGCCCATCGAGTCTGTCAAGAATGTCCAGTTGGGACAGCCTGTGCCCATCAACATCGAGAATGCCGTCGCCGCAATGGCTATGGCCCAGTTGGCAGGCTGTACTGCCGAGGAACTGCGCTATGGCATCCAGACCTATGGAGGCGTAGACCGCCGTTTCGACTTCAAGATCAAGACACCTCAGTTGGTGTTCCTCAGCGACTATGCCCATCACCCGAAGGAGATCTATCAGAGTGCGCGCAGCATCCGCCAACTCTACAAGGACCGTCACATCACGGCCATCTTCCAGCCACACCTCTACACCCGCACCCGCGACTTCTATTCCGACTTCGCCGATGCGCTGAGTCAGTTGGACGAGGTCATCCTGACGGAGATATATCCTGCCCGCGAACAACCCATCGAGGGCGTGACCTCTCAACTCATCTACGACCGTCTGGCCCCTGGCGTCGAGAAACAGATGATCAGCAAGGACAACGTGCTCCCGCTGATAAAGAGCCGCTCGTTTGATGTGCTCATCGTGCTGGGAGCAGGCGACTTGGACAACCAGGTGCCCCAGATGACGAAGATTCTGAAAGAACGAATGTAACCCCTAATTGTAGACGAGCCGAATGAACTGGAAGACGATACTCACCACCCTGTGCACACTGGCACTGGCAGCCTATCTGGTGTTTGCCTTTGTGTCACTCTCAAAACCTGCCGAGAGCAAGGTGTGCCGCGAACTCCGCGTCAGCATCGAGGAGACTTCGCTGGGCGGATTCCTGAGCCCGGCGGAGGTGCGCACCATGCTGGCCGCCGACAATCTGAGCCCGGAGGGCCTTGCGATGGACCGCATTGACCTTGGGCAGATAGAGCGTGCACTGGAGAGCAAGGAACTCATCGAGAAGGCCGAGTGCTACACGATGCTCGACAGTGTGGTGATGGTCGAGGTCAAACAGCGCGTCCCCGTGGTTCATGTCATCAACGATCGGGGCGAGAACTACTATGTGGACAGTCATGGCGACCCCATGCCCGTCGGCATCTACACCCGCGACTTGCTGGTGGCTACCGGCCACGTCAGCCGTGCCTATGCTAAGAACTCGCTGGCTCCGATGGCCAATCAGATACAGGCCGATCCCTTCTGGCGCAGCGAGATTGTGCAGTTGAACATCCTAAGCGACGGCTCGGTAGAACTGGTGCCCCGTGTAGGCGACCATATCGCCTATCTGGGCCAGCCCACGCGCATCGGCAAGAAACTGGAGCGGCTCCGCAAGTTCTACCTCTATGGCCTGAACGTGGCCGGATGGAACAAGTACTCGCGGGTCAGCGTAGAATTCGATAACCAGATTATATGCAAGCGAAACAAAAAATAACAACAGATATATGGCAGAAGTAAAAGACTTTATCGTAGCGATTGAACTCGGTTCATCGAAAGTGACGGGCATTGCCGGGCAGAAGAGGCCCGACGGCAGCATCAGTGTGCTGGCGCTGGTCAGGGAAGACTCGTCCTCGTTCATCCGCAAGGGTGTGGTGTACAACATTGACAAGACGGCCCAGTGCCTGACGAGCATCGTCAAGAAACTGGAGGCACAGTTGAAGACCCGTATCACGCAGGTCTTCGTCGGTGTGGGCGGACAGTCCATCCGTAGTGTCAAGAACTCTATTGTCAAAGACCTGCCTGCCGATAGCATCATCACGCAGGAGATGGTCGTGGAACTGATGGACGCCAACTGGAACCTTGATTACCCCGACCAGAAGATTCTCGACGTGGCTGAGCAGGAGTATCGGGTTGACTCGCAACTGCAGATGGACCCCGTGGGCATTCGCGCATCGCGGTTGGAGGGCAACTTCCTCAACATCCTGGAGCGAACCAGTTTCTTCCAGAACCTCAACAAGTGCTTCGAGACGGCCAACATCAAAGTGGCCGATATGTATCTGGCTCCCCTCGCACTGGCCAACGCCGTGCTGACCGAGGCGGAGAAACGCTCTGGCTGCGCCCTGGTCGACATTGGAGCCGACACCACTACCGTGTCGGTCTTCTGGAAGAACGTGCTGCGCCACTTGGCTGTTATCCCCTTGGGCTCCAACAATGTGACCAAGGACATTGCCTCGCTGCAGATGGAAGAGAACGAGGCCGAGCAGATGAAGTTGAAGTATGCCTCGGCCTATACCGACAACAACGACATCGACCCCAACCTGAAGTACTCCATCGATCCGGAGCGTCAGGTGGAGAGCCGCAAGTTCATCGAGATTGTCGAGGGCCGCATGGAGGAGATTATCGAGAACGTGCGCTATCAGATTCCTGCCGACTACTACGACAAGTTGCTGGGCGGACTGATCATCACTGGTGGCGGCTCGAACATGAAGAACATCGAACAGGCCTTCATCACCCATACACATATAGATAAGGTACGCGTGGCCAAGTTCGTCAACACCACCATCAACTCCAGCAACGATCAGGTGAAGGCCCGTAACGGTATGCTCAACACCGTGCTGGGACTGCTGGCCAAGGGCGACATCAACTGCGCCGGCAACTATATCGACCCCAACGGCAACCTCTTTGAGAATGAGGAGCAGAACACCGCGCAGACCCCTGACCGCAAGCCGCGTCAGGCCTACGAGAAGGAGACGGGCACCATCCGCACCGCTCAGGAGGAAGAACTGGCTGCCGAGGCTCAGCGCAAGCAGAAGGAAGAGGAAGAGCGTCTGCGCCAGGAACAGGAGCGCCTGCTCAAGGAAGAGGAGGAACGCTTGGCCGAAGAGGAGCGTCAGCGCAAGCGTGAGAATAGTTGGTGGAATAAGGCCAAACGGGCTATCTCTCAGATAGGCAAGGATATCGTCAGCGAAGAGTAGTAACAATCAAAAAACGTAGAAGAATATGTTGGACAATAACGAAATACTAGACTTCGGTGTACCCGAAGAGCACCACAGCATCATCAAGGTCATCGGCGTGGGCGGTGGCGGTGGCAATGCCGTAAACCATATGTACCGTGAAGGCATCCACGATGTGACCTTCGTAGTCTGCAATACTGATAACCAGGCACTCAACGACTCGCCCGTGCCCATCAAACTCCAGTTGGGCAGTGAGGGCCTCGGTGCCGGCAACCGTCCGGCCAAGGCCCGTGCAGCCGCCGAGGAGAGCATCGAAGATATCAAGCGAATGTTCAACGACGGCACCCGCATGGCCTTCATCACTGCCGGTATGGGCGGTGGAACAGGCACTGGTGCTGCCCCCGTCATCGCCCGTGTATCGAAGGATATGGGCATCCTGACCGTGGGTATCGTCACCATTCCTTTCCGCTTCGAGGGTAACAAGAAGATCGACCAGGCCCTTGACGGCGTTGAGGAGATGGGCAAGCACGTCGACGCCCTGCTCGTCATCAACAACGAGCGTCTGCGTGAGATCTATCCCGACCTGTCCTTCCTCGATGCCTTCGGCAAGGCCGACGACACGCTGTCGGTAGCCGCCAAGTCGATTGCTGAGATCATCACCCTCCACGGCACGATGAACCTCGACTTCAACGATGTGAAGACGGTGCTGCAGGACGGCGGTGTGGCCATCATGTCGACCGGCTATGGCGAGGGCGAGGACCGCGTGAAAAAGGCTATTGAGGATGCCCTCAACTCGCCGCTGCTCAACGACAACGACATCTTCAACTCGAAGAAGATCCTGCTCAACATCTCGTTCTCTCACCAGAAGGACTCGAAGGACAACTTCATGATGGAGGAGATGAACTACGTCCACGAGTTCATGGACAAGTTCGGCGACTTCGAAATCAAGTGGGGTGTCGCCATCGACCCCGAACTGGGCAAGAAGGTGAAGGTCACCATCCTGGCCACTGGCTTCGGCATGCAGAATGTGGATGGTATGGAGGAGCGCATGGCCATGCAGCAGACCCGCGAGGAGCAGAACCGGCTGGCCGAGGAGCAGGAGCGTGCCGCCAAGCGCGAGGAGCGTCGTGGCCACTACTACGGCGAGGGCGATACGGCCAAGCGCTACAAGCGCCGCCCCAACATCTATATCTTCAGCCCGGAGGATCTGGACAACGACGATGTCATCTCTGCAGTCGAGTCGACGCCCACCTACAAGCGAACCCGAGAGATACTTTCCAGTATTGGAGGACAGAACGAACCCGCTGAGCCCCAGCGTCAGGAGACCCCCGATGCGCAACAGGGAGTTATCAGTTTCGTATAGTAAACAAGAAATAATGGCCGAGAGATTTGGCCATTATTTTTTTTTTGAGTACTTTTGCAACATCAATCAGAAAAAGGGGTACTACTATGCAGATTAATAGCCATCTTTCCCGACTGGTGCAGGATGTGGCCGCCCATTATGGCGACCGCGAGGCACTCATCTACAAGAACTTCGGCGGCAAGCAGTGGAAATCGTGTACGTGGAACCAGTTCTCAGGCATTGTCAGTCAGGTGTCCAACGCTATGTTGGCCTTGGGCATCAAGGTGCAGGAGAACGTGGGCATCTTCTCGCAGAACTCGGTGCAGTATCTGTTTACCGACTTCGGCGCATGGGGCATCCGTGCAGTCACCATCCCCTTCTATGCCACCAGCAGCGAACAGCAGATTCAGTTCATGATTGGCGATGCCAAGATTCGCTTCCTCTTCGTGGGCGAGCAGGATCAGTATGAGAAGGCCCGCCGCGTGTTCCCCACCTGTCAGTCGCTGGAGCGCATCATCGTCTTCGACCCGGCGGTGCAGTTGCCCGAGGGCGACCCGACTGTCATGTCGTTCACCAACTTCCTGAAACTGGGCGAGGGCCTGACCCGCCAGCAGGAGGTGGAGCGTCGGCAGCAGGAGGCCACGATGGACGATATAGCCAATATCCTCTACACCAGCGGCACCACGGGCGACTCGAAGGGCGTCATCCTCTCGATGGGACAGTTCCATGCAGCCATGGAGGCCAACCACCAGGATGTGCCGGTGGGCGAGAAGGACCGCGTGATGAACTTCCTGCCCTTCACCCATATCTTCGAGCGTGGCTGGGCCTTGCTGTGCATCACGGTGGGCGCCCGCCTGATTGTGAACACCTATCCGCAGGAAGTGCAGAAGTCGATGCGCGAACAGCACCCCACATGTATGTCCAGCGTGCCCCGCTTCTGGGAGAAGGTCTATCAGGGCGTACAGGAAAAGATAGAAAGCAGCGGCTCTGTGCAGCGCTCCGTGTTCCGTCATGCGCTGGAGGTAGGCCGCAAGCATAACATTGAATATGTGGCAGCCGGCAAGCAGCCGCCCATGGCCTTGCATCTGGAGTACGAACTGCTCAACAAGACCGTCTTCTCGCTGGTGCGCAAGGAACTGGGTCTTGAGAGTGCCCACTTCTTCCCCACGGCCGGTGCCACGGTGTCGGCCCATGTCGAAGAATTTGTCCATTCCATCGGGTTGAACATGGTCGTGGGATATGGCCTCACCGAGAGTCTGGCCACCGTCACTTGTGACCATCTGGGGCAGCCCTATCAGGTCGGTTCTGTGGGTCATCCCATTCAGGGCATCGACATCAAGATCAGCGAGGAAGGCGAAATCCTGCTGAAAGGCCCCACCATCACGCGTGGCTACTATAACCGTGACGACATCACCCGCCAGTCGTTCACCGACGATGGCTACTTCCGCACGGGCGACTCCGGCTACATCAAGGACGGCGAACTCTTCCTGAAGGACCGCATCAAGGACCTCTTCAAGACCAGCAACGGCAAGTATATCGCCCCGCAGATGATCGAGTCGAAACTGCTGGTCGACAAGTATATCGACCAGATAGCCGTCATTGCCGACCAGCGCAAGTTCGTCTCGGCCCTCATCGTGCCTGAATATAAACTGCTGGAAGCCTATGCCCGTCAGCACGACATCGCCTTTAACAACCGCGAAGACCTGTGCAAGGACAAGCGCATCGTCCAGATGTTGATGGACCGCATCGAGACCCTCCAGCAGCAACTGGCCCACTACGAGCAGGTGAAGCGCTTCACCCTGCTGCCCCGTCCGTTCTCGATGGACCGTGGCGAACTGACCAACACCCTGAAGATCAAGCGCCGCGTGCTCAACGAGAACTACAAGGCCGAAATTGACAAGATGTACCAAGAGTAAATTATGATAACGCAAGACCAATTAAAAGACGTACAGGAAAGAGCCGATAAACTGTTTCACTATCTGAAGATAGACCAGAAGCAGATGGAATACGAGGAGGAGGAACTGCGCACGCAGGCTCCCGACTTCTGGGAAGACGCCAAGCGCGCCGAGGAGCAGATGAAGAAGGTGAAAGGCATCAAGAAATGGATTGATGGCTACAACGACGTGCGAACCAAGGCCGACGAACTGCAACTGGCCTTCGACTTCTACAAGGACGAGATGGTCACCGAGGAGGAGGTCGACGAGGACTATCGTCTGGCCGTTGAGGCCATCGAGGCCCTGGAACTGATGAATATGCTGCGCCAGAAGGAAGACCCGATGGACTGTGTGCTGAAGATCAACAGCGGCGCCGGCGGTACCGAGGCACAGGACTGGGCCTCGATGCTGATGCGTATGTATATGCGCTGGGCTGAGGCGCACGGCTACAAGGTCACCATCGCCAACCTGCTTGACGGCGACGAGGCTGGCATCAAGAGCGTGACGATGCAGATAGAGGGCGGCGAGTATGCCTACGGCTATCTGAAGAGCGAGAACGGCGTACACCGTCTGGTGCGCGTCAGCCCCTTCAACGCCCAGGGCAAGCGAATGACGTCCTTTGCCTCGGTCTTCGTCAGCCCCTTGGTTGACGATACCATCGAGGTCTATGTCGATCCCGCCAAACTCTCGTGGGACACCTTCCGAAGCAGTGGTGCCGGCGGTCAGAACGTCAACAAGGTGGAGTCGGGCGTCCGTCTGCGCTACTGGTACACCGACCCCGATACGGGCGAGGAAGAGGAGATCCTCATCGAAAACACCGAGACGCGTGACCAGCCGAAGAACAAGGAGCGCGCCATGGCGTTGCTGCGCTCGCAACTCTACGACCGCGCCATGAAGAAGCGCCTGGAGGCACAAGCCAAGATTGAGGCTGGCAAGAAGAAGATAGAGTGGGGCAGCCAGATACGCTCGTATGTCTTCGACGACAAGCGTGTGAAAGACCACCGCACCAACTTTCAGACTTCCGATGTCGATGGCGTGATGAACGGCAAAATCGACGGTTTCATCAAGGCTTACCTCATGGAGTTCCCGTCGGAAGGTGAAGATTAATCGAATCATCATTCATTAAAAAACAGATACAACTATGGCAAAGAAAGAAAAAGAGAAGAAACTCAACGCCAAGCAGAAGGCGTATGCAGAGAAGGAAGAACAGAAGGGACGCAACGTGGTGAACTGGATCTTCGGCGTGCTCATCCTTCTGGGCGTGCTCTATCTGGTGTACTCCATCTACAACGGCTAAGCCCCATGAGTGGCATGGAGATTGAGCGGAAATTCTTGGTGCGCGGCGATGACTACAAGCGTCGCGCACACAAGAGTTACCGCATCAAGCAAGGCTACATCTGCAGCGGACAGGGTCGCACGGTGCGAGTGCGCATCCGCGACGAGCAGGCTTTCCTGACCATCAAGGGCCCGTCGGCCGACGGAGGCCTGAGCCGCTACGAGTTTGAGAAGGAGATTACGCTTGTCGAAGCCGCCCACCTGTTTCAGTTGTGCGAACCGGGTGTTATCGACAAGACCCGCTATCTTGTCACCAGCGGGCCGCATACCTTTGAGGTCGACGAGTTCTATGGCGACAACGAAGGTCTGGTGATGGCCGAAGTAGAACTCTCCTCACCCGATGAACCCTACGAAAAGCCCGATTTCATCGATAAGGAGGTGACCGGCGACCACCGCTATTACAATAGTCATCTCAGGAAGAATCCCTATAAATTGTGGAAGAGCGAAGCCTAACGCCTCTTCCACAGTTTGTGTATCGTCAGTCCAATCCCCACGGCCAGCGTCACGCCCACGCCGTCGGCCAGCCAGTCGAGCCATTCGCCCGAACGCGTCGCCGTGCAGTAAGCCTGCACCAGTTCTATCAGTCCCCCCATCAGCATCGGCATCAGCCACGCCCAGAAAAGCAGTTTCTCGCCGTCCAGCGTCTTGTGCTGCCGCAGATACTCTATCCAGATGACCGAGCAGGTGCCGCCGTACATCACCAGGTGAGTCCATTTGTCCAGGAAGTTGATGCTGGGCAGTTCCATCTCCTCGGGCGGCATAAACCAGATGCTGAGATACCATACCAGGGCGATGCAAAGCAGCGAAAAGGGGTATTTCTTGATGAAATGTAAGGCAAATCTCATAATTCTTTCACAATTTGCATGCAAAAGTACGAAATATTTTATAATTTTGCAAGCGATTAGACAATAGATATCGAAAAACCATAGAAGATGAGTCAGACAAAGAGAGCCAACTTCGGTAGCAAACTGGGCATCATCCTCGCCACGGCCGGCTCAGCCGTAGGACTGGGCAATGTGTGGCGCTTCCCCTATATGACGGGGCAGAACGGTGGTGCCGCCTTTATCCTTATTTATATTGCGTGCGTCGTCTTGCTGGGCATACCCTGCATGCTCAACGAGTTCATCATCGGCCGCCGGGCCCAGGCCAACACGGCGCGGGCCTACTCCAAGTTGGCTGGCGGCACGCCGTGGCGCCTCATTGGCTACTTCGGCGTCTTCACCGGCTTCCTCATCACCAGTTACTATGTGGTGGTTTCCGGCTGGTGCCTGCAGTACATCTACGCCTCGGTGGCCGGCCATCTGCAGGGCGATGCCGACTATGTGCGCACTTACTTCGAGACCTTCTCGTCGCATCCCTGGAAGCCCGTGGTGTGGATGCTATTGTTCATCCTCATCTGCCACTTCATCATCTCGCGCGGTGTGGAGAAAGGCATCGAGCGCGGCTCCAAACTCATGATGCCCCTGCTCTTCGTCCTCCTCATCGTCATCGCCGTGGCCTCTTGCCTGCTGCCCAATGCCGGCAAGGGCATCAGTTTCCTGTTCAGCCCCGACTTCTCCAAGGTCAACAGCGATGTGCTTCTGGGCGCACTGGGGCAGGCTTTCTATTCGCTCAGCCTCGGCATGGGCTGTCTGTGCACCTACGCCAGTTACTTCAAGCGCGACACCCATCTCACCAAGTCGGCCGTGCAGATCGTCTCCATCGACACGCTCATTGCCATCCTGGCCGGCCTCATGATCTTCCCCGCCTTCTTCTCCATCTATCCGCAAGCCACCGAACTGCTGTCGAGCACCGATCCCAGTGTCGTTCGCCAGTATTGCGGACCGGGCTTGGTGTTCATCACCCTGCCCAACGTGTTCCAGCAGGCCTTTGCCGGCATGCCGTGGCTCGGCGAGGTGGTGGCCCTGCTCTTCTACGCCCTGCTGTCGCTGGCAGCCCTCACGTCGCTCATGTCGCTCCACGAGGTCAGTACGGCCTTCTTCCACGAGGAGTTCCATGTCTCGCGCAGCAAGGGTGCCGCATGGGTCACCGCGCTGTGCGCCTTCTTCGGCATCGGCTGTGCCCTGTCGTATGGCGATACCCGCTCGTGGCTGATGTTTGGCGACACGTCGATGTTCAACTGGTTCGACTTCCTCACCGGTCAGATCTTCCTGCCCGTGGGCGGTTTCCTCACCTGTCTGTTCCTGGGGTGGTATGTGCCGCGTTCCGTCGTCAAGGACGAGTTCACCAATGGCGGCACCCTGCGCGGCCGTCTGTTTGGCGTCTATCTCTTCGCCATCCGCTATGTCTGTCCGCTCTGCATCCTGCTCATCTTCCTTCATGAGTTTGGCGTGATATGAACTGGAGTTCGGCATTGAGTCTGCGCAAGAGCGACCGGCGGGTGTTGCTGGTATTGCTTGTGCTGCTGGTGGCTATCTTCGCAGCCCTGTTCTTCTTTGATGACCCCCAGCCTCAGAATGCCAGTATGCCGGCGCCCACGGATAGTGTCGCTGCGCAAACAACCGATACCCTCGGAGGTCGTTCTCCTCTCTATTATCAGACGCAGACCGCCGCGCCAGAGCGTTTCCCCTTCGATCCCAATACAGCCGACAGCACCCAGTTGCTGCGCTTGGGGCTGCAACCTTGGCAGGTGCGCAACATCTATAAGTACAGGGCTGCCGGTGGTATCTATCGCAAGAAGGAGGATTTTGCCCGTCTCTATGGTCTCACCGTCAAGCAGTATCGGGAACTGGAACCCTATATCCATATCTCTGCCGACTATCTGCCGGCCGCCACGCTGGTTGAAAACAAACAGCAGCCAGAGCAGCAAGAGCCGGAGCCCGACACTCTGCGCCCTGCCCTGCGTTATCCTGGGAAGATAGCCCCTGGCGAGACGGTCGACCTGAATGCTGGCGACACCACTGTCTACCGGACGGTGCCCGGCATCGGCAGTTACTTTGCCCGCCGCATTGCAGACTATCGAACGCGGCTGGGCGGCTATGTCAGCGTCGACCAACTCGACGAGATAGAGGATTTCCCGCAGGAGTCCAAGCAGTACTTCACCGTCAGCGATGCTCATCCGCAGAAACTCCTTGTCAACCGCCTGTCGCTTAACCAACTGAAGCGTCACCCCTACATCAATTTCTATCAGGCGAAGGCCATCGTAGACCATCGCCGCCTGGACGGTCCACTGCACAGTCTCTCAGAACTCAAGATGCTCCGCGATTTCCCTCCAGAGGCCATCAGCCGCCTGGAGCCGTATGTCGATTATACGGAATAATGGTATCAAAGAAAAAAGCAACATCCGAAAAATCTCCGGCTGTCGCTTTCTGTCGGGATGAGGCGCCGACTTTATGTTATATCGTAATATACCAAAATTGATAATTATTTACTTAATGCTCTAAATTTCAACAGTTTAACAAACCAATCAATATGGGTATAAGTATAAATCAATAATGCTATATAAAAAAT
>JAFUUL010000011.1 GCA_017483805.1 Prevotella sp.
CAGCCACTCGCTGGGCATCTGCTACGAGGGCGGGCTGGACATACGCGGCCGTCCTGCCGACACCCGCACCGAGGCTCAGCGCGCCTCGCTCCGCCGACTGCTGGAGGATCTGCACAGGGCCTACCCCCGCGCCCTGATCGTAGGCCACCACGACCTGAATCCCCAGAAGGCCTGCCCCTGCTACCCGGTGGTGACGGAGTACGCCGACCTGCAGCCGAAATGAAGGAAATGGCGACTGTCCCTGAGGACGGCCGCCATTATTTTGAATGGAAAGAGTCTTTTCTCCTCAAAATTTCGTACCCTATGGTGCAATTTGTCGGGCAAAACTTGCATTTGCCCGATTTTTTTCGTATCTTTGCCCTCAAAGTAATATGACACCAAAAGAACTAAGAAACGAGCGACTGGCGGAGCGGCTCATCAGGAACCTACAGCGCCGCCATATAGAGGGCTTCTATTGTCCGACGGGCGAAGAGGCCGTGAAGAAAGTTTCGGAACTCATCGCTGACGGCAGTTCAGTGACGTGGGGCGGCACGATGACGGTGCGCGACCTTGGTATTCCCGATGCGCTGAGGAGCAGGGGGACGCTGGAAGTGCTTGACCGCGACCTGGTTGAGACGCCGGAGGAGAAGTATGCCATGTACCTCAGGGCGTTCTCGACAGACGTCTATCTGACCAGTGCCAATGCCATATCGGAGGATGGCGTCATCGTGAATATCGACGGCAACGGCAACCGTGTAGCAGCCATCACGTGGGGCCCGAAGAAGGTCATCTTCGTCGTAGGCCTCAACAAGGTGGCCCAGACGGTAGAGGCTGCCCTTTCAAGGGCACGAGGAACGGCATCGCCTATCAATGCAGCACGCTTCGACATCCAGACACCTTGTCAGATGGATGGTGTGTGCCACAACTGCAACTCGCCGGGATCCATCTGCAACTACGTACACTTCCTCAGAAACTCGCCCCAAGGCCGCCATGTGGTAGTGCTCGTTGGCGAGGATTTGGGGTATTAGGAGCGGGGGGGCAGGTGCTGGTCTACTAACCGCAGATTACTTGTACGCATCCACGCCGATGGTCTCCTGGGAGCCCAGGGTGAGTTGGCGCAGGTCGTAGAAGGAGCCGTTGTAGATGTCGAAGTCCACGGGGCCCTTGATGCCGGGCAGGCTGCCCGCATCGGTGTGCTGCCAGAACTTCCACGGGCCCTGATACTCGAGCGAGTCCACGTAGTAGTGGGCTATCCAGTAGGGGTACTGGTCGAAGACGGGGTCGTTGAGGTACTGGAGTTTGAACTTGTAGTAGGTGTAGAGGATGGGCTTCACGTCGTAGTGGCGCTCCACCAGGCGGAGCCACTGCAGTACGCTCTGGCGAAACTCGTCGTCGGTCTGCGTGCGGGGCTTCTGCTCCACGTCGAGCACTGGCGGCAGGTCGCCCCGCTCGAGGGTGACGGTGGAGATGAAGTGGCGGGCCTGGGCTTCGGCTGAGGACTGGGTACTATAATAATGGTACGCACCGCGCGTGAAGCCGTACTCGCGGGCATCGTGGAAGTTGCGCTCGAAGCGGTCGTCCACGCGATTGGCGCCCTCGGTGGCCTTGATCATGACGAAGCGTATGGGGCACTCGTCGATGGTGCCCTGACGGCGCAGCAGTTCCCAGTCGATGTCGCCCTGATAGTGAGAGACGTCGATGCCGTGGATGTCGTAGCCCTCGGGGTAACTGACCTCGCCGTAGAGGGCGCGCCAGCGGAAGCCGTAGGGCGAGACGAAGAAGTAGTAGAAGAACCAGACGTAGACGGCGGCGATGGCCAGTCCGCCCAGCCACCAGGCCCATCCGGGCACCACGTCGTAGAGGCGCATGGCCAGACGCCGCAGCAGAGAGGGCCTGCGACGGTTGACAACAGAAGTCAGACGGCGCTTCGAGGCGTTCGTCTGACTTCCTTTCTTGGTCTGTCTGTGTCTTCCCTGAGGCATTTACTTAGCCTGTTCGAGAGCCAGCGTGCGGGTGGGCTGGTCGCACACCTCGCTGGATCCCCAGTACTGGATGGGGCCGGGATAGACGTAGGCCGTCTCGCGTGCCCAGCGGTCGCGCTGAGCGGCAAAGGTCTTGAAGGGTGCACCGTCGAGTTCGACCAGGGCCTTGCGTATGACGGGCTTCATCTCGCCGTTGCGGCGCTCCATGTTCATCATCATCGTGATGGGCACGCCGCCAGCCTTCCACTCGTCGGCGGGAGCCGTGGTGTTCTTCACGATGGCCATGTAGCCGGTCTTGCCGGCAGCGATGAGTTGGGCTGCGCTGGTGCCCAGGGCATAGCAGTAGTCGGCGTCGAAGTTGGAGGGAGCGGCGCAGCGTCCCTCGTAGCCGAAGAAGTGGTGCTGAGTGGCAAACTTGCCCTTGTAGGTGCCGGCCTTCTTCATCTTCTCCAGTTTCTGGGCCACCATGGTGGAGAGCAGTTTCTCGGTCTCGATCAGGCTCACCTGCACGTTGCCGTGAGGATCGCGGTCGAGGGCCAACTGACGGGCCACGCCCACGGGCAGGCTGTTGAATACGGTCAGGTTCTCCTCGCTCAGGTGGCTCTTGGCGAAGTCCACCTGCTCGTCGCGGCTGATGTCCTTAGCCTCGGGCAGGGCCAGCACGTCGTTCAGTTGGGCGATGAGTTTCTTGATGGCAGGGATGAACTCGATGACACCCTCGGGGATGATGACGGTGCCGAAGTTGTTGCCGTCGGCAGCGCGCACGGCCACGGCGTGGGCGATGTACTCCACGATGTCGGCCAGGCTCATGCCCTTCTGCTCGATCTCCTCGGAGACGAGGCAGATGTTGGGCTGGGTCTGCAGGGCGCACTCCAGGGCGATGTGGCTGGCCGAGCGGCCCATCACCTTGATGAAGTGCCAGTACTTGCGGGCCGAGTTGCAGTCGCGCTCGATGTTGCCGATCAGTTCCGAGTAAGTCTTGCAGGCGGTGTCGAAGCCGAAGGAGGTCTCGATCTGCGAGTTCTTCAGGTCGCCGTCGATGGTCTTCGGGCAGCCGATGACCTGCACGCCGTACTGCTTGGCGGCATAGTATTCGGCCAGCACGCAGGCGTTGGTGTTAGAGTCGTCGCCGCCGATGATGACGATGGCCTTGATGTTCAACTGGCGGATGATCTCGAGGCCCTTCTCAAACTGCTCGACCTTCTCCAGTTTGGTGCGGCCGGAGCCGATCATGTCGAAGCCGCCGGTGTTGCGGTACTCGTCGACGATCTCCTTGGTCAGTTCCATGTAGTTGTGGTCCACCAGTCCGCCGGGGCCCAGGATGAAGCCGTAGAGGCGGTTGTCGGGGTTCAGGCGCTTCACGGCGTCGAAGAGGCCGGTGATGACGTTGTGGCCGCCAGGGGCCTGACCACCACTGAGGATGATGCCCACGTTCATGGGCTCATACTGCTGCTCCTCGCCCGGAACAAACTCCACGAGGGGCATGCCATAGGTATTGGGGAAGAGGGCCTTGATCTCTTCCTGATTGTCTACACTCTGTGTGGGTGCGCCCTCCACAGCCTTCACAGCCCCCTTCAGGCCGCGGGGCAACTTGGGCTGATAGGCTGCTCTTGCAATCTGCAATGCACTTTTTTCCATAGAAAACAGTTATTAATAAGTTAAAATAATATCGTTTTGCCGTGCAAAATTACATAATTCCCGGGAAAAAACACCACGTTTAACGCTTTTTTTGTATTTACGCTTTGCCGTTTCAGATATTTTGCCTATCTTTGCTCAGACGAAATAAAAACACTTGACATCTATGGCTAACAAAAGAACACTCAAACACGCTATCAACCTGGTATGCGACGAACTGTTTACCGAGGCCGTGGCGGCATCACTCTACGGCAACGACAACAATCATGGCAACGCCGAAGCCCTGATCTACAGCATCCTGCGCACGCAGAGCGACTTCGTGTGCCGCGTATCCCACCCCGAGCCCGGCATGAAGCCCCACCTTTACTATAAAGACCTGCGCGAAAAATTCTCCGCCCAGGTCAGCGAAATCGTAGACCAAATCAACAACCTGTAGATGTGGCAGAAACTCTGTAAGTGGCTCTTGTACAAGCAACTGGGATGGACAGCCCAGGTCACTGAGCCCCATCCTGACAAGTATATCATCTGCCTGGCCCCGCACACCAGCAACTGGGACTTCCTGTACGGTCAACTCTACAACGGCGCACACGGACTGCAGAGCAACTTCCTGATGAAGAAGGAGTGGTTCTTCTGGCCCCTGGGCCCCATCTTCCGCGCCATGGGCGGCATACCCGTCTACCGTCAGAAGCACACCAGCATGACCGACTCGATGGCCGAGGCCGCCCGGCGAGCCAAGACCTTCCACCTCTGCATCACCCCCGAGGGCACACGCTCGCGCGTGGAGGAATGGAAGAAGGGCTTCTACTTCATAGCCCTGAAGGCAGAGATGCCCATCCTGCTCTACGGACTGGACTACCAGCGGAAGCACATACAGTGCACCAAGACCATCATCCCCTCCGGCGACCTGGAGAAGGACATGCGGGAGATCAAACTCTACTTCAAGGACTTCAAGGGCAAGAAGCCCGAAAACTTCACCATAGGCAATGTATAGACTCCTGCTCATGCTGGCCCTATCGGCCTTTCTCTGCACGGCAGAGGCTCAGCAGCCCTGGGTGACCAACGCGTCGCGCCCCTACTCCATCGACCACGGACTGGAGGGGCGCCACCTGTCAGTCTGGGCCAGCCACGGACGCTACTACGACAACGACAAGGGCGACTGGCGGTGGCAGCGGCCAGCCCTGTTCTGCACCAACGAAGACCTCTTCACCCAGACCATCGTGGTGCCCTATCTCATACCCATGCTCGAGAATGCCGGAGCCGTGGTCTTCACCCCGCGCGAGCGCGACTGGCAGCGCAACGAGGTGATCGTGGACAACGACGACACCAGCGACCTGGTGCAGTATCGCGAAGAGGCCATACGCAAGCCCTGGACGCAGGCCCCGCAGCCCGGCTTTGCCCAGCACGCGGGCCACTACCAGGACGGCGAGAACCCCTTTACGGCCGGCACCGCACGCATGGCCGAAGCCACCCACAGCCAGCACAAGGTGAGCATGGTCAGTTATCAGCCGCAGATACCCGAGGACGGCCGCTACGCCGTCTACGTGAGTTACCAGACCCTGCCCACGAGCGTCGACGATGCCCACTACACCGTCTACCACAAGGGCCAGAAGACCGAGTTCCGCGTCAACCAGCAGATGGGCGGCTCCACGTGGGTCTATCTGGGCTCGTTTGAGTTTGCCGCAGGCTGCACGGAGGAGAACCGCGTGGTGGTGAGCAACCACAGCCAGCAGAAGGGCCTCGTCACGACCGATGCCGTGCGCTTCGGAGGCGGCATGGGCAACATAGAGCGCGGCGGCGAGGTGAGCGGACTGCCCCGATGCCTGGAGGGCGCACGCTACTATGCCCAGTGGGCCGGCATGCCCTACGACGTCTACTCGTCGAAGCAGGGCGTCAACGACTATGGCGACGACATCAACGCCCGCTCGCTGATGACCAACCTGCTGTGCGGCGGCTCCGTCTATGCCCCCGACTCGGCAGGGCGCGGTGTGCCCCTGGAACTCAGTCTGGCCGTACACAGCGACGCTGGCTATACGGACACGGGACTGGGCGTCTACGGCACACTGACCATCTGCACCACCCAGAAGGGCGACTCGGCACTGGCCAACGGCGAGAGCCGACAGGCATCGAAGACCCTGGCCACCATGCTGCTGGAGAACACCACGCGCGACCTGCAATATAAATATGGTACGTGGGTGGCCCGCAAGATCTACGACCGCAACTACTCGGAGACCCGTGTGCCCATCGTGCCCAGCGCCATACTGGAGACCATGTCGCACCAGAACTTCGGCGACATGCGACTGGGCCAGGACCCCAACTTCCGCTTCACGCTGGCACGCTCCATCTACAAGACCCTGCTGCGCTACATGGCCAGCCGCCACGACCAGAAGGCCGTGGTGCAGCCTCTGGCCCCCGACAACCTGCACATCGAGTTTACCGACCGCGAGGGCGAGGTCAGGATCAGTTGGCGCGGCATCGTGGACAGCCAGGAGCCCACGTCGCAGCCCACGGGCTACGTGCTCTACATGGCACAAGACCAGGGCGACTTCGACAACGGCACCCACCTGCGCGGCTCGTCGTGCACGGTCAGGCTCGTGCCCGGCGTGCTCTACAGTTTCCGCGTGACGGCCACCAACGAGGGCGGCCAGAGTTTCCCCACCGAGGTGCTCTCGGCACTCTACAGCCCCCAGGCACGCCGCACGGCCCTCATCGTCAACGGCTTCCACCGCCTCTCGTCGCCTGCCATCAGTAAGAACGGCCAGGGCTTCGACATCGGCGAAGACATAGGCGTATCCTACGGACGCACCCCCGGCTGGCTGGGCGCCCAGCAGGTGTTCGACACCAGCCGCATGGGCATAGAGGACTCCACGGGCCTGGGCTACTCGTCGGCAGAACTGGCCGGACTCTTCATTGCCGGCAACGACCTGAGCGACGTGCGCCTGCATGCCGAGGCCCTGCAACTGGCCGGCGGCTACAACATACTGAGCACCTCGGCACAGGCCATAGAGAACGGCGAGATCACGCTCGGCCCGGCCTACGCCGTCGTCGACCTGCTGCTCGGACTGGAGCGCAACGACGGCCACAGCCTGGTGCCCTACAAGTCGTTCCCCTCCGCCATCCAGGCCCAACTGCGCGGCTACACCGCTACCGGCGGCAACCTGCTGGTGAGCGGCGCCTACGTGGGTACCGACATGCCGTCGGCCGACGAGCAGGCCTTCCTCAGCCAGGTGCTCAAGGTGAGACACGAGGGCGTGAACCGACTGGACGACAGCACCATCAGCGGACTGGGCACCACCTTCACGTTCCACCGCCTGCTGAACGAGCAGCACTATGCCGCCACCCAGAGCGACCTGCTGATGCCCACGTGCGAGGGGGCCTTCCCAGCCATGGTCTATGCCAACCAGACGAGTGCTGCCGTGGCCTATGCCGGAGCCGACTACCACGCCTTCACGATGGGCTTCCCCTTCGAGTGCATCACCGATGCACAGAAGCGTGCATCCATCATGCGAGGAATCATGAACTTCCTAACAAACAGATAGTTATGACAAAAATAAAAACCAACGCTTCAGGCACAAGAAGCATCGAAGTGAGCGACCAGCACCTGGCCACCATCGAGCAGTATCAACTGCTGCGCGACCTCATCGACTCCAACGGCTACGTAGACGAGCAGGTGCTCGACAAACTGCGCCTCAACATACGCGCCCTGCTCGAGTCGGACGGCGGCAGCGACAAGCAGTTGCTCGACCTCTGCCTCGACGTGGTCTATCACCCCAACATGAAGGCACTCGGCCTGCAGAACCTGCTGCAACTCTACGTGGACTGGCAGAAGCAGCAGGCCACGGCCAACGACGACGCTGATGGAGTATCGGCTGACTGACTTCCTGCCAACCACCAAGAAGGAGTTGGAACTCAGGGGATGGGATAGCCTGGACGTGATCCTGTTCTCTGGCGATGCCTACGTGGACCACCCGTCGTTTGGGGCGGCCGTCATCGGGCGCACCCTGGAGGCGGCAGGCTATCGTGTGGCCATCGTGCCCCAGCCCGACTGGCACGGCGACTTCCGCGACTTCAAGAAACTGGGGCGCCCGCGCCTCTTCTTCGGCATCTCGCCCGGCTGTATGGACTCGATGGTCAACAAGTACACGGCCAACCGGCGCCTGCGCTCAGAGGATGCCTACTCGCCCGACGGACGGCACGACATGCGACCCGAATACCCCACCATCGTCTACAGCAACATACTACGGCAGTTGTATCCCGACGTGCCCATCGTGCTGGGCGGCATCGAGGCCTCGCTGCGCCGCCTGACCCACTACGACTACTGGCAGGACGCGCTGCGCAAGTGCATACTGTGCGACTCGGGCGGCGACATCATCAGTTATGGCATGGGTGAGAAGACCATCCTCGAACTGGCCCGACGCGCAGACCAGGGACAGGACCTGCGCAACGTGGAGACCATCCAGGACATACCCCAGATAGTCTATCTGGCCAAGCACATAGAGCCCAGGGAGACCGACATCGTGCTGCACAGCCACGAGGAGTGCCTGCGCGACAAGCGGGCCGAGGCCGAGAACTACCGCCACATAGAGGAGCAGTCGAACATGATGCACGCCCAGCGGCTGCTGCAGCGCGTGGACAGGGTGTGCGTGGTGGTCAATCCGCCCTACCCGCCCATGACCACCGAGGAGATAGACGCCTCGTTCGACCTGCCCTACACGCGCCAGCCGCATCCGAAGTACAAGGGCAAGCGCATTCCGGCCTACGACATGATCAAGCACTCGGTCAACATACACCGCGGATGCTTCGGCGGATGCGCCTTCTGCACCATCTCGGCCCATCAGGGCAAGTTCATCGCCTGCCGATCGAAGGAGAGCATCCTGCGCGAGGTGAAGCAGGTGGCGCAGATGCCCGACTTCAAGGGCTACCTGAGCGACCTGGGCGGCCCGTCGGCCAACATGTACGGCATGCACGGCCGCAACCTGAAGGCCTGCGAGAAGTGTAAGCGCCCCTCGTGCATCCATCCGCAGATATGCCCCAACCTGAACACCAGCCACCAGGCCCTGCTCGACATCTACCACGCCGTCGACGCGCTGCCGGAGGTAAAGAAGAGTTTCATAGGCAGCGGCGTGCGCTACGACCTACTGCTGTACCGCAGCAACGACGAGGCTGCCAACCGCTCGGCCGACGAATACACCCGCGAACTCATCTGCCGCCACGTGAGCGGACGCCTGAAGGTGGCCCCCGAGCACACCAGCGACCGCGTGCTGATGCTGATGCGCAAGCCCTCGTTCAGCCAGTTTGGAGCCTTCAAGCGCATCTTCGACCGCATCAACCGCGAGGAGAACCTTCGCCAGCAGATCATACCCTACTTCATCTCCAGCCATCCCGGCTGCCGCGAGGAGGACATGGCCGAACTGGCCGTGCTGACCAAGGACATGGACTTCCAACTGGAGCAGGTGCAGGACTTCACCCCAACACCCATGACCATCGCCACCGAGACCTGGTATACCGGCTACGACCCCTACACTCTGGAGCCCGTCTTCTCGGCGCGGACACCAAGGGAGAAACTGGCCCAGCGACAGTACTTCTTCTGGTACAAACCTGAGGAGCGCCGCGGCATAGAGCAGAGCCTGCGCCGCATAGGCAGGCCCGACCTGATCAACAAACTATTCCCCAATGGAAATCATCGAACAGACCCTCGTCCCGAAAGACCCGACGAGAAAAAGCGAAGACGGCATAATCATCACCCCTGACTTCATAGCCGTCGTCGACGGCTCCACATCGAAGACCGACCGCCGCTATAGCCTCTTCAACAGCAACGGCCGCTATGCCATGCTGCAAGTGGAGAAGTTCATCCGCAAGGCTCCCAAGGGCATCACCTGCCACGAGTTCTGCCTGGGCGTCACCCGCCAGATGCGCCGCCACTATGGCCGGAGGCTCATCGAGCGGCTGGCCGAGCACCCCGAGGAACGCCTCACGGCCAGCGCCGTCGTCTTCAGCCGCGTCAATCGCGAGATATGGATGATAGGCGACTGCCAATGCCTCGTTGGCGGCACCTACTACGACAATCCCAAGCCCTACGAGCAGGAACTGGCCGAGCAGCGTGCCGACATCATCCTCAACAGCACAGAGCCCCGCGAGCACTTCCTGACCGACGACACGGCCCGCCAGCAGATCATACCCCACATGATAGAGACCATGCGGCAGCAGAACGTGACCTACTCGGTCATCGACGGCTTCCCCATCCCCGAGCAGCACGTCAGAGTCATCACGCTCGACTTCCGCCCCTGGGAGATCGTACTGGCCAGCGACGGCTACCCCTTCCTCTGTCCCACCCTGGAGGAATCGGAGCAGCGGCTGGCCCATCAGCGAGAGACCGACCCGCTGAACATCGGACGGTTCAAGGCCACAAAAGCCTTCAAAGCAGGATTTAATTCGTTCGACGATCGGGCATACATCAGATTTAAGGCATAAAAATTTGGAAGTGTCGGGGAAAATGTGTACCTTTGCAGTCGATTTCAAGAATGGTGGAGGTTCCGTAGCTCAGCTGGATAGAGCAACAGCCTTCTAAGCTGTGGGTCTCGGGTTCGAATCCCGACGGAATCACGACTGAACATCAAGAGCCCTTATTCGTCATGGATGGGGCTTTTTCAATAAAAAGGCATGTAGATGAAACTCGTCATCATGACAAAGGCCACGTTTTTCGTGGAAGAAGACAAGATTCTGACCACCCTCTTCGAGGAAGGTCTGGAGGATTTGCACTTATACAAACCTGGTTCGGAGCCAGTCTACTCCGAACGCCTGCTCACCCTCCTGCCAGAGGACTACTACAAGAAGATTACCGTGCACGACCACTTCTACCTGAAGGAGGAGTTCCGGCTGCGCGGCATCCACCTGAACCATCCTGATGATCCCCTGCCCTACGGCTACAAGGGGAACCTCAGTATGACCTGCCACCATCTGGAGGAACTGAAGGAAGCCAAGAAGCGCTCGTCGTATGTCTTCCTGCGCAACGTGCTCGACAGCCAGGGAGAGGCGGAAGAGAAGCAGTCGTTCACCGAGGAGCAGATACGCGCCGCAGCAAGGCAGGGGCTGATAGACAAGCACGTCTATGCCCTGAGCGGCATCAACCTCGACAACATCAAGCGCATGAAGGACCTGGGCTTCGGGGGCGTGGTCATCAGCACCGACCTCTGGGAGCGCTTCAACATCCACCAGGAGCAGGACTACAAGGAACTGATTGCACACTTCAACAAGTTGCGCAAGGCAGTAGGATAAAGTAAAGAACAAGCAAACATCACTATAGAGCAATGACTACACAAAACTCCTACATGGTATTCTCTGGCACGGCCACAAGATACCTGGCAGAGAGAATCTGCCAAAGCCTGGGTTGCCCTCTCGGCAAACTGCAGATTACCAAATTCTCCGACGGAGAGTTTGCTGTCTCTTATGAGGAATCCATCCGCGGACGCGACATCTTCCTGGTGCAGAGCACGTTCCCCAACAGCGACAACCTGATGGAACTGCTGCTGATGATCGATGCCGCCAAGCGTGCCTCGGCCCGCACCATCAATGCCGTCATCCCCTACTTCGGATGGGCTCGTCAGGACCGGAAGGACAAGCCCCGCGTGAGCATTGGCGCCAAACTGGTGGCCGACCTGCTGAGCGTGGCTGGCGTGAACCGCGTCATCACCATGGACCTGCACGCCGACCAGATACAGGGATTCTTCGACGTGCCCGTAGACCATCTGTATGCCTCGGGAGTCATCATGCCCTATCTGAAGAGCCTGAATCTGGACAACCTGGTCATTGCCTCACCTGACGTAGGCGGCTCGAAGCGCGCCAACACCTATGCCAAGTACCTGGGCTGCCCGCTCGTGCTCTGCAATAAGACCCGTGCCCGCGCCAACGTGGTGGCCACGATGCAGATCATCGGCGAGGTGGAAGGCAAGAACGTGGTCATCATCGACGACATGGTGGACACCGCCGGTACCATCACCAAGGCTGCCGACCTGATGAAGGAGCACGGCGCCAAGACCGTCAGGGCCTGCGCCAGCCATTGCGTGATGAGCGGCCCGGCCAGCGACCGCGTGCAGGAGTCGGCCCTGGAGGAAATAGTCTTCACCGACTCTATCCCCTACACCCAGCGTTGCGCCAAGGTGAAGCAGATCAGCGTGGCCGATATGTTTGCCGAGGCCATTCGCCGCGTCATCGACAACAAGAGCATCAGCGACCTGTACTTAGTATAAACCATATCTATTCCACTACTTATGAAAGTATCAAAGTTACTCCTGGGACTCGCCGCAGCAGTCCTGACCACGACTGCCTGCCAGTCGAACAATTACAAGATAGAAGGCGTGGCCGAAGGCTTCGAGGACGGCGACACCATCGTGCTCTACGAGGCCTCCACCCGTGAGGCTCTCGACACCATCATCGTCAACGGAGGCAAGTTCTCCTACGAGGGTGAGGCCGACTCGGTGGTGCTCCAGTCCCTGATGGCCTTGGACGGCTCTGCCTATGCGCTCTTCTTCAACGAGGCGGGAACCATCCAAGTGACCCTCTCCAAGGACGATGTTTCGCGAATCTCCGGCACCAAGGCCAACGACGCCTGGCAGGCCATGACCGACAAGGAGGCAGAGATTGAGGGAAAGGCCGAAGACCTGCTGGCACAACTGCAAGATGACGAGACCGACGAGAACCAGCGCGCAGAGGTCATGGAGCAGTACAACAAACTGCAAGAGGATATGTCCGACTACCTGCGTAAGTTGACAGAAGACAACATCGACAATGAGTTCGGCTACTTCGTCCTGACTCAAATGGGTATGTCTGACCTTTTCGACGAGGCCAAAGTGCAGGAACTCATCGACAAGTTGCCCGAGAACTTCAAGCAGCGTCAGGCCGTTGCCGACCTGCAGAAAGCCCTCGAAGACGCCAAGAGCACAGCCGTGGGCCAGATCATGCCTGACTTCATCCTGTCTACTACTAAAGAGATAGAAGCCAGCGTCCTCGAGGAAGTGAAGAAGAACAAGATTACCGTCCTCGACTTCTGGGCCTCATGGTGTGGCCCTTGCCGCGAAGAGATGCCCTTCATGCAGGGGCTGCTGGAGAAATATCAGGAGCAAGGCTTCGGCATCGTGGGTATCTCTTTAGACGACGATCGGGAGTCTTGGGATTTTACAATCTTCACTCTGGGACTGGGCTGGCCTCAATTCTGGGACAACCAAAAACAGGCTGCCAACGCCTTCCATATCCAAGCCATTCCCTTCACGGTAGTGGTAGACCAGAATGGCAAGATTCTCGCCAAGGAACTGCGCGGTGAGGAACTGGAGCAGTTCGTCAAGGAGCAGTTGCAATAGAATTTCTTCGGGGATTTTCCTCCTTGAGTGCACTCTACAAAGCCTCGTCTTCAGGACGCTGAAGACGGGGCTTTGTCGTAGGTGGCAGGTGGCGCTTGCGGCGCAGGTAGTCAGCCTTGCGGGCCTCGTAGTCCTGCTGATGCTTCTCCAGATATCCGTCGGCCATAGCAGTATCAATCCTTAAACTTACCGTAGACCACGTTGACCAGGATGGGCTGATTGGGGTTGGCAGGGCCTCCCACCAGTCGGGTGCTGGTCAGGCCCATGTTGTGTTCCACGCTGGAGAATTCGCTGGTAGACGTGCTGGTGGTGTAACTGATAGGCACCAGCACGACCTTGTTCCAGTTGGGATGCTCGCTTGTCCACGAGGGGTTGGAGGCCGTCTCGCGCTTCTTGGTGTTCCAAAGGGCCGTGATCAGGTTGGAGATATTGCTGAACGTATAGGTGTTGGTGCTCGACGAGTAGGCTGCATAGAAGGAGAGTTTGTAGTCGGGCACCTTGTTGTTCTCGAAGAACGAGTAGAGACTGTCCTTCGGCACCATCAGGATGCTGGAGGGGATGGACAGCACACGGTCGTCGTTTGACTGGTTGTTCAGTCGCTGGAAGACAATCTTCGAGGAGAGAAGCGAGTCGTTCTCGTGTGCCTGCTTGATCTGGTCGACGGGCAGGGTCACCTCGGTGAAGAGGCCTGCCGGGCTCTTGATGTAGGTGTGGTCGTCCTCGTTGGCCAGTTGGCGTATGGTCTCGTCGTCGTTGGTGACGAGCGTGGTTTGTACGACCTCCTTGGTTCCGGCCAGCACCAGCGAGGCGGCGAAGGTGGCGGTGTCGTTCTGCACGGTATAGAAGGAGCGCAGTCCGATGCCGAAGACCTGTGTGTGGAATCCCAGCCCGTCTACGATCTGGAAGAAGAAGCCCGGGCAGACATGGTGTGCAAAGGAATAGGAGTTACTGAAATACTCGGGATGCTGGAAGTACTGCTGAAGGACGTAGGTACCATAGTTATTATAGGTGGAGCCGTTCTTGTCAGTATAGGCATCGTTGAGGGGTATGCGGATGTTGTGGAAATAGGCCGTGGTGGCCCTCAGGCTGTCGTTGTCGGTCAGGTTGCCATAGGTGAACACCTTGTCCTTGATGAGTCCGTCCTCGCGGATCATGCCGAGGCGGAAGGGGTCGTAGTTGGAGTAGTAGTGCTGTCCTTCCTCCATGGGCGTGTCCAGTTCGTTGACGCGCATCTTGATGGCGGTCAGGCTGTCCTGGACGCTGAACGGCGTCTGCACGTAGATGATGAGGTCGCACGAGTCGGCTGCAGGCAGGTCGTTGAACCGCGACGTGATATTGGCATCAGGATAGACATACATGTACTCCGTGAGGTGAAACTGCGAGGAGAATTCGCTCTTGACCTCCGTGCCCGTCTCGGGATCCTTGACGCATCCGAAATAGCAGGTGTTGCTCAGCGTGAATACGGAGTCGGCCACGACGGTCCGCGTGCTGACCTCGTAGTTGGCCGACGTGAGGCTGAGTTGGTCGGTATCGTTGGTGAGCGACTGTCCGATGGTGGCGGTATCCTCGTCGCAAGAATAAATGGCCATTGCCGCGAGAGCGACACTAGCCATTGTGATGAGTTTATTCATAATTGGTTTATCTCTGTTGTCTCTAATAGTCATTCTTTTTTATGGTTAGCCCTACTCTTCCTCATCCGGGCAAATCTGGTCGTAGAAAGCCTCATAGACATCGGCAAAGTCCTCCTCGTAGGGCTGGAAGGGGATGCCTTTGGTCTTGGTGTACTTGACCAGGTTCTTGTTCACCTCCTTGTCGGCCTGTACCACGCCATCGCTATAGTCGATGGCCAACTTGGCCAGTTCCTCGAAGTCGAACTTGTCCTTGTAGCCGTTGAGCAGTTCTGCCTTGGCGTCGCGGAACTCGATGCACCTCTTGAAGTTGCTGCCCAGTTCGTCTTTCAGGCTCTTGGTGAAGAGCGAGGTGACCACCTTCGTATTGGCGAACGAGGGTTCGTCGTGGTAGGCCGTCTTGATGTAGAGCGGCACGACGGCACTCATCCATCCTTGACAATGGATGATGTCTGGCGTCCAGCGCAGTTTCTTGACGGTCTCGAGCACACCTCTTGCAAAGAATATGGCTCTTTCCCCATTGTCCGGATAACTCATGCCCATCTCGTCGACATCCATCTGGCGCTTGGCAAAGTAGTCGTCGTTGTCGATGAAATAGACTTGGACACGCGCCGTCGGTATGGATGCCACCTTGATGATGAGGGGATGGTCGGTGTCGTCGATGATGAGGTTCATGCCCGACAGGCGGATGACCTCATGCAACTGACCGCGACGCTCGTTGATGTTTCCCCACTTGGGCATGAACGTGCGAATCTCATGATTTCGCTCCTGAATGGCCCTCGGCAGTTCACGTCCCATGATGGACATACTGTTGTCTGGTACATAAGGAGCAATCTCCTGGTTGATGAATAGGATTTTCTTTTTAGCCATCTTCTTTCGTTTAGGTGATGCAAAGGTACGAAAATTTCCTTAGAAATCCTAAGAAAAAGTGTGTTTTTAGGAAAAAGTGACATTTTATAGGGTTATTTTTAGTGTTTTTTTTCCATATTTGCAAAATTTGTTGTTATTTTGCACCCTCAAATCAAAAGACAAGGAAATAGTAATGAAAGTATTTCAGAAAATCGTCGACTTGCAGAATGCCCTCTTCGAGGCACGCAAGGAGGGAAAGGAGATTGGACTGGTGCCCACGATGGGCGCCCTGCACGAAGGCCATGCATCGCTGGTGCGCCGCAGTGTGAAGGAGAACGGTATCACGGTCGTTTCTGTCTTCGTGAACCCCACACAGTTCAACGACAAGAACGACCTGAAGAACTATCCGCGCGACCTGGAGGCCGACTGCCGGCTGCTCGAAGCGTGCAAGGCCGACTATGTGTTTGCGCCTGAGGTGGATGAGATGTACCCCACGCCGGACAACCGCCACTTCGAGTATCCTCCCGTGTCGACCGTCATGGAGGGTGCCCATCGCCCCGGCCACTTCAATGGCGTGTGCCAGGTGGTCAGCCGCCTCTTCTATATCGTGCGTCCCGACCGGGCCTACTTCGGCGAGAAGGACTGGCAGCAGATTGCCGTCGTGAAGGCTATGGTGCGCCACTTGCAGTTGGGCGTCCAGATTGTGGAGTGCCCCATCGTGCGCGATGACGACGGTCTGGCACGCAGCAGCCGCAACACCCTGCTGACGCCCGATGAGCGTGCCATTGCCCCCAACATCTACAAGGCCCTGAAAGAGAGCGTTGCCTACGGCAAGAAGCACACGCTGAAGGAGACACACGACAAGGTGGTGAGCGACATCAACGCCGTGGACGGCCTGGAGGTGGAGTATTTCGCCATCGTCGACGGTAACACGCTGCAGGATGTGGCCGACTGGGAAGACTCGCCCTACGTGGTGGGCTGCATCACGGTCTACTGCGGCAAGACGCCCATCCGACTGATTGACCACATCAAATACAAGGAGGACTGAGGCCATGATGATAGAAGTAATGAAGTCGAAACTGCACTGTGTGCAGGTGACAGAGGCTAACCTCAACTACATGGGCAGCATCACCATCGACGAGGACCTGATGGATGCGGCCAACATGATTGCGGGCGAGAAGGTGCAGGTGCTCGACAACAACAACGGCGAGCGCTTTGAGACCTATATAATAAAAGGTGAGCGCGGCTCCGGCTGCATCTGCCTGAATGGTGCTGCTGCGCGCCGCGTGCAGGTGGGCGACACGATCATCATCATCTCCTACGCGCTGATGGACTTCGAGGAGGCCAAGACATTCAAGCCGAGCGTGGTCTTTCCACAGGACAACCGCGTGGTATAGCCGACTCCTATTTTATTATCTTATACTTAGCGAACTTCAGGAGCAACTGTTTGGTGCCCGCATTGCGGAACTCGACAGTTGCTTTCTCGTTTTCGCCGCTTCCCTCCACCTTCAGCACGGTGCCTATGCCGAAGCGCTGGTGCTCGATGACGTTGCCTTCGCGAAGGGCTGAGGATGACTGGGGAGCCGACGGCGACGGGACTGCGGCCGGAGCCGACGAAGACTTGACGGGCTTCAGGCGACCGCCGGCCTGATCCAACTGGCGACGGAACGACTCGCTGAAGGGATCGACGGCTGGCTCTGGCCGCCGCGGAGCCACCTGTCGGGGCTTCGGATCGGCACGGAACTGCGTGGCCACGGGACGCGGGTTCTGCATCCACTCAGGGCCTTCCGATGCCTTCTGCCAAGGCTTGCGGGGCTCTTCGCGCTGAGCGGAGCCCAGACCCTCGTTGCCCTCAACGCGCAGCAGGGTGTGGTCTATGTCGCGGATGAAGCGCGAGGGCGTGTCGTACTCCACACGTCCGTAGCGGAAGCGGTTCTGCGCACAGGTCAGTATGCAATGCCGCTCGGCGCGGGTGATGGCCACATAGAGCAGGCGTCGCTCCTCCTCCAGTTCGCGCATCGAGCCCGTACACATGGGCGACGGGAAGATGTTCTCCTCCAGACCTACGACGAAGACGGTGGGGAACTCCAGTCCCTTGGCCGAGTGGATGGTCATGAGCGACACCTTCGGCTGGTCTTCGTCGCCCTCGCTGTCCAGGTCGGTCAGCAGGGCCACCTCCTGCAGGAAGTCCGTCAGCCCTGTCTGGTCGCCCAGACCCTCCTCACGACGGCTCTCCACGAAGTCCTGCATGCCGCCCAGGAACTCCTCCAGATTCTCCTGACGCGACAGGTCCTCAGGATTGCGGCTGCCATAGATGTCCTTCGACACGCCGCTCTCCATGATGATGGCGTGGCCCAGTTGATAGGCATCCTCGCCATCCCTCCGGGCGCCCCACCCTTCCACCAGTTGGCGGAAGGCCTCCACCTTGGCCGCCGTGGCCTTGGAGAGTTCCAGATGGAAGAGCACGGGCTGCTGAATGACCGTCCAGAGCGACACCCCGTAGGTGGTGGCGGCGGTCACGATCTTCTGCACGGTCGTGTCGCCGATGCCGCGCGTGGGATAGTTGATGATGCGCTTCAGGGCCTCTTCGTCGTTGGGGTTGGCCACCACGCGGAAGTAGGCTATCACGTCCTTGATCTCCTTGCGCTGGTAGAACGACAGCCCGCCATAGATGCGGTAGGGGATGCCGTCGCGGCGCATCTGTTCCTCGAACGAGCGGCTCTGGGCGTTGGTGCGATAAAGGATGGCGAAGTCGCTGTACTGACACTTGTCCTGCCGCCTGATGCGCTGAATATCCTTGCACACGATGATGGCCTCCTCGCGGTCGCTGTAGGCGGGCTTCAGCATCACCTTCTCGCCCTGGTCGTTGCGGCTGTAGACGTCCTTCGGAATCTGCCGCTCGTTCTTGCTGATCAGGCTGTTGGCCGCCTGCACGATGAGTTGCGTGGAGCGGTAGTTCTGCTCCAGTTTGAAGAGACGGGCGTCGTCGTAGTACTTCCTGAAATCCAGTATGTTATCAATGTTGGCTCCACGAAAACTATAGATACTCTGAGCGTCGTCACCTACCACGCAGACGCGCTGCCGCTCCTGGGTCAGCAGGAGCACAATCTGCTGCTGAACGAAGTTGGTGTCTTGGTACTCATCCACCAACACGTACTGGTACTTCTCCACGTACTTCCGTCGGATGTCCTCGTGGTTCTTCAGTAGAAGGAATGTCTGCACCAACAGGTCGTCGAAGTCCATCGCATTGGCCTGCCGGCAACGCTCGGCATAGCGCACGTAGACATCGGCCACGCGGGGGCGCTTGCTGTCGTAGAGCGAGCAGTTCACAAAGGCATCGGGCAGCACCAGATGGTTCTTAGCCATCGATATCTGGTCGCTGACCGACGAGGGCTTGTATTGCTTGTCGTCCAGCCCCATCTCCTTGACGATGCTCTTCACCAGCGAGCGCGAGTCGGCCTGATCGTAGATGGTGAAGTCGGAGTTGTAGCCGATGGCTGCCGCCTCCACCCTGAGTATGTGGGAGAAGACGGAGTGGAAGGTGCCCATCTGCAGGTAGCGCGCCTGCTCCTGCCCCACCAGCCGGCCGATGCGCTCCTTCATCTCGCGGGCCGCCTTGTTGGTGAAGGTCAGGGCCAGGATGTTCCAGGGCTTGAGGCCCTTCTCCTGCAGCAGATAGGCTATCTTGTAGGTCAGCACGCGCGTCTTGCCTGATCCTGCGCCTGCTATGACGAGCGAGGCGCCGTCGCAGTACTGCACGGCCTCTCGCTGGCTGTCGTTCAGTTGATTCAGTAGTTCCATTCCTTTTTGCTCTTAACTTTGCTTACGGCAAACCTGAGGTTTGCTTCGTCCAAACTCGGAGTTTGAAGCCTCCAAACCTGGAGTTTGAAGCCTCCAAACCCAGGGTTTGAAGCCTCCAAACTCCCACTATGTGACGTCGGTCATTGGTTGGCCATGCGGTAGACGGCCTCCATGTCCTGCTCGCCCAGCACCTCCATGGCGCCCACGGTGATGGTGCCACCGCGGCTGCACTTGCTCACCATCAGCGCAATCTCGTCGTCGGTCACGGGCCGGCCGATGAGTTCGGGTATGCTGGTGGGCATGCCTATGCGGCGATAGAAGTCCTCCATCGCCTCGATGCCCAGCAGGGCGGTGTGCTCGGGGTTGGCGTAGTCGCAGGCCACGCCCATCACGTTGACGGCAAACTGCACGAAGCGCGCCTGATGCCTCTTCATCACGTAGCGGGCCCACGAGCCCCAAATGGCAGCCAGCCCGGCCCCGTGGGTCACGTCGAAGAGGGCACTCAGTTCGTGCTCCAGGCGATGGGTGGCAAAGTCTTTCTCGGTGCCGCACTCCGTCAGGTCGTTGTGAGCCAGCGAACCGGCCCACATGATCTGGGCCCTGTTGCGATAGTCATCGGGATGGCGGAGCACCTGCAGGGCGCAGTCTCTGACCGTGCGCAGCAGGGCCTCGCTGAGGGCGTCGGTCAGCGTCATCTCCTCGTACTTGGAGAAATATCGCTCCATGGTGTGCATCATGATGTCGGTGGCACCGGCTGCCGTCTGATAGGCAGGCAGCGTGAAGGTGCGCTCGGGGTTCATGATGCAGAAGCGGCAGCGGCACAGGTCGCTGTTGATGCCCCGCTTCAGCAGGCCCTCGTCCTTGGTGATCACACAACTGCTCGACATCTCGCTGCCGGCAGCAGGGATGGTGAGCATCACGCCGATGGGCAGGCACGACTGGGGCACGGCCTTGCCGCACCAGAAGTCCCACACGTCGCCCTCGTAGCCCACGCCATAGCCGATGGCCTTGGCCGAGTCGATCACGCTGCCGCCACCGATGGCCAGGATGAAGTCCACCTGCTGCTCGCGGCAGAGGGCGATGCCCCTGCGCACCATCGAGAGCAGCGGATTGGGCACCACGCCCCCCAGTTCCACATAGGCGATGCCAGCCTCGCTGAGCATGCGCAGCACCTTGTCCAGCAGGCCCGACTTGCGGGCAGAGCCGCCGCCATAGTGCACCAGCACGCGGCTGCCGCCATTGCTACGAATCAACTGCGGAAGTTGTTCTTCCGACTCACGGCCGAAGACCACACGGGTCGGCGCATAGAAGTTAAAGTCCTTAATCATATCTCATTAATAGTTTTTACCCAGAAATCCTCTCAAAGTGAAGTAGAGCCACTCCTGCAGCCGGAAGAGCGTCCAGGAGGGCATGGGCCGATAGCCGAACTTGGCCGCGGCCCGACGGTCCAGCAGGCTGCGGTCTATGCCGAGCCACGCCCTGTGCAACTCAGCGAGTCCATAGCGGCGATCGGCCTCAGGCAGTTCGCGCCCATGGACGAAGTAGAACATATAGACCCCCACCAGGTTGTGCCAGCGATGGGTCTCGTAGAGCGACTCCACCTGGCGCCCCACGCGCTGCTCCTGCAGGATGCGCTTCATCGACTCGTTGGCACGCAGGTAGTCGAAACGCCTGACGCTGACCTGATGGGTCGCGGACGCATGCTGGCGGTAGTGGTAGACGCCCGTGCAGCGCCCCACCCTGCGGGCATACAGATAGTGCAGCCGGGTGGTGTTGTCGTCGCTGTAGAGTCGGCAGGTGGTGTCGTAGGGGAAGCGCTGGTGCAGGTCGGCCTTGACCAGATAGAGCCCATGTATCCTCCATGTCAGGCTGAGCACGAAGGCATCATAGCCCGTCAGGGTCTGGAAGTCGGGCATGGGGTACATCTCCGCGTGGTCGGCATAGTCGAGCGACACGTCGAAGAGCACGGCATCGGTATCGTCCACCATGGCGTCGACGGCCCGCTCCAGGGCGTCGGGCTCAAACCAGTCGTCGGCATCGAGCATACACACACAGTCGCCCTTGGCCCGCTTCAGTCCCTCGTTGCGGGCCTGGGCCTGCCCTTGGTTCTCCGTGAGCGTGATCACCTCTATGCGGCTGTCGCGCCGGGCGTAGTCGGCCAGTATCTGCGGCGAGCCGTCGGTCGACGCATCGTCGATGCAGACCACCTGGATGTCCTTCAGCGTCTGCGCCAGCAGCGAGTCGAGCGCCTGGGGCAGATAGTCGGCGGCATTGTAGACCGCCATGAGCACCGTCACCTTAGCCATGCCTTCCGAATTTTGATACGACCTTACCCTTCAGCGCATTCCAGAGACCGGTCTTCTGGTGCAGTATCTGCAGCGACACCACGCCGCTGACGAAGCACAGCAGCAGCCCGAAGCCCCAACGGAACAGGGCCGAGTCGAGCAGCGTGGTGCCGTAGATGACCAGCCCCAGGGGCACCTGGATGGCCACGAGTTGAAGCACGGAGTAGGACATGGTGTAGCCATACTTCAGCCGTGCATAGACATAGACGATCAGCACGTCGAACAGATAGGACACGGTGATGGCCACGCCCGTGCCGTAGAGGCCCCAGTAGCGGTAGCCCAGGATGACCAGCAGGACAGTCACCACGTCGTAGGCCGCCTCGGTCAGCAGATAGCCCACGGAGTTGGCCCGGGCCAGTTGCAGATAGGATATGGGCAGCGAGACGGCCTTCAGATACATGGACAGGGCGGCCACCTGGGCCATGGCCACCATGGGCAGGAAGTCGCGCGTAAAGAGCAGGGGCACCACGATGGGCATCAGCACGATGAGCAGTGCCAGCAGCGGCGACACCAGCAGCAGCGACACCTCGATCTGCTTGTTCACCATGTCGCTCATCACCGCCCGGTCGTGGCCCACGGACGAAAGCCGGGGGAAATAGTCGGTCTCCATGGCCGAGAAGACCATGCCGGCGTAGATGACGGTCAGCATGTAGCCTGCATTGTAGAGGCCCACCACATCGAGGTCGCCCTCCACGTTCAGGTAGGAGCGTATCACGATCTCCACCGCGCTGCCCAGGATGCCGGCCAGCACGAAGGCCACGCCCAGCCGCACCATGCCCAGCCCCTCGCCCAGAGTGCCCTGCAGGCCGCGGAAGGACAGGGGATAGAGCCGATAGGAATACCAGATGGTGGTCAGGAGCGACAGAAACGCCAGGCTGACGATGACAGGCACGATGCCGGTCTGGCCGAAAAAGTAGTAGACCGGGACTGACAGCACCAGGGCCACGAAGATGTTGACGATCTGTATCATCGCCAGCGACTTCAGGCGGCGGCAGCCCTTCAGGATGGCCGTCTCTCCGCCCGTGATGGCCATCAGGCCCACCGCCGGTGCCAGCAGCACGAAGTGGAGCGTGTGGTCGCCCCAGGAGAAGGTGATGTTGCTCAGCCACGGGCCAGCCACCATGCAGAGCAGCATGCCGCAGAGGGCCGTCAGCAGGCTCCAGGCTCGCACCACCTTGACGAAGTGGCCGATGCGGGCCTCATCGCCCGAGTCGAAGAGTTCCGACACATGGCGCACGGCGCTGAACGAGATGCCCAGGTTGGTGGTCTGAGAGACAAAGTTGATGGTGCTGTTGAACAGGGAGACCAGACCCATGCCGCCGGGGCCGAGCAGATAGGCCACAATCTTATTGCGCACCAAACCGATCAGTATGTTCAGGCCCTGTACGCCGCCGAAGATACTGATATATTTTAGCACGTGACCGTAACTGCTTTTCTCTCTATCCGCCATATTTTACCTATTCAAAACGCAAAATTACAACAAATATTTTGATTTTCCGTTATTTTCTTGTAATTTTGTGCCAATGAAACTGACTATCGTCATTCCCGTCTATCGCGTCGAGGCAACACTGGACCGTTGCCTGCAGAGCATTGTCGACCAGACCTACGCCGACTTCGAGGTGATTCTGGTGGACGACGGCTCGCCCGACACGTGTCCGCAGATGTGCGACAGATGGGCCGCCAGGGACGAGCGCATCAGCGTCATTCACCAGCCGAACAGGGGCCTGAGCGCGGCGCGCAATGCCGGCATCAGCGCAGCCAGGGGCGAACTGATCACGTTCGTAGACTCCGACGACTTCCTGGACACCGACACCTACGCCCAGGTGATGCCCACGGCTGAGCGGCACGACATCACGGAGTTTCCCGTCATGCGCTTCTACGGCTCCGCCAGGGCCAGGCGGCTCACCTTTGCCCCGCAGGTGGTGACCGACCGGGAGCACTACTGGCTGGAGATGCAGGCCTACCGCCACACCTACGCTTGGAACAAGATCTACAGGCGCCGCCTGTTCGACGAGGTCAGGTTCCCCGAGGGAAGGGTCTTCGAGGATGTCTTCACCCTGCCCCTCCTGCTGCAAAGGGCGCAGAGCGTGGCCACCACCGACAGGGGCCTCTACTACTATTGCCTCAACCCCGACGGCATCACATCGAGGGCCACGGGCAAGGAACTGGAAGACCTGCTCGAGGCGCATCTGGCGGCCATGCGGCACTGGTGCGACGATGCCTACTACCTGCACGTGCTCAACACGCAGATGGACGTCTACGAGCGTACCGGCAAGGCCCCCGTCCTACCCCCACGCCAGGTCAGTCCCCTCGCCAGCGGCATCAGCGGCAGGCAGAGGCTGAAGGCCCTGACACTCTACATCTTAGGAATCGAACGACTATGCAAACTGAACAAAACCATACACCGATGGATCAAGCCCCGCTCATAAGTTTCATCATACCCGTCTACGACGTGCCCGCCGACATCCTCTGCGAGTGCATAGAGAGCATCCTGGCCCTGTCGCTACGTGACTTCGAACGCGAAATCATCGTCGTGGACGATGGTTCGAAGGCCAGCCCCATAGCCGACCTGGCCGACTTCATCGACGAGATCATCTACATACGGCAGAAGAACGGAGGCGTCTCCATGGCCAGAAACCTCGGCCTGCGCATGGCTACCGGCACGTTCATCCAGTTCGTCGACGGCGACGATGCGCTGCAGCCCATCTATGAGCACGTGGTCGACCTGGTGCGCTTCCAGAAGGCCGACATGGTGATGTTCGACTTCACCGACAAGCAGCGCCCTCAGGTGGACTACGCCGACGAGGGTCCCTTCTCCGGTGCGGAACTCATGCGCAAGAGCAACATCCACGGGGCCGCCTGGGGCTATGCCTTCAAGAGCAATCTGCTGGGCAAACTCCGCTTCACGCCGGGCATTGCCTATGGCGAGGACGAGGAGTTCACGCCGCAACTGCTGCTCCGCGCGGAGAGCGTGTACCGCACGACCGCCAAGGCCTACTTCTATCGCCAGCGGTCGACCTCGGCCATCAACGCCTCATCCGTCAGGCGGAAACTGCAGAGGCTCCACGACACACGCAGCGTCATATCGCATCTGCACAAGTTGGAGGACAAACTGCCGCCGATAGACCGCATCGCCATGAGGAGGCGCACGGCCCAACTGACGATGGACTATATCTACAACACCATCGTGCTGACCAGAAACGGCAAGTATCTCAACCGCCAGTTGGAATCACTGCGACGCGAAGGGCTCTTCCCCCTGCCCGACCTGAACTGCACCAAGAAGTACAACTGGTTCCGCCGGCTCACCAACTCGAAGGTGGGTCTGTCGTTCCTCCTGCACACCCTACCACTAATCGCAAAAGAGAGATGAAGATCCTGTTACTCGGCGAATACAGCAACGTGCACAACACCCTGGCCGAAGGGCTGCGCACGCTGGGCCACCAGGTCACCGTGGCCTCCAATGGTGATTTCTGGAAAGACTATCCCCGCGACGTCGACCTGGCCAGGCGCGAAGGCAAGTTGGGGGGCATGGCGCTGATGGCGAAGGTCTATGCGCTGCTGCCCCGATGGCGCGGCTACGATGTCGTGCAACTGATCAACCCCATGTTCCTCGAACTCAAGGCCGAGCGCATCTTCCCCATCTATCGCTACCTGCGCCGCCACAACAGGAAGATAGTGCTGGGAGCCTACGGCATGGACTGGTACTGGGTGCACGAATGCACCTATCGCAAGCCACTGCGCTACAGCGACTTCAACATCGGCAGCACCGTCAGGACCGACGAGCCTGCCCTGAAGGAACAGCGCGACTGGCTGGGCACCGAAAAGGAGCGACTGAACAAACTCATTGCCCGCGAGTGCGACCACATCGTCACGGGACTCTACGAATACCAGGTATGCTACGAGCCGCACTTCCCCCAGAAGACCTCCTTCATCCCCTTCCCCATCAAAATGCCGACGGCCTCCCCCCTGCCCGACCAGCACACGCGAACCCGCGTCTTCATAGGCATCAGCAAGGGGCGTAGCGCCTACAAGGGGACTGACATCATGCTGCGCGCTGCCCAGCAGGTGCTGTCGCGCCATCCTGACCGGATGGAACTCATCCAGGCGGAGGGCGTTCCCTTTGTCGAATATCAGCGGCTGATGGACGGCAGCGATGCCATACTGGACCAACTATACAGTTACACCCCCTCGATGAACCCCCTGCTGGCCATGTCGAAAGGCATCGTCTGCATTGGTGGCGGCGAACCTGAGAACTATGAGATACTGGGGGAGCAGCAACTGAGGCCCATCATCAACGTGCAGCCCAACTACGAGAGCGTCTGCCACGAACTGGAGCAACTCATCCTGCATCCTGAGCGCCTGCCCGAACTGAAGCGCCAGAGCATCGAGTACGTGCGCCGCCACCACGACTATCTGAAGGTGGCCCGCCAGTATGAAGCCCTCTACACAAAATGAAAAGGCTGCACATCTACTGTGCAGCCCATTCATATCATAGATTAATCTCTCTCTTCCTTATTTGAAGAAGTCCTTAACGGCCTCGTTAGGAACCATCTGCTCATCGAAGATGAATGCACCCGTCTTCGGGCTGCGCACCATCTTGATTACCTTTGAGTAAGCGCGACCATCCTTCGAACCTTCGTGGAGGGTAGCAACGGTTTTCTTTGCCATATTCTTTTACCTTTTTAGTGTTTACCCTTACTTGATCTCCTTGTGAAGAGTCATCTTCTTCAGGATGGGGTTATACTTCATCAGTTCCATGCGCTCAGGCGTGTTCTTACGATTCTTGGTCGTAATGTAACGGCTGGTGCCAGGAAGACCGCTGTTCTTCATCTCCGTGCACTCGAGTACCACCTGTACGCGATTGCCCTTTGCTTTCTTGCTTGCCATGGTCTATTAGTCTCCTATAACTTTAATGTCCTTCCAATCCACGAAGCCATTGGCAACAGCCTGCTTCAAAGCGGCGTCCAGACCTACTTTGTTAATCAAACGAAGGCCAGCAGCACTGATCTTCAACTGAATCCAGCAACCCTCTTCTACATAGTAGAACTTCTTGCTGAACAGGTTTACGTCAAAACTACGCTTTGTGCGATGCTTTGAGTGTGACACGTTGTTACCAATCTGTGCCTTCTTTCCTGTGATTTGACAAATCTTAGACATTTCTATCTACTTTAATTTTGTTCCTTTTTTGTAACTTACTCCAAACAGGGTGCAAAGGTACACATTTTAATTAAGAATTAAGAATTAAGTCTTAAAGTTTTTTAACTCTCAATCGGCGTTACCTCGCCTTTCTCAGCCTTCAGGAAGGCGCTAAACATCTGCAAAGCCTTGTTGGTGGCTACGGCCAGATTGATGTCGCGGCCCTGGTCTTCCTCTATCAGACAGGTCTCCACACGTTCCTTCGAACCGCAAGCCAGCCAGATGGTGCCCACGGGTATTTCCTTCGTGCCGCCACCGGGACCGGCAATGCCTGTTGCGGCTATCGCATAGTCGGTATTCAGGGCCTGGCAGGCGCCCTTCACCATTTCGATGGCCACTTCCTCGCAGACGGCCGTCTTCTCCTCCAGCACCTCGTGCGACACGCCCAGCAGGTTCTCTTTCACCTCGTTGACATAGCAGATGATGCCTCCCTTGAAATATTTCGACGCGCCAGGCACGGCGATGATCGACTCGGCAATGCGGCCGCCCGTGCAACTCTCTGCCGTGCCGACCGTCTTCTCCATTTCCCACAGCAGTTCGCTGATCTCCCTGCTGATCATTTTTCCTTCAAAATCCATAACTTATTAATACTTAATTAAACGTCACCTTCGAGAAGGCAGGCGCATCTATCGGACAGAACTCTCCGTCCAGATACTTATAGTAGCCCACGATGCCTATCATCGCGGCATTGTCGGTGGTATAACTAAACTTCGGAATATATACCGTCCAGCCGTAGCGGCGGGCATAGTCGTGGAAGGCATTGCGCAGCCCGTTGTTGGCACTCACGCCGCCGGCCACGGCCACATGCTTGATGCCCGTATCCTTCACGGCCAGCCGCAGTTTCTTCATCAGAATGTCCACTATCGTCCACTCCAGACTGGCGGCCAGATCCTCCTTGTGGTGCTCCACAAAGTCGGGATCCTCCTCCGTCCACTTGCGCAGATTGTAGAGGAACGAGGTCTTCAGACCCGAGAAACTGTAGTCGTAGCCGGGAATGTGCGGCTCTGCAAACTGATAGGCCTTCGGGTTGCCCTGACGGGCCAGACGGTCGATGATGGGGCCGCCGGGATAGCCCAGTCCCATCACCTTCGAGCACTTGTCGATGGCCTCGCCGGCAGCATCGTCGATGGTCTGGCCGAGCACCTCCATATCGTTGTAGGCCCGCACTAGCACAATCTGCGAGTTGCCGCCGCTCACCAACAGACAGATGAACGGCAGGGGTGGCGGCACGAAGTCGCCCTCTCCGCCATCAATGAAGTGTGCCATCACGTGGCCCTGCAAGTGGTTCACGTCAATCAGGGGAATGCCCAGCGAACGGGCAAAGCCCTTGGCGAAACTCACGCCCACCAGCAACGAGCCCATCAGGCCCGGGCCACGGGTGAAAGCCACCGCCGACAGTTGCTCCTTGGTGATGCCGGCCCGCTTGATGGCCTGGTCCACCACGGGCACCACGTTCTGCTGGTGGGCCCGCGATGCCAGTTCAGGCACCACGCCGCCGTAAGCCTCATGCACGGCCTGCGAAGCGGTCACGTTCGACAGCAGCACGCCGTTTTTCAGCACAGCCGCCGACGTGTCGTCGCAACTCGACTCTATACCTATTATATATATATCCTTATCTTGCATGCTTACACGCTCATTTCGTAAATTCGGTGCAAAGGTACAAAATTCTCCGCAAACAGCACCTATAAATTAAGAAAAAACTTCTGAAAGTTACAGGGGCTCTACATATCGCATATTGTTCAGTATCCACCGCTGACGCTTCTTCATGTAGGGACTGGGCGACTTGCTGCTGAAGCGGCGGGGGTTGGGCAGCGTGGCGGCAATCAGGGCGCACTGCTCTGCCGAGAGTTGGCTGGCATCGCAGCCGAAGTGCTCGCGGGCCACGGCCTGAACGCCGTAGACGCCGGGTGCTGTCTCGATGCTGTTCAGGTAGACCTCCATGATGCGTTCCTTCGACCACAGCAGTTCGATGAGCACGGTGAAATAGGCCTCCAGCCCCTTGCGCAGCCACGAGCGGCCCGGCCACAGGAAGACATTCTTGGCCGTCTGCTGCGAGATGGTGGAGGCCCCCAACTTGTTCTTCTCAGGATGGCGGGCGTTGCGCTCGGCCGCGGCCTTGATGGCTTCGAAGTCGAAGCCGTGGTGCGAGGCGAAGCGGGCATCCTCGCTGGCCATCACGGCCAGGGGCATCTTGGGCGACATCTCGCTCAGGGGCACCCAGGTATGGGTGATGCGGGGCTCGTCCAGTTGGAAGAGACGGATGAACATGAGGGGCGTGTAGTAGACAGGAAAAAACTTCAGCACTACCACTGCAAGAATGGTAGTGCCGAAGAAGAGTGCTGCCGTCCACTGGACGACTTGGCGGACACGCCGTAGCAGTTTCTTCATCCTCTTGGGATTACTGCAGCGTGCCGGCCTCTGCAGCCTGGATCATGGCCTGCGAAGCGTACATGTAGATCTCCACGCGACGGTTCTGCTGACGACCAGCAGCCGTAGAGTTGTCAGCCACGGGGTTGGTAGAGCCCTGACCGTCGACAGTGCGGATCTGGGTGCTGCTCACACCCTGGCCCAGCAGATAAGACTGCACAGCCTTGGCACGGTTGACAGAAAGCGGGTTGTTGATGGCGTCAGAACCAGTGCTGTCGGTATGGCCATAGATGGCTATGTCGCAGTCGCTATTGTTCTTCAGCAGTGTGGCGCACTGGTTGAGGGCAGCCTTCGAGTCAGCATTCAGAGTAGCCTTGTTGGTGGCGAAGAGGATACCAGAGTCGAAGGTCAGTTTCACGGCCTGCAGACCATTGGCGTCGGTCACGCTTTCCACCTGGGCGTTCTTCACGGCCTCAGCCTCAGCCTTCACCTTATCCATATGCTTGCCGATGAGGGCACCTGTGCCAGCGCCTACGGCTGTACCGATGGCAGCGCCTACTGCGGTGTTGCCGGCAATCTTGCCAACGATGGCACCCAGCACTGCACCACCACCTGCACCGATAGCGGCTCCCTTACTCAAGTTGTTGCAACCTGCCATGATCAATCCGGCGCACAGCGTCAGGATCACTACTTTCATTTTCTTCATAATCTCAGTTGTTTTTTATTAATAAAATGTTAAACGTATTCTATTTCGGATGCAAAGATAGAAAAAAATCTCAATTCACAATTCTCAATTCTCAATTATTTTGTACCTTTGCACCAAAATTTTAAATTTATTGTGTAAATCATGGCAAAAGAATTAAAAGATTTAACAAAACGCGCTGACAACTATAGCCAGTGGTACAACGACCTGGTCGTCAAGGCCGACCTGGCCGAGCAGTCAGCCGTGCGTGGATGTATGGTCATCAAGCCCTATGGCTATGCCATCTGGGAGAAGATGCAGCAGCAACTCGACAAGATGTTCAAGGAGACCGGCGCCCAGAATGCCTACTTCCCCCTGCTGATACCCAAGTCGTTCCTCAGCCGCGAAGCCGAGCACGTGGAGGGCTTCGCCAAGGAGGCTGCCGTCGTGACCCACTACCGTCTGAAGGCTGCCAACGGCGGCGTAGAGGTAGACCCCGCTGCCAAGTTGGAGGAAGAACTCATCATCCGCCCCACCTCGGAGACCATCATCTGGAACACCTATAAGAACTGGATTCACTCGTGGCGCGACCTGCCCCTGATGTGCAACCAGTGGTGCAACGTGATGCGCTGGGAGATGCGCACCCGCCCCTTCCTGCGCACCTCAGAGTTCCTGTGGCAGGAGGGCCACACGGCCCACGCCACCCGCGAGGAGGCCGAGCAGGAGGCACAGAAGATGCTGAAGGTATACGCCAAGTTTGCCGAAGAGTGGATGGCCGTGCCCGTGGTACAGGGCGTGAAGAGCGAGACCGAGCGTTTCGCCGGAGCACTGGACACCTACACCATCGAGGCCATGATGCAGGACGGCAAGGCCCTGCAGAGCGGCACCTCGCACTTCCTCGGCCAGAACTTCGCCAAGGCCTTCGAGGTCACCTACCTGAACAAGGAGAACAAGCCCGAATACGTCTGGGCCACCTCATGGGGTGTCTCTACCCGACTGATCGGTGCCCTCATCATGACCCACTCCGACGACAACGGCCTCGTGCTGCCGCCGCGCCTCGCCCCCATCCAGGTGGTCATCATCCCCATCGCCACCAAGCCCGAGCAGATGGAGATTGTCAACAAGGAGGTGCAGCCCATCATAGAGCAGTTGCGTCAGAAGGGCATCAGCGTCAAGTTCGACGACGCCGACAACAAGCGTCCCGGCTTCAAGTTCGCCGACTACGAACTGAAGGGCGTGCCCGTGCGCCTCGTCCTCGGAGCCCGCGACCTGGAGCAGGGCACCATCGAGGTGATGCGCCGCGACACGCTGGAGAAGGAGACCCGCCCCCTCGAGGGCATCGTCGACTACGTGGAGCAACTGCTGGAGAACATCCAGAAGAACATCTTCGAGAAGGCCAAGGCCTATCGCGACGCCCGCATCTACGAGTGCGACAACTACGAGGAGTTCAAGGAGCGTGTGAAGGACGGCGGCTTCTTCCTCTGCCACTGGGACGGCACTGCCGAGACCGAGGCTCAGATCAAGGAAGAGACGCAGGCCACCATCCGCTGCGTGCCTTTCGGCGTAGAGCAGACGCCCGGTGTCGACATGGTGAGCGGCAAGCCCTCTAAGGCCCGCGTCATCATCGCCCGCAGTTACTAATGATCGTGCAACCAACACATAACGAATGAAGAAAACACTCCTAATGGCTGTGGCCCTCGTGGCCATAGCCTTAACAATTGAGGCCCAAGAGTCTCGTCGCCCCCGCCACCAACGCGAGGCATATCAGACAGACAAGCCCCTAGTCCACGACCCGGTCATGGCCAAAGAGGGTGACACGTACTATATCTATTCTACAGGCATGGGCATCCAGCAGATGACCTCCAAGGACCGCAAGACTTGGACGGTGCTGCCACAACCCGTCATGACCGTCATCCCAGGATGGACCACCGACTCCGTACCGGGCTTCAGGGGTCACGTCTGGGCTCCCGATGTCATCCGCTGGCATGGTCGGTGGTGGCTGGCCTACAGTTGTTCAACCTTCGGCAAGAATGGCTCGGCCATCGGACTGATCAGCAGTCGGTCTCTGGCGGCCAACATCTGGCAGGATGAGGGGTGTATCGTTGCCTCCCACGACCGGAAGGTCAATGCCGACGGCACCACATCTGGTGACAACTGGAATGCCATCGACCCGAATTTCGTCATCGACGAATCTGACACCCCATGGCTCGTCTGGGGCTCCTTCTGGGATGGCATCCAACTGGCACGCCTCGACTCCACCATGCATTTGGCCACGAAGCCCGTCACCATAGCCCGTCGCCATCGTCCAAACGACCAGAATGCAGCCGAAAATCCCACCTCACGCTATGCAGGACGCAATGCCATCGAGGCCCCCTTCATCTTTCATCACGACGGCTACTACTATCTCTTCGTATCCTGGGACTACTGCTGTCGGGGTGCCAAGAGCAACTATCGCGTGGCCGTAGGACGAAGCAAGACGGTCAGCGGACCTTATCTCGACCGCGAGGGCAAGGACATGCTCCTGGGCGGTGGGACGCTCTTCCTGGAAGGCGACAAGAAAGAATGGGAAGCCGCCGGCCACTGCGCCGCCTACACCCTCGACGGCGAAGACCTCTTCATCTGCCACGGCTACAGTGCCACCCAAGGCGGTGCCGCCATGCTCATCCAGCATCCCATCAGTTGGACAGCCGACGGCTGGCCGGAGTTAAGGAGCGAATAAAATCAGGGATTCATAGTATCCTAAAAGCCTCCAGCATAGTAACTACGCACAATGTCAGCCAGTGAGAGTTTCCTGGCCAGTTCGTCGTGCCCCATAGCATTCACCACATATTTCTTCGGTTGCATCAGTCGGCGTGCTATGCGCTCCACCATGTAGCAGACGAAGTACAAATCGTCTGTCTGCACCTTTTCGTTTGGGAAAACCCGTCCAACTTATTTTGTTTTCCCCAGGATAATCTCCACGAAGTCCTTAGGCAGAACCACGTTGCTTAACTCGATGGCACTACAGAAGAGCGGAGCAATCTCTTCTGGCGTGAAGCCCGCTATGCCACAGCCAATGCGTGTGACCAGAAATTTGTACTCAGGATGCTCAAGTGCAAAACGATAGAACTCATCCACATAAGACTTGATAGTTTCCACTCCACCTTGCATCGTGGGTATAGCATAACTCCTACCCTGCAGGCCTACGCCCTGTCCCCATACTGCACCGAACTCCTCCAATGCAATACGGGCAGCACCCCCACCATGATAACCTTCAAGGTTGCTGCCAAATACAAAAATCTCGTTCTCCTTCAGTTCTCTAATGAACTCTGGTGTATATTCGTTGTACATAACGCCACAAAGATACAACAAAAATTCGAATTTATATCCTTTTATGCAATTTTAATCGTTAAACAATATTAACAAGAAAAGTTTTTCTGCTTCCTTTACAAGTTTGGTGACGGGAGCCGTCACAATTGATTTTTGTAAAATGACTACTTTCGCACCGTGTTACGAAAGTCGTGACATGTAAGATTAAATAAAACAAAGTAGTCATGCTAAGAGAACAATTAGTTGACACGTGTTCGAGGATGATACTCGACACAATGAGAAACCGTCGCGGATGGCTGAGATTCGTAAGCACAGAGTCACAGGTCAATCGCAAGTATTTCAATTGCA
>JAFUUL010000113.1 GCA_017483805.1 Prevotella sp.
GATGCAGATCAAGATCAACTTCCTCTGCCGCGACAGTATCCTGGCCGCTCCCGTGTGCCTCGACCTCTGCCTGCTCATCGACCTGGCCCAGCGTGCCGGCCGCTGCGGCACGCAGCGCTTCCTGTCGTTCTTCCTGAAGAGCCCGATGCACGACTACACGCAGGGCGAGGAGGCCGTCAACCACCTGTACCGTCAGCACACCATGCTGAAGAACGCCATCCGCGAGATGGGTGGCTACGAGGCTGATGAGGAAATCGACTAACTGAACCGTTTTTGACAATAAATGAAGCGAGGCACCCTGCAGGAGGGCGCCTCGCTTCATTACTTCTTGGGGATTCCTCGGCGCGGAGGCCTGATCAGGCATTCTGCTCTTGGAAGTCGAGGTCGGCCTCAACGACGAAGCGCACTTCATCGGCACTGAGGGCGGGCTGGCCGTCCTCCTGGGCCTGATGGCAGAGATAGTCAGCCACGCGGTCCATGTCGATGTCGACCTCATCGTCATCAGTCTCCAGAATGCCGCTCTCAAAGAAATAGTCGGCAATGGCGTCGAGCATCCACGTCAGTTGCGCATCGGTGTATTTCTCCTTCAAGTCGCTGGGCAACTGCTCACGTATGAACTGGATCTCCCGACGGGTCTCTTCCTCATCCTTGAGGAATTCTTCATCCAGACTGGCCATAATCAGAGCAGGGCTTCAAATTTCTCCTCAAACTTCTGTTTCGACTGGGCACCGACCAGTTTGTCGACCACCTCGCCACCCTTGAAGAAGAGGATGGTAGGAATGTTGCGGATGCCAAACTCTTGGGCCAGTTCCTCAGCCTCCTCCACGTCGCACTTGCCGACAGTGATCTTGCCGTCGTACTTCTCGGCCAACTCAGAGATGATGGGAGCCACCATGCGGCAGGGGCCGCACCATGTTGCCCAGAAATCAACCACCAGCGGCTGTGCGCCATTCTTCAGACTCTCAAAGTTCTCGCTTGTTACTTGTACTTCCATTTTTCTTTAATTTTTTAGCCCCCTGAGTCAGGGGGATGGGGGTCTGAACGAGCGTTCTTACCTCCGGTTAAACATCATTATTTATTTTCGGTTCTGCAAACATTATGCCAATTCGCTTGTTCAAACCCCCACCCCCCTGACTCAGGGGGCAAAGACTTTCAATTGATCTTATAGTCGATAGCGGGATGCTGCTCGATGAAGTCGATGAGCGTGTGGCGCACGTCGACCATCTTCTCTTTCGAGCGCAGCAGCACATGATGCTTGCCCGTGGCATCGCGCAACTGGAAGAAGAGTTTGGTCTTGCCGGGATTCTCGTCAATCAGTTCGCCCAGTTCTGCCACAACCTGGTCGTCCAGCAGGTCAGTGGTGAGCGAGATGGTGATGCGGTCAATAGCCTTATCCTTCACCGTCTGCAGATATTCCACGGTGCCCACCTTGAAACTCAACACGTCGCTGTTCTGGAAGCGGGGCTTCACCTGGCCGGTGACATAGACCGATGCGCCTTCGGTGAACATACCATTCAGTCGGCCCCAGTCCTCACCGAACATGGCCAGTTCGCCCGAGCCCTCGAAATCCTCGATGGTGACGAAGCCGCAGGGGTTGCCGCGCTTGTCGAAACGGGTACGGATGGCCGTGACGATGCCCGCCAGTATGACGGTCTCGCGATCCTTCAGCACCGACACGTCTGCCAAATCGGCACACTTGGCGTTGCAGAGGTTGTCCAGCACGATGCGGAACTCGTCGAGCGGATGGGCGGAGAGATAGATGCCCACCAGGTCGCGCTCCTTGTTGAGCCGCTCGATGTCGCTCCAGCGCACATCGGTCTTGGGCACTGGCGGCGTGGCTATCTCCACATCGTCGAAAGCACCGAAGAGCGAGTTGGTGGCCTCCTGCTTGGCCGTCTGGTAGTTCTGGCCGTAGCGTACCAGCGTGTCGAGGAACACCTCGCCCTTGCTGTTCTCGGCAAAGAAGGCCTCGCGGCGAATGCCGAACGAGTCGAAGCCGCCGCTCAGTGCGAGGGACTCGAAGGCCTTGCGGTTGACGCTGGCAAACGGGATGCGCTGGGCGAAGTCATAGATGGTTTTGTAGGGACCGTTCTTTGTGCGCTCGTCGATGATGGCTTGGGCGGCACCGTCGCCCAGGCCCTTGATGGCTGCCAGTCCGAAACGGATCTCGCCCTTCTGGTTGACACCGAACTTCCGGTACGACTCGTTGACATCGGGGCCCAGCGTGGCGATGCCCATCTGCTTGCACTCGTCCATCAACTTGGTGATCTCGGTGATCTGGTCGCGACGGCGGCTCATGATGGCAGCCATGAACTCTGCCGGATAGTTGGCCTTGAGGTAGGCCGTCTGGTAGGCCACCCACGAATAGCAGGCGGCATGCGACTTGTTGAAGGCGTAGGAGGCGAACTTCTCCCAGTCAGCCCAGATCTTCTCCAGCACCTTGGGGTCGTGGCCGTTCTTCTTGCCACCCTCGATGAACTTGGGCTTCATCGCGTCTACGATGTCCTTCTTCTTCTTACCCATGGCCTTACGGAGCGCATCGCTCTCACCTCGGGTGAAGTCGGCCAGTTGGCGCGAGAGCAACATCACTTGTTCCTGATAGACGGTGATGCCGTAGGTATCCTTCAGGTACTTCTCCATGCAGTCGATGTCGTACTTGATCTCCTCGCGACCATTCTTTCGTGCAATAAAAGAAGGTATATAGTCCATGGGGCCCGGACGGTAGAGGGCGTTCATAGCGATGAGGTCCTCGAAGACCGTGGGATGGAGTTCGCGCAGATATTTCTGCATGCCGCTGGACTCAAACTGGAAGGTGCCCACTGTGCGGCCCTGCTGATAGAGTTCGTAGGTCTTGGGGTCGTCGATGGGGATATGGTCGAGGTCTACGTCGATGCCTCGCGTCAACTTGATGTTGGCGCAGGCCTCCTTCAACTCAGAGAGGGTCTTCAGGCCCAGGAAGTCCATTTTGATGAGACCCGTCGACTCGATGACGTGGCCGTCGTACTGCGTGCAGTTGGTCTTGGTGTCCTTGAAGTCAGGGTCATCGGCCGTAGAGACCGGCACCCAGTCGCTGATGGGGTCGCGACAGATGATGAAGCCGCAGGCATGGATGCCCGTGCCGCGAACCGTGCCCTCGAGCATCTTGGCATACTTGATGGTGTTGGCCAGAGCGGGGTCGTTGCTGGCCTCAGCCTCCTGCAACTCACGGGTGCACTTGATGGCGTTGGTCAGGTTCATCTTCATGCCGTCGGGCAATCGGTCGGGGATGGCCTTGCAGAGGGCATTCGACACAGGGATGGGCACCTTCTCCACACGGGCCACGTCCTTGATGGAGTTTTTCGTGGCCATCGAGGCGTAGGTGATGATATGGGCACAGTTCTCGTGGCCGTACTTATCCTCCACCCACTTCAGCACCTTGCCGCGGCCGTCGTCGTCGAAGTCGGTATCGATATCGGGCAGCGAGATACGGTCGGGGTTGAGGAAGCGCTCGAACAGCAGGTCGTACTTCAGCGGGTCTATCTTGGTGATGCCCAGACAGTAGGCTACCACGCTGCCAGCCGCAGAGCCACGGCCAGGACCGACCCACACATCCAGTTCGTCGCGGGCGGAGTTGATGAAGTCCTGCACGATGAGGAAGTAGCCTGGGAAACCCATGGTCTTCATGATGTGCAGTTCGAAGCGCACACGCTCGTCCACCTCCTGCGGAATGGGCTCGCCGTAGCGTTCCCTGGCACCCTTATACGCCAGTTCTGCCAGATAGTCGGCCTCGAACTTGATGCGATACAACTTGTCGTAGCCGCCCAGTTTCTTGATTTTCTTCTCGCCCTCCTCCTTGGGCAGTGGATTCTGGCCGTTCTCATCGGAAGTGAACTCACGGAAGAGGTCCTCCTCAGTGAACTTCTCGCGCCATTGCTCCTCCGTGCCAAACTCTTCGGGGATGGGGAAGAAGGGCATGATGGGGTCGTGGTCGAGACTGTAGATCTCCACCTTGTCGAGTATCTCCAGCGTGTTCGACAGGGCCTCGGGCACATCGCTGAAGATGGCGTTCATCTCGGCTTTCGTCTTAAACCACTCCTGCTTGGAGTAGAGCATACGGGTGGGATCGTCCAGATCCTTGCCCGTGCTGAGGCAGAGCAGATGGTCGTGAGCCTCGGCGTTCTCCTTCTCCACGAAGTGAACATCGTTGGTGCAGACGAGTTTGATGCCGTACTCACGGGCCAACTCTATGAGCACCTTGTTGGCCTGCTGCTGCAGGGGGAAGGTCTCGCGGTTGGCTCGCATGGTGGGGTCGGTCACCTCGTGGCGCTGCAACTCCAGGTAGTAGTCGTCGCCAAACACGCGGTGGTACCACTCCACGGCTTCGCGGGCACCAGCCATATCGCCGTTCAGTATTTTCTTGGGCACCTCGCCGGCAATGCAGGCCGAACAGACAATCAGGCCCTCGTGGTATTTCTCCAGGTCTTCGCGGTCGGTACGAGGACGCATATAGTAGCCGTCGACCCATGAGTTGGATACCAGTTTGATCAGGTTCTTATAGCCTTTGTAGTTCTTGGCCAGCACGATGAGGTGGTAGCCGCTCTGGTCCTCCTTGCCGCGGCGGAGCAACTTCGAGCCATGGCGCGACACATACATCTCGCAGCCGAAGATAGGCTTGAAAGGCTCCAGCCCCTCCTTCTTGCGCTTCTTGTTCACATCGTTGCAGATGTCGTGGAACTCCTTGATGCCGAACATATCGCCATGGTCGGTAATGGCCATGCCGCGCATGCCGTCGCCAATGGCCTTCTCCACTAGGTTCTTGATCTTCGACTGGCCGTCGAGGATAGAGTAGTATGTATGAACGTGTAAATGTATGAAATCTTCCATTTAGTTCCGTTTTTGGTGCCCAAAGTTACGCTGAAAAGTTGATATTGCCAAAAGAATCTTGGAAAAAGTTTGTTAATTGATAAAAAAGCATTACCTTTGCACGGGAATTTCCAAAACAAACCATGGGAGAAAGAATTAAGAAACTAAAGAAAATCAGAATCCACCGCGAAGGTACTGACGAACTGCTTTACAGCCTCTTCATCATCATTGCCATTGCCGTGGTACTCTGGCGTTCGTTCGATACACCGATACCTTTCATCATCTTCGTTGGCATCGTTGGCATCGCCTGGCTGATGATGCTCAACTTCTACCGCTGCCCCATCCGCTATTTCAACGGCGACACGGAGAAAGCCGTCGTTGCCCCTGCCGATGGCAAGATTGTGGTGATCGAAGAGACGGAGGAAGAGGAGTATTTCCACGATCGCCGACTGATGATCAGCATCTTCATGAGTCCCCTCAACGTGCATGCCAACTGGTTTCCCGTAGACGGCAAGGTGAAGTTTGTAAAGCATTTTAGCGGTAACTACCACAAGGCCTGGCTGCCCAAAGCCAGCGAGGAGAACGAGCATGCCGACATCATGATTGAGACGCCCGACGGACAGGACGTGCTGGTGCGCCAGATTGCAGGAGCCATGGCCCGCCGCATCGTGACCTACGCCAAGGACGAAGAGGACTGCTACATCGACGAGCACCTGGGCTTTATCAAACTGGGCTCGCGTGTCGATGTCTATCTGCCGTTGGGCTCTGAGGCAAAGGTCAAGATGAACCAGAAGACCGTCGGCGACCAAACCGTTATCGCAAGGCTAAATTAAGAATTAAGAGTTGTGAAGAAGCATATCCCTAACACGATCACCTGTTGCAACCTCATCAGTGGTTGCATCGCAACCTATTTCGCCTTTGCGGGTGCTTTTGAGTTGGCACTGCTTTTCATTGTGCTGGGTGCCGTGTTCGACTTCTTCGACGGCATGGTGGCACGTTTGCTACATGTCTCCTCCCCCATCGGTAAGGAACTGGACTCGCTGGCCGACGACATCACTTTCGGCTTTGCCCCGTCGGCCATCTTGTTTACGTGGATTGGAGATAACATGGCTTTTGGCGAGCCCGTCTTTATCATCTTCCCCTTCATGGCCTTCATCATGGCGGCATTCTCTGCCCTGCGACTGGCCAAGTTTAATCTGGACGAGCGCCAGGCATTGGGATTCATCGGACTGCCCACTCCTGCCAACGCCCTGTTCTGGGGTGCACTCATCGTGGGAGGCAGCGACTGGCTGAGCGACATTCCCATGGCACCTTTCGTCGTTCTACTGGCCTCGTTCGTCAGTAGTTACCTGCTCGTCAGCGAGATTCCCATGTTCGCCCTGAAGTTCAAGACTTGGGGCTGGAAGGGCAACGAAGTGAAGTATATCTTCCTGCTCACCTGCATCCCCATGCTGCTTCTGCCGCTCATCCTGCTCCAGAGCATCATCGGTCTGGCGGCTGTCATTGCTTGGTATGTCATCCTCTCAGTGTGCACTCAACGGAAAAGCGCCCAATAACCCTACACCCCCATGGATAATATGTTCTTAGGTATCATCATCGCCCTGCTGGTCATCTTCACCGTCACCATCTTGGTGTTCCTCTACTTTCTGCGCAAGGGAGTGCGCTTCGTCAAGCGAGTGGCCAGTGGCGAGATGACTGACGAGGAGTTTGAGCGTCTTTCGAGAAAGAACTATCGCAAAAAGGAGGGACCATCTTTTGACAAGGACTACTTCAAAGGTGCCAGCCAACAGCAGAATCAGCAGTCCAACCAGCGACGGACCACCCGCACGGCTGACGGCGTGACCATTGTCGACAAGCGCGATCCCAATAAGGCCAACAAAAAAATATTCGCCCAGGATGAGGGCGAATATGTAGACTTTGTAGAAGAGAAGTGATAACACTATCACTTATCACTTTTCACTCATCACTTAATTGTGCACCAGCGTGCCGATCTCCTCGCCAGCCATCACTTTCTTCAGGTTACCCACAATGTCCATGTTGAACACATAGATGGGCAGGTTGTTGTCCTGACACATGCAGATAGCCGTCAGGTCCATTATCTTTAACCCGCGCGCGAGTACCTCTTTATATGTTATGTCAGTGAACTTCGTGGCCGTGGGGTCTTTCTCGGGGTCAGCAGTATAGATGCCGTCCACACGGGTGCCCTTCAGCATCACGTCGGCCTCAATCTCAATGCCACGCAGGCTGGAGCCCGTGTCGGTGGTGAAATAGGGCGAGCCTGTGCCGGCCGAGAAGATGCACACCTGCCCTTGCTCCATAGCCTCGATGGCACGCCACTTGGTGTAGAACTCGCCGATAGGCTCCATGCGGATGGCCGTCAGCACCTTATTCTTCACCCCGATGGCACCCAGGGCCGACGATAGTGCCAGCGAATTGATGACCGTGGCGCACATGCCCATCTGGTCACCTTTTACGCGATCAAAACCTTTCTGGCTGCCGCTCAGTCCGCGGAAGATGTTGCCACCGCCGATGACGATGCCAATCTGCACGCCCATCTCGGCCACCTCCTTAATCTGCTTCGCATAGTCGCTCAGGCGCTCCGGATCGATGCCGTAGCCCTGCTTACCCATCAGGCTCTCGCCCGACAACTTCAATAGGATTCTCTTAAATCTTGCCATAGTCTATATAATAAATGAAACTTCCTTGAACGCATAGCGGCGATTCTGGCCGCTTTCATCACGCAGTAGCAGATGGCCGTCGTTCTCCACATCGATGATTTCCGCCATAAAGGCTCCCTGACTGTCGGCGTATGGATGAAAGCCCTTACGACGATAAAGCCTCGACATGTATGCCGGCTTCGCGTCACCCTCCAACCAGGGCTCAAACCTGGACAGAATCTCCGCCAGCAGTTGCTCCCTGTCGGTCTCCTGTCCGTGTATCTGCCAGAGCGACACAGGATTGGGTGCATCGCTATGGAACTCCTGCTGGTTGACATTCAGTCCCACGCCGATGATGCTGTCGCAGATTCTGCTGCCCTTCAGGCGGTTCTCTATCAGTATGCCACCCAGTTTGCCGTTGCGCCAGTAGATGTCGTTGGGCCACTTGATGCTCACGTCGCCGATGTGCTGCTCCAGCGTCTGACAGATGGCCAGCGAGATGGCCATGGAGATGCGAAACTGCTCTGCCGCCCTCACCTTTTCGGGGTGTATCATCAGCGAGTACAGCAGATTCTTGCCCCGCTCCGACTCCCACGAGTTGGTGCCGCAGCCCCGTCCCGCCGTCTGGAAGTCAGCCCAGACCGCCAGATTTTCGTCTGACCGTCTGTCCCTCAACCAGCGGTTGGTAGAGTCTGTCTCGCCGATGTGAATAATTTCAAATTTCATGTTTTTGACTGCAAAGATAAAAAAAATCCGCGTAATCTGTACTATCCGTACCCAAAAATTATTACCTTTGCACCATGACACAGCAAGAAACTGACGAAAAATTCATGCAAATGGCCCTGGCCGAGGCGCGAAAGGCCTATCAGAAGGGCGAGATACCCATCGGCGCCATAGTGGTCTGCAAAGGCCGCATCATTGCCCGTGCCTACAACCTGACCGAGACGCTCACCGATGTGACGGCCCATGCAGAGATGCAGGCTATCACGATGGCTGCAAATGAACTCGGTGGCAAATATCTGACCGATTGCACCCTCTATGTCACCGTGGAGCCCTGTCCCATGTGTGCCGGTGCCCTGGGCTGGTCACAAATATCCCGCATCGTCTATGGCTGCGCCGACCCTAAGCGTGGCTACCGCGAATATGCCCCCCGTGCCTTGCACCCCAAGACCCATACAACAGGCGGCATACTCGAAGAAGAATGCCGCCAACTGATGCAAGACTTTTTCCGTTCCAAGAGGTCATGAGGCATCATCATAATAATGGGAGGCCGAAGCCTCCCATTCCTGTGTGTCAGTACACCACCTTTCGTCCGTCGCGGATGTAGACGCCCTTCTTCGGGCTGTCCACCTGACGGCCTTGCAGGTCGTAGTAGTGGGTGTCAGGCTGTGCCGTGGTGACGACAGACTTGATGGCTGTGGTCGTTGGTACTTCGTTCAACTCCTCTTTCTGGTCGATGGTGACCGAACGATCATCGTTGATGGTGATGGTATAGACATTTATCTTGCCTCCTACTTGCCTGATGGGCTGTGGAGTGTCTTCCTGAATGGCCTTCGATGCCAGATAAGCATAGTAGGTGCCAACAGACAGTTCTGAGAGATAGAAAGACTTGTCGCTAAAGTTATAGCCAGATCCGCTCTGCACGGGATCTACGTCTTTGCCTGTCTCAATATAGGGAAGCAGAATACGCTCGCTGCCATCGGTCTTTTCGAAATAGACTCCCATGGTGCCATAGAACGTGAGGTGATGCACATTAAAGGCTGTAAAGGATGAAATCTGAAGTCGTTTGAAGACGTTCAGCGACATTGTCTCTGCTGTGTGAGCACCCCAGCGTGACTGGTATTTCTCACCTGCAGCAGGCTCAGGTGTTTTCCGCAAGCCTACAACCATATCCTGCCCCGATATAAACGAAGATGTCTCGCCGTCGGGAGTAAGCAGGTCGATGCTCGTCCAGCAGTCGCCTCTGCCACCCCATCCCCAGTTCACATAGACCAGATCGTCTTCGTCGATTCCGTGCAAAACAAAGGCGTGGCCACCATCACTGGCGTCTTGTCCTCCGTAAATGATGGGACGCTCGGCCTCCAGTTCTGTGCGAATAATCTGCATCCACTCATCGGTGTCGAAGTATTCACGCTCCAAGGCACGTACCGACAATGAGTCGCACCTGAAGTTGTGGCTCAATGCAGTGCCGGCACGCGACAGGACAGCACCGCTGCCACTGGTGTCGTAGTTCATGTGGACTGCTGCACCACAGTCGAACAGGAGTTGGGCTACAGCCATCTTTTTCTCTTCAGTAAGGAAGAATGATGATACGTAGGAATCATCCAATAGCGTCCAGTCGTAGGTGCTATTCAGAGTGACAGGATATTGTCTTGCACCATCGCCAAGGGTATAGTAGCCTTCACCCTCGCAACTTTCTGGATATTTATGAAAATAGAGCACCTGCGACAATGCTGTGGCCACGCACCCTGCCGGCGGCAGACTGCCGTTTACCTCAGGGCACTTTTTGTTGAATGGGTCGCTCTGATTCCATTTGCTGGTCAGCATCGGTTCTATTCTTTTCTTAGCCTCATGACGAGGAGCCACGACTTCCGTGCGACCGGAAGCCAACTGCTTTGTCATGGTCTCAGATACGGCATTGAGCCACCAGTTCAGGCCACAGGGCAGGTCGTTGACGTCTATGCCTTGGTCAGAATAGGCCAACACAGGACGCAAACGCTGGTCGTTGCTCATGATGACAAAGCCCATATCGGCACTCCCCAAGATGGTATACATAGGGGCTTGCATCAACACCTCGACATCGCTGTCGGTATGTGTGCCTCGACTCTTGGCTGCGTCGCTATGCAGCGCCTGCAATTTCTGAGCGGTTATCTGCTTCATTTCCAGCAGGCTGCGCGTCTGGGCAGATGCCGCTGTGGTGATGGTCAGGACTGCAAAAACTATTGCAAAGATTCTCTTCATACGATATTATCAAAGTATTACGAATTAGAAACGGGAAAAGTGCGCAACCGAGATTGCGCACTTTTTGAGAGACTGCAACAGTATTTATTGCTGATTACCAGGCCAGCCTTCGGTCCACATGAATGCGAAGTGACCAGTGTAGAGGTTAGCACTGTTGCGCAGACGCAGGCATCTCACATCATAGATGTTGTTCTGTCTGGTCACGCTGCAATAGGATGCATAGGCTGCAAAGTCGCCAACACCCCATACATACTGAAAGGTGTAATCAGGATAGCCGATAGTACCAATCTCTTCGTCGAACGAGATGCTCAGATCATCCTCCAGATAGAAGGTGAAGCCGGTATCTGTATCGAATCCCTCATCGGGATCGTCTGAATAGATGGCCTGGAACGGAGTAACGATGCGGTACATGTTAGTTCCGTCAGCATGCAGGATGGTTACATCTTCTGCGCTGGCACCCTCGCTGCTAAAGTTGTAGTCTACGAAGATACACTTACCAATCTCACTCCATGTCAGGACCTTCGAGAAGGTGACAGTGGTAGTAAGTTTGTAGTTCTTCAACTTATTCAGGTAAGTTTGGTAGGCAATCGAGTCTGCTTCATACTTCAGTGAGTCTGCTTCCGTCTTCTTCTTGAGCAGCATTGTGTCGGGCTCTTCTGCCTCAAAGCCAAGTTCCTCAGGATCGATGACCAGTCTGGCCATCAGTTTCTGTCCAGGAACCAACTCCTTGCTGAAGTGAATGGGATAAGCAGCCGTGTTAGAACCGTTTGCAAAGGTGATGCTCTCGGGGCCAGACATGGCTTCCTCGTCAGAGAATACTGCCGAAATGGGCAGCGTGACTTCGCCCTGGGTAGTACCGCGAGTGACGACGATTTCCACATCCTTGCCATTCAGCGATTCCTCAGCAGCATACTCATAGGAGAGGTTGACGCTATTGAAGGAGTACGTAGCACCATTGCCCAGTTCGTTTGAAGATGCCTCGTCCCAATATCCGCTGTCGCTGCACGATGTCAGCATGGCGCCGAACAGTGCTGTTGCAACAAATAATGATTTATTAAGTTTCATATTCTAATCGTTTTTATGGGTGTGTTAATTAGTTTACAGGAACGGGAACCAGTGTCGGAGTGCCCAGATTGTTGTCGCCCTCGTTGATCAGTTTGTTAGCCTGAATCTCCTCGTTGGGGATCTGGTAAATCAGATAGTTGATATCCGTACCGGTGCTTCCGCCGTTGCCGCTCTTGACGGCCTCGATAGCAGCACGCTCACCTTCCACGGTGTCGAGAATGCGATAGTTGTAGTTCTGCAACTTCTTGTCGGGGTCGACAGTGCTGAACAGTGTGCTGGCACGGTCGATACCCTTGCGCAGACGCATCAGGTCGAAGTAGGAGAGACCCTCACCCCAGAGTTCGATACGGCGCTGTACCCAGACTGCATCCTGTACGGCGGTAGCCGATGCTGCCTCGCAGGTGTACTGCGGATCGCGATAGGCCTTCACAAAGTTCTCCAGCGTTGTCTTGCCCTCACTTGCACTGCCGTTCATGGCCTGAGCCTCAGCGAGGATGAGATACATCTCTTCAACGCGCATCAGAGGAATGTCGTTGGCATTCGTCGAAGTGCCCAGTGAGCCCTGATAAGGAGCAAACTTCACCTGAGTATAGGCAGGGATCTTATTCGTGGTGACATAAGCCTGCTGCTGAGCATCCAGGTTTACACTCTTAGAGTTTGCGTCGAGGAACCAGCCCTTGCGAGCATCGGTGGCGTTCATCATGTTGTAGAGCGAGGGGTTGATCATACGCCATGCACCTACACTGGCATAGCCATAGTTGAACGAACCCATGTGAGAAGGCCAGTTGACGATGGCAGATGTAACCACGCGGTCGGTCTCAGAAATATAGATACCCCACATCCAGTCCTGCTCATCCATCGAAGCGAAGCCGGGCTTGCTGGCATCTTCGATAGAGATGGGCTTGGCGCTGGTGCTGTTGATGGCAGCCTGAGCGTCAGCAGCGGCGCCGGCCCAGTTCTGCATCACCAGATTCACACGAGCACGCAGACCGAGAGCCACGGCCAGGTCGACATAGCGCTTGTCGGCACGCACCTCGTCAGAAGATTCCAGCAGGCTGACTGCCAGATTGAGGTCGGCCAGGATCTGCTCGTAGACTTCACCTACAGTGTTGCGGGCGATGCCGTTGGTACCAGCCTCATCGGCGTTGGTGTCGAGGATGACGGGCACGCCGGGAGCATCTTCGTTGCCTTTATAGGTGAACTGGAACTGCTGAATCAGGTTGAAGTAGTCGAAAGCACGGATGCACAGGGCCTGAGCCAGATAGAACTGCAGGGTGGGATTCTCAGTCTCAGCACTGATCTGTCCGACCACGGCATTGGCAGCGAAAATCTGGTTGTAGGCATTCACCCAAGCATAGTAGGAGCCATAGGCATTCAGGCTGCGGTCGCCCAGAGACAGACCGGCAGAATACCAGTTGTAGCCCGTGTCGAAACCGATCAGGTCAATGCCACGGCTGTCGTTGAACAGCATCGTGGAAGAAAAACCATAGTCGTGGTGAGCACTGAAACTCTTCTCATAGACGCTGAACATGGTTGTGATACCCGTCACGCTGGCGCTTACCTTCGACGGGTCGTTGGCTGCGACTTCTGCCTTTTGGTCGGCAGTCACGGTGCTGCCCTGAGGCTCTGTGTCCAGATCAGCACAACTTACTGCCAGGACACTGGCAGCAGCCAGGAAAAATATTTTATTCATTTTCATAGTTCTATACGTTTTCAATTGTTTAGAATGTTACTTTCACGCCGCCAGTGATAGAACGGATGGCAGAATAATACTTGTTCTGTGACGAAATCACGCTGATGCGTGGGTCAAGACCCTTGCGGGCAGAGAACAGTGCCACATTGTCGGCCGAGCAATAGACGCGGACGCCGTCGATCTTGATCTGGTTGGTCAGCGACTTGGGCAGCGTGTAGCCCAGAGTGATGTTGTTCAGCGACAGATAGTTGGAAGAAACGAGCCAGCGGTCAGACTGAGAGTTGGTGTACAGGTCGCCCACAGCAATACGAGGAATGTTGGTATTGGTGTTGGTCGGTGTCCAGGCATTCAGGATATCCTTGTGCCAAGCCTGTCCGGTAGTGCTGCTGGTGCCAGCGTGCATCAGGCTGTTGTAGCCATTGTCATAGAGTTTGCCGCCCATCTGGAACGAAGCCTGAACAGAGAAGTCGAAGCCATAAGCCTGAAGCGTGGTGCCGAAACCACCGGTGAACTTCGGCTGCAGGTTGCCAGTGGCCTGACGGTTAGAGGTGCGTGCCACGCTCCAGTCGGTAGTGGCATACTCCACGTCGTTGTCGTCCTTAGCCCAGTAGAGAGCCATACCCGTGGTGGGGTCTACGCCTGCATACTTCACCAGGTAGTACTCATACATAGAGTGACCCTCGCGATAGATGCGGCTGCCATCGATCAACTCGCCCTCCAGGTCGGGAGCCAGTTCCAGAATCTTGTTGCTGTTGTGAGTGATGTTGAAGTCAACATTCCAGGTCAGGTCCTTGGTGCTGATGACCTTCGAGTGGAGTTCGAGTTCAATACCGCGGTTGCGCATCGAACCGATGTTCATAGGAATGGTGGCGTAGCCGTTAGACAGTGCCACGGGCTTGTTGTACAGCATATCGCTGGTCGTACGGTTGTAGTAGTCGAGCGAACCAGAGAGTTTGCCATTCCAGAATTCGAAGTCGACAGCCAGGTCGAAGGCATTACTCTTCTCCCAAGTCAGTTCCTTGTTGCCCTTATAGGTCAGGGTGGCATCAGAGAACACGCCGTCAGAACCGGTCATTGAGTACTGGTCGACATAAGCATAACTGTTGCCGATGTTATCATTACCCTGCTGACCGAAAGACACACGGAGTTTCAGGAAGTCAATCCATTTCACATCCTGCAGGAATTTCTCCTTGCCCAGGTTCCAGGCACCAGAGACAGACCAGAAGGTACCCCAGCGGTTGTCCTTGTGGAAGCGTGAAGAGCCATCAGTACGCAGGCTGACGCTTGCGAAGTAGCGCTCCATGAAGTCGTAGTTGATACGGCCGATCCAAGAACGCATGGCGTAGGAGCCTTCCGAACCATAGCCGCGACGGTTGTCGATGGCGTTGTTCACAGCCCAAGAGCCGGCACGATAGAGGTTCTTACCATAGGCTGTCGACTCCTCCGACTTGTAGTCGTAGGTCTCATACACGCCCAGCACATCCAGGCTGTGCTTCTCAGCGAAGGTGTGGCGATAGGTGGCCATATACTGCTGGGTCAGACCGAGTACGTGGTCGTGCACCTGCTCAGCCTCACCGCCTGAAGCCTTGCTCTGTCCGTAGAGGGGACTGGTGGCCATGTGGAAGCGAGTGTTGTCGAGGTTGATACCCAGGTTGTAAGTCAGGGTCAGGCCCTCGATAGGATTGATGTCCACACCCCAGCGGCTGTTGAAGATGTCCATCAGATACTCGTTGGTCTGGTAAGCCAAGTCGCCGATCGGGTTGGCAATAGCCATCGTGTTACGGGTGAAGTTGCCGGTCGTGCCGTCACCGTAGTCGTAGACGGGAGTGTTTCCGTTGTACATGATCTGGCCATTGGCGTCACGTGTATAGAAAGGATACACAGGACCCAGTGTGGCTGCCACACCGAATGCATTGCCGGAAGAGTTGCTCGTCGTCTGGTCGTCAGGATAGTTGCTTGTAGAGTTGGTGTAACTCACGTTTGCACGCAGTTTCAACCAGTCCTTCAACTTGTATTCCACGTTCAAGCGGGTCGAGATACGCTCGAAGCCAGAACCTACAATCACACCCTCATCCTTCAGGTAGCCGGCACCGAAGTAATAAGCCAGGCGGTCAGAACCACCATTCACCGATGCCTTGTACTCCTGACGCAGGCCATTGCGGAAACTCTCCTTCTGCCAGTCGTCGGGAGTGTAGTAATACTCACCGTCGCTATAGCCCAGTTGAGCATTGGGGTTCAGAGTGCCGTCTACACCAAACATGTTCTCTCCGTCGGGGAGCGTGTAGATGCGATAACCCGTAAGGCCGGGAACTACCGTGTTGGCAAAGTCGTGGGCGTTAGCAGGGCTATAGCCCAGGTTGTAGAGAGCCTGGTTGTAGTTCGTGCGATACAGTTGCTCGTAGTACTGGTTGGTATTCTCGATGACATCCATCGTTGTGATCTCGCGCGAGTTGGAACCCCAACTTGCCTCAAATGAAACCTTGGCTTCAGAGTTCACGCGACCGCGCTTGGTGGTCACCATGATGACGCCATTGGCACCACGTGCACCATAAAGGGCAGCAGCAGCGGCATCCTTCAGCACAGAGATCTGCTCGATGTCCTGCGGGTCGATGGCAGACATGTCGCCGTCATAAGGCATACCGTCCACCACATAGAGCGGGTTCATACCGGCATTGATAGAGCCGAAACCGCGGACGCGGATGGTTGCCGAAGTACCGGGCTGGCCAGTTGCCGACGTTGCAGTCACACCAGCGATGTTACCAGCCAGGGCATTACTGAGGTTTGACACCTGTCGAACCTCGATCTTGCTGGCATCGATAGCGGCAGCAGCACCGGTGAACTGCGACTTCTTGGCAGTACCATAGGCCACCACGATCACCTCGTCCAGGGCCTTCTGGTCGCTGGTCAGCAGGATGCGCATGTTCGGGCGGGCGCTCACTTCCAGGGGCTCCATGCCCACGTAGGTGATGCGCAGCATGTTCTTACCTGCAGGGCAAGTCAGCGAGAACTGGCCGTTGCCGTTAGTTGCTGTACCGACATTAGTGCCTACAACAATCACGGTAGCACCGATAACGGGCTGACCGTCGTCCTGAGACACCACGGTACCATTGACTTTTGTCTGGGCCATCACCCCTCCCACGAACAGGAAGAGGACTGCCAACAATGTCATGAGTCTTTTTTCCATAAATCTCTCTCGTTTTTTAAGTTTATAAATGTTGATGTTTGTTTGGTTTGACTTATAGCGATAAGGGCTTTGCGCCACTTTTTCGTTCCTATTTGGTGTTCCCGTTGTTTGTATGTTGATTAATGTACGTGTACATTATTATATTTCTAAAAGTGATTTAGGCCGCCTTTTGCAGACCTCCCGCCCGGAGGTGTGCA
>JAFUUL010000086.1 GCA_017483805.1 Prevotella sp.
CCGCCGTGCATCGTCTGCATCTCGCCGAGCACTTGCTGGCGGTACGCATCATTCATCTTCGTAAACTGCGGGGTGAACACAGGGTCCATCTTGTCTTCTTCGTACTTGTGCGTAATCTCCACATTGGCAAAGGGCAGAAAACCAGCAGAGAAATACTTGGCTGTAGCGAACGTGCGCTGGCGCAAGTTGGCGTAGAACAGCACCTCGTCGCCCGCGGGACGGTAATTGTCGGGCAGCAGCCCCTCGCCGACCACCCACTTGCGGAAGAACTGACCCATCTCCGTCTCCAATACGCCGCCGCGCAATGACAACTGACTGCCCGGCGACGACCACTTGAACCATTCATGCGGTGTGACACGCTGATAGGCGGCTCCCGACGACAGCGGCGAGCGGATGTTGTGTCGGCTCATCACCACCACCTCCTTCAGTTCATACCGTGCCCGGAAGTCATCCGAACGTTTCGTCTGCGCCTGAGCACTCACTGCAGCCATTATGGCGGCTGCGGCCATCACAAAATACTTTTTCATTGCTCGTTTCTATTTATATGTGTAATTCTTCACAATCTCAACCCGAAGAAGGCGCGGGCGCGCCACTTGTTCTGATTGACCACCACCCGGTCGTCGTCGAAGACGGAGTTGTTCATCACGAGGGTGGCACCGGCGAAGTAGCGAGGCGAAAACTGATAGACCACGGCGGCACGCTCGTTGAAGATCATGTTGAAACGCATGTGCTCTGCCTCCTTACGCTGGCCGCGCACGGTCATGTTGTTGCGGTTGTAGACCACGAAGGTGGGCAGCATGGAGAAGTGCAGCAGCCAACGGCGGCCCAGCACCCAGTTGTAGCCGTAGCCGCCCCCGATGCCGACGTGGCCCACGTAGATGCGCGTTTCGGGAGCATTGGGACTCCTCTCCAACAGGGCATCGGTGGTCTTGATGCTGCCTCCCTGATAACTGATGCCTGCCAGCCACGAGCCAGCCGAGCGCCGCTGGATGTAACTCTGCGTGAAGGCGGCGGGGAAGGAGAAACGCCGGTGGTTGAACGTATAGTAGGCCGCCACGTTGAGCACCTTCATCGTCGCGTCGCCCTCCTCCAGTCGCTTCGGCACCTCGTCGAACAGCATGTCGCCCGTCAGCGACTCCGACCGTTGGTAACTGAGGTCGAGGCTCAGGCGGCTGCTGTAGTAGTTGAGGTTGAACTCATAGTCCTTATAGGCACCTCCCCACTTTGCAGGGTTGATGGCCATGCCGACGCCGATGCCCCGGTAGATGGCCGCAAGCGAGAACGTGGTCTTATGGCTGGTGCTCAGGTCAGCCTTCGCATAGACGTCGTTCACCGTACCCTTCGCGTGGAACGAGTTGCCCGTCTGGTTCATCCTCACCTTCAGCGTCAGCCGTCCCTCCGGGCGCACCACGTAGTTCGTGTCGTAGGGCGTCTGGTAATAACGGCGCGACAACACGCTGTCAATCCTTGCCCTGCGCTCTGCGCGGCTCAGTGTCTGAGCCGTCAGCGGGGTCGTGAACACAAGCCATGCTACTGCCAGCAAGAACAACCGTTTCCTTTTCATCGATGCAAAGGTACGAAATTTGTTTCAGAATTGATCATCTTCCCGCGTACTTCCTTGCCAGCCTGAACTGGTAGCGGTAGACGAGGCAGGCAATGCCGAGGTAGGCGGCGGTCTGAATCCAGAGGAGGCGGATTTCGGGCAGTATCTGGCTGACGGAGGCACCCATGGAGTTGGCACGGATGAAGGCGCGCACGCCGAAGGTGCTGGGGAAGAGCCACGACACACCCTGCCAGGCGCCGGGGATGCTGGACTGCGGCCACGACACACCCGTGAGGAAGAGCAGGGGTACGGAGACGAAGACCATGATGAGCATAACGTTCTCGCGGTAGCGCACCAGACAGGAGACGGTCATGCCTAAGAAGATGCTGGCCAGCGTGTAGGGCAGCAGTAGCCACAGCAGCGTCCATCCGTCGGCCATCTGCGGGAAGGAGAATATGGCGGGTACGGCCATCGATAGCCAGGCGGCTGCCACGGCACCCATCATGGCGTAGCAGAGGGCCTTGCCCCAGACGATGCGGTAGGCGCCGCGATAGTGCGGGTCGTCGTCGGGGATGAGTTGGCCGTTACGGTGACGCTCGCGGGCCGTTCCGGCGGCCATGCCGATACCGAGGGCGAGGGCCTGCTGCAAGATGAGCATGAGCACGGCGGGCAGCACGCACGAGCCGTAGCCGCCCGAGGGATTGAACATCGTCACCTCATCGACGGCCAGGGGTTGCGCGGTGATGGCATCCTCGCGCTTGGTGTAGTTGCCTGCCTTCTTGATGTTGATACCGGCACCGAGCCGTGCTGACTCGACCACCGCCGTCTGATAGACCGCCTTGTAGGCCAGCATGAGCGACATGTCGCAATAGACGCTGACCGTGCCCTGTTCGCCCCGACTGATGTTGGTGGCAAAGTCCGACGGTATGAGATAGATGCCCTTGACGAGTTGTCGGCTGACGAGCGAACGGGCCTCGTCGAGGTCTTCGGCATAGTATTTCACATCGACATCCGGCGAAGCGTCGCAGTCGTGAATGAACTGGCGCGAGAGGGCCGAGTGCGACTGGTCGACCACCACGACGGGCACCTCGTGGACGGACTCGTTGTTGTATATCCACGAGTAGAGCAGCGGGTAGCCCAGCGGCACGATGACGAGGAACATCAGCACGCCCTCGTCCTTGACGACTTTCACCATTTCGTGCCGCCAGATATAGAGCACATCGGTGAAGTGCTCCTTTATTTTATGGAATATAGACATAATTCAGCATTGCGTTTTTGACTTTTCGGATGACGAACCAGGGCAGCAGCGTGAAGGCCACCAGCGACACCAAGTGGAACCAGGCATCGATGACGGGGAAACCATTGAGCACCGTCGTCTGGTAGAGCATCCAGTAGTGGCGCAGCGGGAAGAGCCACGACATGGCCTGCAGCGGGGCGTCCATGCCCATGACGGGGAATGCCGAGCCACACATGGAGATGCCGAGCACGAACCACAGCGACGAGATGCTCATCGACATGCGCAACGAGGGCATCAGGCCGAAGGCGAAGATGCCGAAGCCGAGCGATGCCAGCACCTGCAGGACGGTGAGCCTGACAATGCTCCACACGCCGCCGAGATGCGGGAAGTGGAGCACGCGGAAGATGTAGTACTGATAGAGCAGCATGACCAGCAGGAACACCAGTGCGTGGACGAGATACTTGCCCACGATGGCTACGAGGATATTTCCGTTGGCCCGGGCGAGCCAGTCCTTGCCCGTGTCGAATTTCAGTTCCATGCCCAGGGCGTAAGCCGACAACAGTGCCATGAAGAGCATCAGTATGCCCGGCACGAAGACGGTGGTCAGCGAATAGTTGTACGAGCCATGCGGGTTGGCTATCATGTGCGCATCGACGCTGACGGGTTGTAGCGCCGCCCTGACCTGGCGCGGCGTGGCACCCTTGGCGCTGAGTTTGGCCCGTCCCACGGCCATCGAGCCCAGCATGCCGATGGTCTTCAGGTCTTTCGAGGCCATCGAACCGGCAGACAGGCACGTCATCGTGTAATAATATGAAATCTTCGGTTGCCTACCGGCCAGGAGTTTCGCCGCCGTGCCCTCGGGAATCAGGAGGTAGGCATAGACCTTGCCCTCCTGCATGGCATTGCGGGCCTCGGTGACGTTAGCAAACCGACAGACCACCCGTGAACTTTGCATGGCGTCGAGGTTGCGGACGAGGGCGCGCGACGTGGCGCTGTTGTCCTGATCGACCACGCCGACGGGAAGGTCCTGGGGAACTCCGTCGTCGAGCATCGTGGTGAAGAACAACACCAGCATGAACGGGAACACGAACATGCAGAACCCATAGATCAGGTTCTTACGCAAGATGCCGAGTTCACGCAGCGCGATGTCGAGGATTTGAGAGATATATTTCATACTACTTCTTCAGTATCACCGACATACCGGGACGGACTCCATCGAGTTTCTCCGTCGGACGGGCCTTCACCTCAAAGGTCTTCTGGTCGTACTGGCCGCTGGCCTTCGTGGCCTTCCACACGGCAAACGAGCCTTTGTCCTTGACGTAATAGACCTTCATCGTCAGTTCCTTTTCAAGTGCCGGTACACTGACCGTTATCTCAGAGCCGATTTTTACATTCTTCAGTTGGTCTTCGCGAATGTTGAACGTGGCCCAGGCATCGTCCATCACGGCGATGGTCATGATGGGAGTACCCGTGCCGACGAGTTCGCCCACCTTGGGATAGACATCGGTCACCTCGCCGTCCATCTGAGCCACCTGCACCGTCTCGCGGACATAGCCCTCCACCTCCTGCACGGCACCACGGGCCTGTCCCACGGTGGCCGATGCGGCGCGGCGTTCCTCCTGTCGGGCACCGTTCACGGCCATGTCATACTGGCTCTGCGCAGCCCTCACCTGTGCCTGTGCCGACTTGTACATTGCCTCGGCCTCGTCGCGCTTCTGGGCCGACACCACCTCCTCGTCGAAGAGTTGCTGCACGCGGTTATACGACTTCTCGGCCAGTTCCAGCCCCGCCTTCGCCTGCTCCAACAGTTGGGCAGCGGTTTGTATCGCCTCCCTGCGGGCACCGTTCTGTGCCATCTGCTCCATGGCCGAGGCAGCATCGACGGCACTACGGGCCTGCACCATCTTCGCCTCCACCTCCGGCGACTCGATGATGGCCAGCGTGTCGCCCTTCTTCACCATGTCGCCCTCTTTTACACGCAACTCGAGGATACGCCCGGGCACCTTGCCCGACACACGGTATTCCTCCACCTCCATCTCTCCCTGAACCACATCCGGGTCGCGGCCAAGGGCGAGGAAACCGATGAGGGCCACGATGACTACTACTGCTGAGAATCCTGCGATTGCCAGCAGGATATTGTTATGCTGTTGTTTTGCTTTGTCTGCCATAATTCTTAATTCTTAATTTTTAATTCTTAATTCGCTGTAAGCGTTCCCAGTGCCTTCTGTAGTTCAACCTGCGAGAGTCTGACGCCTATCTCGGCATCTATCTTCTTCGTCTGAGCCAGTTGCCAGGCGGTCTGCGCCTCCATGACGGTGGTGAAGGAGACGGTACCCTCCTTAAAGCCGAGGTTCGCCATGCGCAGGTTCTCGTCGGCATTGGCCACGTTGGCCTGAGCCATTTCCAGTTTCTTGTAAGCCTCATTCACGCGGAAGCGGCTCTGGTTCACCTGCAGTTCAATCGCCTCACGGGCTTCGGCCAGTTCCAGGTTGGCCATCGTCGTGGCTCCCTTTGAGGCGCGTACCTTATACTTTACGTCGCCCCAGTTCCAGACGGGTATGCGCACCAGTACGCCGACGTTCCAGAAACCGCCGAACTTCTTCTCGAAGCCGTTGAACGTGTTGGGGTTTGTAACGGCATAGCCGCCCGTCAGCAGCACCTGTGGCAGGTTGCCCGCCTTCAGCAGGTTCGTCGTCTGTCGGCTCAAATCCACGGTGTTTTGTAGCAGTTTCAGTTCCGGGCGATTGTCATAATTCTGTGCGTCAGGCACGCTCAGCGCTGTCGGCAGGCTCTCACTGTTTTCGTCGGCCAGCACAATCGCTTCATCCACAGGCAGTCCGCACAGTTGGCAGAGCAGCATCTTCGACAGTGCCAGACCGTCCTCGGCCTCCATCAGTGCAATCTCGGCCTCGTTCACCCTGACGCCGACGCTCAGCCCGTCGCCCTTCGTGGCCACGCCCTTGTCTATCATCTTCTGCACGTCGCCCTTCAGTTTCCTCACCAGTTCGACGTAACTCTCGGCTAACACCCGCTTGTGGTGCAGCGACACCACCTGCCAGTAGGCATGGTCGATATTGAAGAGTGTGGTCTGCTGTTTCGCCTCAAGGGCGTTTGCAGCCATCTCCTCATTGATGTCGGCCATCTTGTTAGCCGCCACGATGGCTCCGCCCATAAACACGGGCTGCGTCACCGTGATCCCTCCAGCCCAGATGTTACGGGTGTCAATGTCGAGTGCATCAACAAGCCCCTGGCCAACGCCGTTCAGGGCGTTTGCCAGTCCGTCAATTTGCTGCCCACTCATACTGCTGATGATTTCAGGTGTCAGTCCCATCTGCCCCAGTGCCTGAATGGTCTGCGGCGGCAACTGCGAGAGTGTGCCGGCCATGTTTTGTTTCAGACCTGCACCGACCGCTGTACCCATCTGTGGTAAAGACGTCTTCTGTTCATCATTGAGCAGACTGATGGACTTGCTCACATGCTGATACGTGCCGACGGCGTTCACCTTCGGCAGATACTGTGTGCGTGCCGACTGCCGCAGGTTGGCGTTCACCTCCTGCTTCACCCTCGCCACGCCCATCTGTTTGTTGTTCCTCAGTGCCATCGCCCTGCAACTGTCCAGCGTCAGCACCCGCATTCCCGACGTTCCGTCGCCTACCCGTAGCCTTTGCGCCTCACCGTTGAGGGTCGACAGCATCAGTAGCCCGAACAGTGCCGCTCGTGCCACCATTGGTTTTCTTTTTGTCTTGTACATTATTATATATTTAGAATTCATATCCGAGGTTCAGGTAGAAGTACGGCTCTTTGGTGCGGTTGCTGTAGCCGACGGAGGCACCGACGGGGCCGAACATCGTATTGTAATAGTAGGCGGCCTGGAAGCCAAGGAGCGTCCGGGTGTCGAGGAGTTCCTTCGTCTTGTCGGCCTGCTGGGCTCCAGCCATGCGGAGCAGCACGTAGTGGTTAGTGCCGATGCGCTGCTGAGCCTGCAGTTGTGCGGCTACAATCTGGTGGCTGACGTACTCGATGTTGCCGATGCCGGCGAAGGGCATCTGCTGTTCGACGTAGTGGCTGAACCATTCGCCGCCGATAGCATTGCCGAAGACGGGCGGGACGACGTCGCCGAAGAGCAGCCGCCCGTAGAGCATGGGCTGGAGCGTGAACCGGCTGCCGAGGGTGAACGACCAGCGCCAGTTGGCACTCACGTCGCTCATGCCCGTGGCCTTGCCCGTCTTGTTGCCGTCGGCATCACGGACGGTGAGTTTGGCCAAGTCGTTGGTCACGTAGGCATACTCGGCCTTCAGCCGCGTGCCGCGTGTGGGGAAGTACCAGTTGTCCTCGCTGTTATAGGTCAGTCGGGCGCGGTAACTGATGAAGTGCTCATTCTTGAGCGTCACCTGCACGGCCTCGTCTGCCCCGAGTTTGTTGCGGTAGTGCATGAAGTCCCAGCGGAGGCCGAACTGCAGGTTGAAGTGCTTCAGGTCGAAGTTCAGCGGAGCGAACTCGCCTTGGAACTGGTTGTAGAGGATGTTGTAGGCTCGGTCGCCCTTCATGTAGATGTCCACGTCGTTGCGGCGGAAGGCGGCACTGAGCGTGGGCCGTGTGAAACTGCGGGGGTGGATGGTAAGGTCGCCGCGTGCCATGAGCCGCTTGCCGAGCCGCAGGGTGATATCGGTGTTGACGGGGATGGCCGTCTTCAGCGGGATGTCAAGGCCCAACTGTACGGTAGCATGTTCCTCCGTGTCATATCGGAAACCGGCGTGCAACTGCACCGACTTGCGGTTGCCAGCCGTGAGGACAACGCGCACACCGTCGCCGTTGGGCACGAGCCGACAGTCAGCCGTCTGGTAGAACAAATCTACGCGCATCGCCGTGGTGAGTTCCTGCTCCAGTTGGGCATCGATGCTGTCCACGCGGCTGAGGTGGAATTTCTGCCGGATGAACCGTTCGGCCTGCGGGGTCATGTTCTCGAACGTATAGCCCGTGACACGCTGCTTCTCGGTCATCACGTGTGGTCGCAGCGGTTGTAGGATGGTGGGGCGAAACGCCTCGTCGATGCCGATGCGCTGCTTCAGGGCGATGAAGTCATCCCAGCGGCGCATGGCCGTCTCCTCGCCCCGGCGGATGAGCGTGTCGATGGCTGCCGGAGTGAAACTGGCCGAGCCGTAGCCCTTCGTATCGACTTGCATGTGCAGGTCGGTGATGGCCAGGTTCTCGTCATACTTGTTCTTGCAGTTCACATCGACAATCTGGCTGATGATGCTCATCGCGCCGCCCATGTCCTCGGCCACCTTCGGCGCTCCCTGCACGGTGACGCCGATGATGATGTCGGCCCCCATCTGGCGGGCGATGTCTGCCGGGTAGTTATTCTTCAGACCGCCATCGACCAGCACCATGTCGCCGATGCGGACGGGCGAGAAGGCGGCTGGGATGGCCATCGAAGCACGCATGGCCTGCGGCAGCCGTCCGCTGTGGAAATCGACTTCCGAGTTATCGACGATGTTCGTGGCCACACAGGCAAAGGGGATGCGCAGGTCGCGGCTGAAGTCGAGCGAGTCGGCGTAGCCCGTGCAGAGTTGCTGGAACAGTTCGGCCAGGTTCTTGCCCTTGATGAAGCCTCCGGCCTGCATGTCCTTCCGTCCCAGGGTCAGCCCCAGGGTCAGGGCGTAGGTGTTCTGCTTCCGTCGGTCGCCCAGGCTCTGTCGGCGCAGGTCCTCGCGGTCGCTGATCACGTAGCCCCAGTCCTGCACGCGCACCATCGAGTCGAGCGCCGTGGCATTGTAGCCGATGGCATACAGTCCGCCGATGATGCTGCCCATCGACGTGCCGGTGACGATGTCGACGGGTATGCCCGCCCGCTCCAGCACTTTCAGCACGCCGATGTGCGCCATGCCTTTCGCGCCGCCGCCGCTCAGCACCACCGCCACCTTCTTCCGGCCGACGGCGGTACTGTCGGTCTGAGCCTGTGCGCACACTGCTGTCATCATGGCGGCTGCGGCCATTGCTAAAACCCTTTTCATTATATACCTTTTTTATATATTGTTTCATCCTTCTGAGACAGCAACCGCCGAGGCCCTTGCGAGGGTCTCGGCGGCGGATAAAGTATCTAAGAATGCAGGTTTAGTACTCGATGAGTTCAAGTCCTTGATTGCGGTAGAATGGGAACTTTTCATCGCTCGACAGCAGGGGCATGCGCTCTGTGATGGCGTGCGAGATGATCATGTGGTCGCTGGGGTCGTGGTGGTCTTCAGCCTCGTTGATGGTGAGGCGTGAGTACTGGTACCCCACGTTACGGCGCACGGGCAGGAACTCGATGTCGAGTTCGGTCTCCACAGCCTTCAGCACATCGGTCGAGGTCTTGAAATAGCGGTTGAGCAACCTCTTGTTGTTGAAGTGTACCACCAGTTCGCGCATCGACTCGGCACTGGCGAAGAGTATGTTCTCAGGGTCTTCAATAAGTGCCTGTGCGCCTTTGCTCAGATTGTCCATATCAACGAGCAGGTCGATGATGGCGCATGTGTCAAGCATCAGTCTCATGGGCGAATGATTTTCTGTCCGTCCTTGTAACTCTTGCACTGCTTCTGCAGTTCAGGGTCTACAACCTCGATTACCCACTTGTGGGCTCTGGCCCACCTTGCTGTTTTTGAAATCCGCTTCTTCGGAGCGGTCGTTGTTGTTCTTGCTTCCATAATTCTCCTTATTTATATGTTTACGGCTGCAAATTTACGAAAACTTTCCGAATAATCGTGCGATTATCCGATATTTAACCTTTGGTTGAATCTCTTTCGCGACTCGGCAAAGCTCAAGCGAGTTTGGCTTTGCTCTCGCTGCTCCGAGATTTCTTTTGTTTTATCCGTCTGTCTCAGTATGTCAAAGAGCGTTCGCATTTATTAAAACCGTGCGGGGCTTTTGTTTCAGACGGCTGCCGCCGCACGGGGGTCATATATTATTATGAGAGAGTGTCGCCGTCAATAAGGGGGCTGTATCTTTACTCGGTGGGAATCAGTTCGTACTCCTTTGTGGCATCCACCTCGTCCTCGGGCTTCACGGCCACACCGTTGAGGGCGAGCAGGAGGCCGCCGGCCTTCAGGGCCTTCTTGTCGGTGGAGACGATGCGGGCGACATCTTCGGAGTCGACGGCCAGCGCGGCCTTGCCGTTCTGGATGAGGCGCTCCCACGTCCAGCCGCTGACGGTGGCGTAGGTGTGACGGCCCACGACTTCGGACTTCACGGCGACGCGGCGGTTCGTGCGGCGGCGGTCGTCGGCGATCTGGCGGTAGTACTTGATGGTCTCCTGAATCGACTTGATGAGTTCCGTGTAGAGATAGTTGTCGGCTGCGGTGATGGCCTGGGCGTTGAGCATCAGGGCGAGGGCGCGGAAGGCCTGGTCGGTCTCGGTGCGGGCGTTGCGGAGTTCAGCGGTGGTCTTCTGTGCGCGCTCGTCGTTGCGGTCGGCGGTGAGTTGCTGAATCTCGTCGTTGAGCGTCTTCAGTTGGTTGATGCTGTCGTAGATGCCGAGTTCCTTGGCAGCGAGTTCGCACTGGTAGTTGCGCAGTTGCTCCTGCAGCCACTGGTCGGTGGCGACGGTCTGCGCCTCGATGCCGCCGTCGGGCTGGATGTTGTACTTCTGCATGATGGGCTGCATGACGAGGGCCTTCTGTTGCTTCTCGGGGAAGATGCTGAGCGTGGCGAAGGTGTCGACGGTCTTGCGGATCTCCTTGTAGAGCACGTCGCGCTGCGCGTCCTTCTCCAGTCGCTGCTTGGTCAGGTCGCTGCCCTGGGTCTGCACATAGACCTGGTCCTCGGCGGCGTGTGCCGAGACGAAGGCGCCCATCAGCGCATCGACGTTGTCGGGGAATACCTTCGTGGCGCGGGTCTCGTCGGTCCAGCGGGCCTTTTGCAGTCGCTTGGAGATGTCGGTGCCCTGTCCGATGTGCAGGTCGTTCTGGATGTTAGCCAGGTCGGGCACTGCGATTTGCGGAATGCTTAAAATGTCTGATGACATAGTTTTTTGTCTTTTAAATGATTGCTGATTGAATTTTTGCCAAGTAAAGGGGTCTTTGCTCCATCGCCGGGGCGTCCGTGGGCGAGTAAAGGGGTCTTTGCTCCACTGCCGGGGCGTCCGTGGGCGAATAAAGGGGTCTTTGCTCCACTGCCGGGGCGTCCGTGGGCGAGTAAAGGGGTCTTTGCTCCATTGCCGGGGCGTCCGTGGGCGAGTAAAGGGGTCTTTGCTCCATTGCCGGGGCGTCCGTGGGCGAGTAAAGGGGGCTTTACTTCATCGCCGGAACCGCCGGCGGCGGGATGGCCGCCAGCGGGGAGGGGCGATGAGAGGCCGGGGCTGCTGCTACTTGATCACCCTCTGGCAGATGATGACGGGGAAGCACACCTTCTGGGCTGGCATGTCGTATTTCGTGTTCTTGTCATAATACACATAATTCACGGTTCCTATGACGCTCCCGTGGTGATCCTTCCAATTGTCCTTATTGCGAACGGACTCAGGCCAGATACTGGTGTCCGTAATCTTTTCGTTGTCGAGCAGAACGATGGACTGGTCGAGGAACCATGTCATGGCGGCAGAGCCCTCGGAGGGTCTTACGGCCAGTGCGTCGCAGCGGAACTGAGATTCCAGTTCGTGTCTCTTCCCATAGACATTCCCCGTTCCGTCGAGTTTCTCCCTGTCGGCATCGGCGATGGCACCGAGGTAGAGTACTTCCTTGTTGTTCAGCGAGACAGCATCAAAGGAGCCATGACTGTCCGTGAGGAATCCTACGCCGATGAAGCCCGTTGCCTTCGTGTTCAGGCCATAGACGCCGCCCTTGAGGAAGGATGCGCCGATGGTGCCGTCGGGCTTGTTGGTGGCGATGCCGGCGATGTTGTCAATCATCTTCTGATACTGCGAGGCGTAGGGCACGGTCCATCCCTGCGGTGCGAAGCCGCCCCAGCGGTTCAGGCTGTTGGTGTAGTTGCTCACCATGTACCAGTCCACGTTCTGCGTTGCGTCGGTGTATCTGCTGAATACC
>JAFUUL010000087.1 GCA_017483805.1 Prevotella sp.
CGAGGCCTGCTGCTGGATGTAGTTGGCCAGTTCCTCGGTCTCGATGAAGTGTCCGTCGTAGACGGCGCTTGCGTAGTACTTGCCGTAGGCGGTCGACTCTGCGTTGTTGTTTCGTTTCTTGATGTACTTCTGACTCATAGTGGTTTAAGGTTTTAATGGTTAATGGTTTGGTTGGGGTTGCTGTGATACAGCGACATACTTAACTTCTCCTTCCGATGCTTCCCTGCTGCCGTCCGAATGCTTCCTTACCCCCCTAAGGGAGCATTGTTTCGACCTCAAGGTGCCGTCGGTGGGGGTGGGAGAAACCGTTTGCATCCTGAATGCGACGGCAAAGGTACAACATTTCCATTGCGGTTTACGAATCTTTTGCAGATTTTTTTCGATTTTTTTTTCGGGGGGGACGCCTTTGCGTGTCATTTTGGTCATTTGGTCATTTGGTCAAAATCGTTTTTGAGTTTGTCAAAATCTGCACTATAATATAACTATATATATTTATATTATAGTGAACAAATGACAGAATCCGAAAATGAAAATGACCATTTTGACCTTGACCACTTTGACCACGTTTTTATTGGTTCATTGTGTTTTCAAAAAGTTCAGGAAATTTTTGGCTGTTTCTGTTTTTTCTGCTATCTTTGTGCATTGAAAATATATAAATGGAGTAAAAGGTATGCTGATGAAGCGATTAATCTTGATTTTGTTGTTCTGTTGCTCAATGATAACCACTTATGCAGCGGAATTTCGCGGTGTGGGAACTAATGCTGCGTTTTTGTGCCTATAAATTTGATGGTCATTACTTTCTAATCCTATCGTTTAAGGACGATGCAAAGTATCGACTTACCAATCTAACGACGGTAAAGATTAAACTGAATGACGGCTCTGTCCTGAAACTTGAGGGATATGAAGGAAGTAGGAAAACATCTTCAAGTTCTGTTTATTGGGGAACAGGCTTTTCAACTTCCAGTGCAAACGAACGACATTACGCCATTGTTGAGATCTCGCAAGAGCAGATGGAAAAACTAAAGGTGGGTGTAGATAAGGTTGCTATCAACACTATTCCAGAAGTATATAAACTGCATAAATGGAATGGAAAGGCGAAATTCGGTTCTACCCTCTATGAAGATTTCGTAAGTTTAAAGGATGATTTTGATGAATAGGAAAGACAGAAGAAGGTGCGATAGACGCTCTTTGCCCCTCGTCAAAATCTTGCCTTCACAAACTTTAACCCAAATCATTCACTTGACATCATGATGGCGAAGGGCGATATACGAGCAGAACTGGAGTTGCTGAAATCGCTCGAAGGTGCTGCCTTCGGTATCAAACTGAAGGAGATTGCCGCCAGGAAGGAGTTTCGCGCCCTTCCCGGCGAGCCTTTCATCTATACCGTCGGAGGTAAAAAACAACGGACCTTTGATCAGAGACAGGAAGTGCAGGACGATGACTTCCCGTCACTTCTCATGGCGGCACGCAAGGCCGTGGAGCATGGCTACCGTGTGTTCATCCTGCCCAATCCCTATGGGATGAAAACACCTGACTACATTTTGGAGCGCCGTGGGGTGTACAAGTTGTTCGACCTGAAGAACATCAGCGGAAAGAATATCGTGCTGACCAGGCTCAACGAGTCTGCCGAACAGGCCAACCGTGCGCTACTGAACATGCCGGGGAAGTATAATACCCGTCTACTGGCAGCCGACATCAAGAACTATTTTGAGTCGAACGAGAAGGCTCTTGAGGTGTTGATTTTCAGAAGGAAGTACGAGTTGTCGATATTCAGGAGATTCGCCCTTTCGGCCCGTTTCTATACGGAATTCAAGAAACTCTATGAAAAATAAAAGCCACCCGCAGGTGACTTTTAAATGGAGCAGGGTCGATGAAGGCTTACTCCTCTCGGCATTCTCAGCCTCTAAGGCCTCACATGTTTACCGGATAGCCAAGAATTACTCCTTGACGCTGCAAAGATAGGCATTTTTCTTTTATCATCCAAATATTTCAATAAATTTTTTATAAGTTTTTGCCCTCGCCAGATCTTGGCTTCACAAACTTTAACCGAAAATAGTTTCCCGTTCGTGCGCCGATGAGCGGGGAATTTTGTATCTTTGCGCTCGTTTTTTTCTATATAGTTACACTAAACACATATTACACTAACCGATGGAAATAGATTTTAAGGTACTGAAAGATTGGAGAGACGAGGCCCGGCGCACGCTGGAGGGCGAGCAGGAGCGGCTGATGGAGAGGTATGAGCAGATAGGCACCTACCTGAAGGCGCTGGAGGTGACGGACGATCTGACTCGCGAGATTGATCGGCTGAACGAGGAGGCCCAGAAGCGCGACGAGGAGGCCGACGCGCTGCGGCAGCAGTTGCAGGAGGAGAGGGAGCGCTCGCAGGAACTGGAGATGAGGCTGAAGGAACTGAGCAAACTGTCGGCCGGCGTGGCCAGGAAATCGTCGAACGAGGAGGTGCTGAAGGCGCTGCGCACGTTTGTGAACAAGTCGAAGCAGAAGCGCATCGAGAAGCGCACGGCGGTGAAGGAGATGGTGCTGGAACTGGTGGTGGCCAACGGCATCGTGCTGCCTGAGGACTTGGCCACGACGCTGGAGGGCCTGGACGACGAGGATCGGGAGGCGAAGGTGGTGAACGTGGCGGGCAACTACAACGACATTCACGACAACCGACGGGTGGACATGAACGGAAAGACGAAGGGCGAAAATGGCAGGAAATAAGATCTACGTGCAGGGGTCGTATATCGACATCCACGACAACGAGAATGTCTATCTGTCGGTCGATAAGGCCGAGGTGAGGGTGGCCGACGGGGTGAAGGAGCAGTCGGCCGAAGAGTCCGTCGCCGTCGCGGGGCCGTGCGCCGTGCTGAGGAGCGACGAGGCCCTCCGGCTGTGGGCGGCTGCGCGCGAGGCAGGATGGGTGGACGATGACTGTCAGCCGCTGCTGTCGCGCACGCTGAGTGCGGTGCTGGCCGACCACATGGCATCGCTGCTGAACTTGAAGAACAAGTGGAAGACCTTTGAGGCGTTCTGGCATCGCAACAACATGCGCGGCGACTACAACGATGCGCTCGACCAGAAGCAGTATGGTCAGTTTAGGGAGAAGATGCTGAGACTGATCACTCTTCAGAGAGAGGCCTGATTATCAATCACTTTCGTTAACTCGTACCCCCTACGCGTACCCATCGCGTAGGGGGTTTTTCTTTTTCCTTTGTCGTACCTTTGCACCGTCGAAAAGATACATTGATGGAAACAAAGATCTTGAAAGTGGTACGCCAGGGCGAGGCCTTCAGCGTACAGTCAGCGAAGAGTGAGAACGGACAGATCTGCAAGTGCAATATCGTGCTTCGCGAACTGGGCGGCTCAAAGTTTGAAAACGAGTATGTGTGTGCGATGCTGGGCAACCTGGCCGCATGCAGGTTCTACGAGGGCGATGTGGTCTTGGCCACGCTCCGTTTCTCTACGCACGAGTATCAGGGACAGACGTTTCAGGAAGTGCTGGCCACGGATATCGTGAAACTTAACAAATAATCACTAACCTGAGTTGAGGTCGAGGGAATCAATTGAGCATCAGCAATGATGTAGGCGCCTTTCTCGAAAACTTCTCTCGCAAAATCAACTCAAAAAATGAAGAATCGAGTTTTTATCGGCAATCTCCAGATGGAGACACAGACAGTGTTTACCGAGAATGGTAACATCAACATCTATCCCTGCGCCTTCGAGCAGGGGCAGCACATCGTCTGCGGCGGCGGTGGCGAGGTGAGCCAGAAGGGCCGCATGGTGACGGAGGATGACGGCACGAGCCGCTTCACGCCCTACGCCAAGGACAGCGGCAGCCGCTACACGACGCTCTTCCGCACGGCTCACGGCGAGGTGAAGGAGACGCTGGGGAGCGTGATCTTCCAACTGCGGTTCCCCAAACGGCTGGGCAAGGCGCTCATCGAGGCGCTCTATCGCGACGAGGCGGAGCAGCAGGCGGCGTTTATCAAGACACGTAAAACCGAAACGCAGTGGTAGTATGAGTGTATATGTGATTTACTACAAGGACGGGGCGAAGATGATGCGCCCTGTCCTCAAGAGAGAGGAGTATCTGGCACTGCGCGGCACGGCGAAGCAGAAGGCCATCGTGAAGACCGTGCGCGAGGGTGACGAGCGGCAGAAGATGCGCCTGGTGCAGATGAACTACTCGTGCCTGCCCAATGAGGACGGCTCGCTGAAGGGGTCGACCAGGATGAGCACCACCGTGGGCATGGACATCGACCACATCCCTGCCGAGCAGATGCTGCCGCTGAAGGAGCGCATCCTGCAGAAAAGGCAGGAACTGGGCCTGATGATGCTGGAACGGAGTGCACGGGGCGAGGGCTATCACCTGGTGTTCCGCCGTCGGCCGGAACTCTCGCAGGAGGAGAACCTGAAGTGGGCGAGCGAACTCTTGAAGGTGGAATACGACGATGGGGCGAAGGACGTCACCCGCGTGTTTTTCACCACCACGGACAGCGAGGAGGATCTGCTGTTTCTGGACGATGCCATCTTTCGTTCAGAGGAGACCGCAGGGGCCAGGGATTCAGCGGATGGTGCGCCTCTGGCAAATCAGGAAATCCTCGAAGCCACAGAGTCCTCGGACAAGAAATTTCCGAGCGAGTTCAAGGGCGTCTCTTACGCCGCCATCATCGCTGAGTACTGGCGCAGAACGGGCGGTGAGCCCTCAGAGGGCGAGCGCAACAAGCGGCTGCATCAGTTGGCGGCCAACCTTCGTGCCATCTGCGATGACTCTGAGGAGTGGCTGCTGGAGGTGATGCCTCGCTACGGATTGTCGGAGCAGGAGATGAGGAGCATCGTCCGCTCGGCTTGCAAGGAACCTACCAAGGGCTCGCGCGCGATGGATCAGATATTGGCAGATTACACAGCGGATTGCACAGCGGAACAGCCCCTTCTGTGTAATGATGACGCGGATTGCACAGCGGCTGCGACCCCTCTGTGCAATTTGAGGCTGCCGCAGGGCGTGCGCGAGTCGATAGCGGCCGTAGGGCCGCAGTTGGCCATGCCGGTGGTCGTGGCCGTCTGTCCCTGCATCGGAGCATTGGCTACGGGCGTGGTGCTCGACGTTCACGGGCGTAAGAAGGGGTTGAACCTCATCTCGTACATCGCCGGTGACTTTGCCTCGGGCAAGGGCGACATCGACCCCGTGGTGGATGCCTGGATGAGCGAGGTGAGGGCACTGGACAAGATGTACCAGGTGCAGGAGGAGGAGTGGCGACAGAAGAAGCGGGCGGCGAAGAACAAGAAGGAGCAGCCCGAGGAACCGAAGTTGCCGGTGCGCTGCCTGACGCTGAACAACACGGTGGCCAATCTGGCCGAGCGTCTGGCCAACACGGAGGGACGGCACGCTTTTTCCTTTACCCCCGAGGCCGACACGGTGGCGCAGAAGTGGAAGTCGGCCCTGAGCGACTTTTCGGTGATGCTGCGTCAGTCGTACGACGGCACGAAGTATGAGCGCGAGGCCCGAAGTGCCGATGCCGTCAACGTACACATAGAGCACCTGCTGTGGAACGTCACGATGTGCGGCACGCCCGATGCCCTCTATCGCGTCGTGTCGAACTATACCGACGGATTCCAGAGCCGCATCGCCGTGGCCCGCACGCCCGACAACACCTTTGCACCGCTGGAGGAGAAGCCCTACGTGCTGACCGAGCGACAGGCGGAGCGCATCCAGCAGGTGGCCCATCTGCTGCCGCTGATGCAGGGCGAGGTGGTGCTGCCGAAACTCGAACAGAAGGGGCGCGAGTGGGTCGAGCGGATTCGCATAGAGACGATGATGAACGACGACAAGGTGCGTGCCCGCCAGCGCTTCCGCATCTGCGTGACGGCACAGCGTATGACCTGCTGCCTGATGCTCTGCCGGGTGTGCGAGACGCTCATCCAGAAGTATGGATTAAGCGGTGCCGAGGCACGGCTGAAGCAGAATCCCAATCTGTGGAAAGAGCAACTCCTGAAGGCTCAGACGCCACAGATGCTGAAGGCCTACGACGTGATAGCCGACTCGCTGCTGGAGAACGCCCTCCACTTCTTCCGCGAGCGCATAGAGAACGCCTTCACCAGCCGCGAATATGCCGGATACCCGAGTGGCGAACGGCTGAAGCGCGGCAAGAACGACACCATCTACGAGCGGCTGGACGTGCAGTTCACCATCGAGCAGGCCATGCAGCACTCGGTGGCCGTGAAAGGGGGCGGCGTGACCCGCAACAGCGTCCGCCAGATGCTGAAGAACTGGCGCAACCAGGGACTCATCGTGCAGACGGAGGAAGGTAGATACATGAAGAAGTGATGAGTGGTCACGATGGTCATTTGGTCATTTGTCAAAATCGATTTGAAACATGGAACTTGAAACATGGAACTAAGTAACACCCAAGAATGCTTCGTGCGGCTCTGGCTACGGCTGGAGCGCACGAGGCGCCTCCTCTGGGAGCAGCACAGGCGCTTCTGCATACGTCGCGTTTTGCAGATGTGGTTCGGCTCCGAAGCCGATGACGGCTTGACTTCGTCGAGTCATCTCACGCTCGGCCATCAGCAAGCACGCTTGCATGGCTCTCGCTCATTCGATGACTTCATCTGGGAGGTGTGCCACAGGGCCTCGCTCGCGCTGGACGACGGCTGCGACCCCATCTGCGGCTGGGACGAACTGCCGCCGCCGTCGCTCCGTCCGCGCCGCCACCGCGAACTGCTCAGGGCCATCGTCAGCGTGCGGCTGGGCATCACTTTCGGCAAGGTAGACCAGCGGGCCCTCGACGCTGCCTACAGCATAGCCTTCCCCCGCTCCACACCACTGAATGTGAATAAGAAAAAGAAGGAATGATACCAAAGAAGAAAGGGGCACCCCCGATGCTGCACGTGCGGCGTGCGGCTTGCGGGATGCCCCTTCGCTATTGAAATGTTGTTGAAAGGTTTTCCTGTTCTCTTAGGCGTTGTACTCCTGCCAACTCTTGATCTTGATGTCCTCCAGGCTCATGGCGGTGAAGGCCTCGATGAAGGCCTTGGCCAAGCGCACGTTGGTCATCAGGGGGATGTTGTGGTCGATGGCGCCGCGGCGAATCTTGTAGCCGTTGGTCAGTTCGCGCTTGGTGTGGTTCTTCGGCACGTTGACGATCAGGTCGAACCGGTGCTGGGCGATCATCTCCATCACGTTGTTCTCACCCTCCTCGTCGGGCCAGCAGACGGCCTTGGCGTCCACGCCGTTGTCGCAGAAGAAGCGGGCAGTGCCGGGAGTGGCGTAGACCTCGTAGCCCTTCTTCACCAGTTGCTGTGCGGGCTCGAGCAGGCTCACCTTGCCCTTGGCGGCGCCAGAGGAGATGAGCACGGCCTTGCGGGGCAGACGGTAGCCGGTGGCGATGAGGGCGTTGAGCAGGGCCTCGTGGAGGTCGTCGCCCAGGCAGCCGACCTCACCCGTGGACGACATGTCGACTCCCAGCACGGGGTCGGCATTCTGCAGACGGGCGAACGAGAACTGGCTGGCCTTGACGCCGATGCGGTCGATGTCGAACTCGCCCTTCTCGGGCTTCTGGTAGGGGGCATCGAGCATGATCTTGGTGGCCGTCTCGATGAAGTTGCGCTTCAGGATCTTCGACACGAAGGGGAAGGAGCGCGAGGCGCGCAGGTTGCACTCGATGACCTTCACCTCGCGGTTCTTGGCCAGGAACTGGATGTTGAAGGGACCCGAGATGTTCAGTTCGGCGGCAATCTTGTAGGCTATCTTCTTGATCTGGCGCACGGTGCTGAAGTAGATGTGCTGGGCGGGGAAGACCATCGTGGCGTCGCCCGAGTGTACGCCGGCATACTCCACGTGTTCGGAGATGGCGTACTCCACCACCTGGCCCTTGTCGGCCACGGCGTCGAACTCTATCTCCTTGGTCTCGGTCATGAACTTCGAGATGACCACGGGGAACTCCTTCGACACCTCGGTGGCCATGTTGAGGAAGCGGTGCAACTCCTCATCGTCGTAGCACACGTTCATGGCTGCGCCGGAGAGCACGTAACTGGGACGCACCAGCACGGGATAGCCCACCTCGTCGACGAACTGCTTGACATCCTCAAACGAGGTCAGCGCGCGCCAGGCGGGCTGGTCGATGCCCAGTTTGTCGAGCATGGCCGAGAACTTGTCGCGGTTCTCAGCGCGGTCGATGTCGACGGGGCTGGTGCCCAGCACGGGCACACCCTGACGGTGCAGTTTCATGGCCAGGTTGTTGGGTATCTGTCCGCCCACGGAGACGATGACGCCGCGGGGCGACTCGAGGTCGATGACGTCGAGCACGCGCTCCAGCGAGAGTTCGTCGAAGTAGAGGCGGTCGCACATGTCGTAGTCGGTCGATACGGTCTCGGGGTTGTAGTTGATCATGATCGACTTGTAGCCCAACTTGCGAGCCGTGTTGATGGCGTTCACCGAGCACCAGTCGAACTCTACGCTGGAGCCGATGCGATAGGCACCCGAGCCGAGCACGATGACCGACTTCTCGTTGTTGTAGTAGTTGATGTCGTGCTTCGTCTTGTAGGCCTCGCCCTCAGCATTTCCGAAGGCGGGCACGTGGGTGTATGTGAAGTAGAGGTAGTTTGTCAGTTCAGGATGCTCGGAGGCCACGGTGGGAATGCGCTTCACCGAGGGCAGCACGCCGCGCTCCTTGCGGTAGCGGCGCACCTCGAGGTTCTCCTTCTCCATGTTGCCGCTCTGGGGCTTCAGCACGAAGCGGGCTATCTGGAAGTCAGAGAATCCGCAGCGCTTCACCTCCAGCAGGAAAGCATCGGGGATATCCTCCAAGCGGTTGTATTCCTGCAACTTATGCTTCAGGTCTACGATGTGCTTCAGGCGCTCCAGGAACCACACGTCGATCTTGGTCAACTGCTCGATGCGCTCCACGGTGTAGCCCTCCTCCAGAGCCTGTGCGATGGCAAAGATGCGCAGGTCGGTGGGGTTGGCCAGTTCGGTGTCCAGGTCGGCAAACTTCGTGTGGTCGTTGCCCACGAAGCCGTGCATGCCCTGTCCGATCATGCGCAGGCCCTTCTGTATCATCTCCTCGAAGGAGCGGCCTATCGACATGATCTCGCCGACGGACTTCATCGACGAGCCGATCTGACGGCTGACGCCTGCAAACTTCGTCAGGTCCCAGCGGGGAATCTTGCAGATCATATAGTCGAGGCTGGGGGCCACATAGGCACTGCTCGTGGTGCCCATCTCGCCAATCTGGTCGAGCGTATAGCCGAGGGCAATCTTGGCGGCCACGAAGGCGAGGGGATAGCCCGTAGCCTTAGAGGCCAGTGCGCTGGAGCGCGACAGGCGGGCGTTGATCTCGATGATGCGGTAGTCGTTGGTCTCGGCGTTGAAGGCGAACTGGATGTTGCACTCGCCTACGATGTTCAGATGGCGCACGCAGCGGATGGTGATCTCCTGCAGCATCTTCACCTGCTCCTCCTTCAGCGAGCAGGTGGGAGCCACCACGATCGACTCGCCCGTGTGGATGCCCAGGGGGTCGAAGTTCTCCATCGAGGCCACGGTGAAGCAGTGGTCGTTGGCATCGCGGATGCACTCGAACTCTATCTCCTTCCAGCCCTTCAGGCTCTCTTCCACCAGAATCTGTGGCGCAAACGTGAAGGCGCTCTCGGCCAACTCGCGGAAGGCCTTCTCGTCAGGACAGATGCCGCTGCCAAGGCCGCCCAGCGCGTAGGCCGAGCGGATCATGATGGGGAAGCCTATCTCGTGGGCTGCACGCAGGGCATCGTCCATGTTCTCCACGGCGTGGCTCACGGGCGTCTTCAGGTTGATCTCGTCCAGTTTCTTCACGAAGAGGTCGCGGTCCTCAGTGTTCATGATGGCCTCGACGCTGGTGCCCAGCACCTGTACGCCATACTCCTTCAGCGTGCCGTTCTGATAGAGTTCCGTGCCGCAGTTCAGGGCCGTCTGTCCGCCGAAGGCCAGCAGGATGCCGTCAGGACGCTCCTTCTTGATGATTTCCGTCACGAAGTGGGTGTTCACCGGCTGGAAGTACACCTTGTCGGCGATGCCCTCCGATGTCTGGATGGTAGCGATGTTGGGGTTCACCAGCACGCTCTTGATGCCCTCCTCGCGCAGTGCCTTCAGGGCCTGCGAACCAGAGTAGTCAAACTCACCTGCCTGTCCGATTTTCAGTGCGCCCGAGCCGAGCACGAGCACCTTCTTAAGATTCTTTGTGGTCATTGTCTTATTACTGTTTGTTTCGTTTCGCGGCTGCAAAGTTACACATTTTATCTGAAACGAGCAAGACTTTTCCCGTTCTGTTTTGCAAAATCCAGCGCGATGGAATTTTTCTGTAAGAAAATGCACGATGCCTCCTGCCTTTTTTTTACATCGGTACGCTGTCGGGCTTCGTCCGCTTCGACGGCCGTTCGTTCGACCCTATCTGAAGGGGCGGCGTCATTGCTCCAGGCTTTTCAGTTTCAGCAGCGTCTCTTGGGCCTCTTCGCTCTCTTCGCCGTAGAGGATGTTTTTGATGTCTAAGGATTTCTGCAGGTTGGCGCGAGCCAGTTCGCTCTGGCCGCTGGCCATGTATTCTTCGGCCACACGGTCGCACAGCACCGCCACGCGGCGGGCATAGTCGATGTCGCGGAGGATGGCGGCCCTGTCAGCCGAAGCCTTGTCGATGATGCTCTGGGCAAAGGCGATGCGCTGCTGTATCTCCTCCTTTGCCGCCCGGTTGCGCTCCAGCACGGTCTCTGGGTCGAAGACGGTGTGTATGAGCGAGTCGGCCTTGTCCAGTTCGCCGTTCTCTATGCAGATGTTTATCTCGCGGTCGATGGAGTCCAGTTGGTCGTAGTCGGTTCGTGCATAGCGGTCGGCCATATCGCCAATCAGCGAGAGGTACTTCTCGTAGTGGTCTTGCAGGCTCTGCAACTCCTGACGGTAGCGTTCGGCAGTGATCTTGTTCTCCTTCAACTGCTTCTCTATCTCCTGCGCCTTCTTCTGGTAGTTCTCCTCGGCCACGCGCTCTGCGTTGCGCTCTATGCGCTGTCGGTCGGCCTCCAACTGCTTGGTGTCCACCATCGAGATCTCTACAGGTACCTGCGTGGAGAACACCTGCGAGCGTCCTATGAGGCCGTTGTCCTTCAGTTCGTAGCCGTTTTTCCTGACGCTCAGCAGCACGAAGGCATCGCCGTTCTTCTTGTCGGGAGCCGTGAAACTGAAGTGCCCGTTTTCTGAACTGAGCACCGCATTGCCCACGCCTTTCACCCGAATGGTCACGCCACCGAGCGGCACGCCCGGCTTACCCGGTCGTCCGATGGTTTTCACCATGCCCTGCTGCACGGCTTGAGCGCAGATCGTGAGGGGCAGGGCGAGAAGCAGCAGTAGCAAGAAATGTCTATTCATCTGGATGATTGTTTTTTCTGTAGACGGTGAAGTAGCCGATGCGGTGGGTGCGTCCCTTCTTGCCCAGCGAGCGGAGGCGGTACATACCATCGGGCAGGTGCTCCACGCTGAGACGCTCGGCGTAGGGGCTGACGCTGATCTGCTGGCCGGTCATGCTCTCCACGATGACGTAGTCGGCATCGAGCACCTGACCTTTCGGGGGCAGGATGATGGGGCGTCCTGTTGAAATCTGTACCTTCTGGTGGGCCATTTGTACCTTCTGGTCGCCTGCCTCCATTTGTATGGCAGGGCTCTCCTGCCCGTAGCGGTTCATGGCCGTCACGGCGTAGTACTTGCCCTGCGGTGTGGGCACCAGGAGGCTGGTGGCCGTGCGGCGCGTGGCCACGAGGTTGTGGGGATTGTCAGTGTCTACGGGATAGCGGTCGCTGGCATACACATTATATAATAGGTAAGGCGCGTTGCTGGGGTCGCTGGCACCGCTCCACGACAGCAGGTTGTCCTGCAGCGAGAGGGTAGTGGGGGCCTTTGGTGCAGGGCGGTTGGCCCAAGTCATGGGCGGAATGAGCGTGGGCGTGGCGTCGAAGCGGCACGAGAAGTCGTAGATGCCGCGCGTGTTGTCGGTGAAGAACTTCGAGCGGAAATAGCAGTGCCCCAAGCCCAGTTGGCGCAGCACGTGCAGTTGGCGCTCAACCATCGGCAGCGTCCACCGACCCTCCTTCGGGTCGAGGAAGTAGATGCCCAATCCCGGCACCACCATGCGGCCGTGACTCTGCTCCTGCCAGTCGATGGCGAAGGGATAGAAGTTGTTGCCCTGGAAGTACATCATGGGGAAGAGGGCGTCCATCAGGTCGTCGCGCAGCCAGGCCTGTGCATCCTGGCTGACTGCCGTGCGGGCATTCCAGCCACCCGAGCGGTAGCGGCGCAGGTCGTCGTACTTACCGATGGGCGAGCACGACATCTTGACCCAGGGCTTCTCGCTCTTCACGGCATGGCTGATCTTGCGCACAATGTCGGTGATGCAGGCGATGCGCTTGCTGCGGCTCTCGCCCCGCTTCAGTTTAGGCCACGTCTCGGGGTAGCGTATGTAGTCGAGGTGGATGCCGTCCACATCGTAGTTGCGCACTATTTCTGTGCACATCCGTGCCAGGTAGTCGCCCGTCTGTGGCTGCTCGGGATCCATGTAGCCCTCGTCGCCAATGTGCTTGATCAGGCGCGGATGCTTCTGTCGCAACTGCCTGCAGCCCAGGTTGTTCCATTTGCCAACGGGGATGGTGACCACCCAGGCGTGACACTCCATGCCGCGTTCGTGGCACAGGTCGATGCACAACTGGAGCGGATCGTAGCCGGGGGCACGACCAGGATGGCCAGTGACACAGCCGTCCCAGGGCTCGATGGCAGAGGGGTAGATGGTGGTGGCGCGCACGCGGGTTTGCACCAGCACCATGTTGATGCCCGCCTGCTTCAGGCGGTCCAGGGTCTGGATCATCTCCTCGCGCTGCTTGGCGGCATCGTAGGAGTGTGGCCAGTCGATGCCGCCGATGGTGGTCAGCCAGACGGCCCTCACCTCGTACTTCGTGGCGGGTGCCGCATTCCAGAGGGTCTGTTCAGGTGTCTGGGCACTGCTGCCGAGGGCCATCATCAGGGAGAGGAGTAGGGTATATAGATGCTTCATTGCTTGACAAACTGAAAAATTCCGTGCAAAGGTACAAAAAAATTCTTAATTCTTAATTCTTAATTCTTATTTTATTATTACCTTTGCATCGTGAATTCACTTAAACGCAAAAAATGATAACTTTTGTAGTGAGCCTCGTGGCTCTTGTGTTAGGCTATTTTCTGTATGGCCGCTTTGTTGAGAGAGTATTTGGACCCGACGACCGTCCCACCCCGGCTGTCGCCAAGGCCGATGGTGTGGACTTCATGGTACTGCCTTCATGGAAGATATTCATGATCCAGTTCCTTAATATTGCCGGCACGGGTCCCATCTTTGGTGCCATCATGGGCGCGCAGTTTGGCCCTGCTGCCTATCTGTGGATTGTTTTGGGCTGTATCTTCGCAGGAGCCACCCACGACTATCTGTCTGGTATGCTGTCGATTAGGCATGGAGGTGCCAACCTGCCAGACATCATCGGCAGTTACCTGGGCAATGCCACGAAGCAGGTGATGCTGGTCTTCTCGGTGTTCCTGCTGATGATGGTGGGTGCCGTGTTTGTGTTCAGCCCCGCCAAGATTTTGGGCGGCATCTGGGAGCCGGCCTACTTCACCGAGCACTTCGGCCCTTACGTGTTCTGGATAGCAGTGGTGTTCATCTACTACATCATCGCCACGATGATGCCTATCGACAAGATTATCGGCAAGATTTATCCGCTCTTCGCCTTCTCGCTGCTGTTTATGGCCGCTGCGCTGATGGTGATGCTGCTGGTGAAGCATCCGCAGTTGCCGGAGTTGTGGAACGGTGTTGACGGTGACCTGCTCACTACCGACCGCCTGTTCCCCTGCCTGTTTATCACCATCGCGTGTGGTGCCATCAGTGGTTTCCATGCCACGCAGACGCCCCTCATGGCCCGCTGCGTGAAGAGTGAGAAGATGGGGCGTCCCATGTTCTATGGCGCTATGATCACCGAGGGTGTCGTGGCTCTGATTTGGGCCACCGTAGCCATGTATTTCTTCTACGACTCTCCTGAGCCCGGTTACACCACGATAGCAGGTGGCGCTGATGCCGTGAACGATGCACCGACCATCGTGAACCTGATCTGCAACGACTGGCTTGGCGTTTTTGGTGGCATCCTGGCCATGCTGGGTGTGGTGGCTGCTCCGATCACCAGTGGCGACACAGCCCTGCGTTCGGCCCGTCTAATCATTGCCGACTTCCTGCACCTGGAGCAGAAGACCATTCGTCGCCGCCTTTATGTGTGCATTCCCCTGTTTGCAGTCACTATGGGCATTCTGATCTGGCAGATGGCCGATCCTCAGGGCTTTAAGATCATCTGGAGTTGGTTCGGATGGAGCAACCAAGCCCTGTCGGTATTCACGCTTTGGGCCATCACGGTTTATCTGGTACGCCAGCACAAGAACTACTTCATCACGCTGATTCCGGCACTGTTTATGACGGTGGTGTGCACCACGTTCTTCTTCACCGAGAAGGTGTTCACGCTGGCTCCCGTGTGGACCTGGGTGATTGCCGGAGGTGCACTGGTGGTAGCCCTGACGTGGTTTGTGGCTTGGTATCTGAAATACAACAAATCTAAACAATAAACGCATAATGACTATGAGAAAATTTCTGTTTTTAATGATCTTCGGATTGGTTTCATCTGTAGCAACTCAAGCACAGCAGGCAGATCGTCTGCCCTTCGCCAAGGATAAGTTCTACACCTCGGCAAGTCTGTCTGGCTTCGACCTCAACTGGAACAAGAACCAGAGTTGGCACATGGACGTAGCAGCCAAGTGCGGCTATCTGTTTGAAGATGACTGGATGGTGACCGCCACGCTGGGTTACGATTGGAATAAGGTTGGAGAGAATAAGTTCACCGCTGGTGCCGGCCTGCGTTACTACATCGAGCAGAACGGTCTCTACCTAGGTGCCGGTGCCAACTATGTTCATCGTCATCAGTTTGATGATTTCGTGCCGACCGTGCAGGTGGGCTACGCTTTCTTCTTGAACCGCACCGTGACTCTGGAGCCGGAGGTCTACTACAATCTGAGCCTGAAGGACCACAACGAGTACAGTGGATTCGGCGTTCGCATCGGAATAGGTATTTACTTTGAGTAGTTGATGAGTTATGTTAAGCGTAGAGGAACTTGTTGACAGGCTGATTGATCTGTCGTTTGCCGAAGATATCGGCGATGGTGACCACACCACTTTGTGTTGTATCCCTGAGGACGCTATGGGCCGTTCGCACTTGTTGATCAAGGAGGACGGTATCTTGGCTGGCGTTGAGGTGGCCAAGGAGGTGTTCCGTCGCTTCGATCCTGAGATGAAGGTTGAAGTGCTGATGGGTGACGGCTCGCGTGTGAAGAAGGGCGACATCGCAATGATTGTGACCGGACGCGTGCGCTCGCTGCTGCAGACGGAGCGCTTGATGCTAAACATCATGCAGCGCATGAGCGGCATTGCCACGATGACCGACCGCTATGTGAAGCGGCTGGAAGGCACGGGCACCCGCGTGCTGGACACCCGCAAGACCACGCCGGGTATGCGTATGCTGGAGAAGCAGGCCGTGAAGATAGGCGGAGGCTGCAACCACCGCATCGGCCTGTTCGACATGATTCTGCTGAAGGACAACCATGTGGACTTTGCCGGCGGCATCGTCAATGCCATTGACCGCTGCCACAAGTATCTGGACGAGAAAGGCCTCGACCTGAAAATTGAGATAGAGGTGCGCAATTTCGACGAACTGCAGCAGGTGCTGGATCACGGTGGCGTGAACCGCATCATGCTGGACAACTTCTCAGTGCCCGACACGAAGAAGGCTGTTGAACTGATCGACCATCGTTTTGAGACGGAATCATCGGGTGGCATCACCTTCGACACCATCCGCGACTATGCCGAGCAGGGTGTCGACTTTATCAGCGTAGGTGCGCTGACTCACTCGGTGAAGGGCCTCGATATGTCGTTCAAGGCCTGCTAAGATAGAGACCACTCGAACAAGAAAATCCCCGCTGTTCCTGATGAGCAGCGGGGACTTTTTTACTTTTTTACCTTTTTACTTTTTATTCAAGGCCAGGTCGATCTCCACGGCGATAGAGACGGTAGCACCCACCATGGGGTTGTTGCCGATGCCGAGGAAGCCCATCATCTCAACGTGAGCAGGCACTGACGAAGAACCGGCGAACTGAGCATCGCTGTGCATGCGGCCCAGCGTGTCGGTCATACCGTAGGAAGCAGGACCTGCAGCCATGTTGTCGGGGTGCAGGGTGCGGCCAGTACCACCACCTGATGCTACCGAGAAGTAAGGCTTGCCAGCCAGCACGCGCTCCTTCTTGTAGGTACCAGCCACGGGGTGCTGGAAGCGGGTGGGGTTGGTCGAGTTACCAGTGATCGACACGTCGACATTCTCCTTCCACAGGATGGCCACGCCTTCGCGCACATCGTCAGCGCCGTAGCACTTCACCTTGGCACGGGGACCGTCACTGTACGGGGTCTCCTTCACCACCTTCACCTCGCCGGTGTAGTAGTCGAACTGAGTCTGCACGTAGGTGAAGCCGTTGATACGGCTGATGATCATAGCGGCGTCCTTGCCCAGACCGTTCAGGATAACGCGCAGAGGCTTCTGGCGCACCTTGTTGGCCTTCTCGGCAATCTTGATGGCACCCTCAGCAGCAGCGAAACTCTCGTGGCCGGCCAGGAAGGCGAAGCACTCGGTCTCCTCGCGCAGCAGACGGGCAGCCAGATTACCGTGACCCAGACCTACCTTGCGGTCGTCGGCCACTGAGCCGGGGATGCAGAACGACTGCAGGCCGATGCCGATAGCCTCGGCAGCCTCGGCAGCATTCTTCACACCGCGCTTGATGGCGATGGCAGCACCGCAAACGTATGCCCACTTGGCGTTCTCGAAGCAGATGCGCTGGGTCTCCTCACACATCTGATAGGGGTCTACACCTGCCTTCTCGCAGATCTCGTTGGCCTCTTCGATGCTATTGATCCCGTTCTCTTTCAGAGCGGCCAGCACCTGGTTGATGCGACGCTCGTAACTCTCGAATGATACTTTTCTAATCATAGTTCGGGTCCTCCTTTATGCTTTACGTGGGTCAATAACTTTCACAATTCCCTGCTCGGCGGTGGTGCGGCCATAAGAGCCGGTGAACTTCTTCACGGCCTCGTTGGCGTCCATACCGTCCTTGATGGCTTCCATCATCTTGCCCAGGTGCACATACTCGTAGCCGCAAACCTGGTCGTCCTTGTCCAGGAACTGCTTGGTGATGTAGCCCTCGGTCAGTTCCAAATAGCGAGTGCCCTTGGCCACTGTGCCATAGAGCGTACCCGTCTGCGAGCGCAGGCCCTTGCCCAGGTCTTCCAAACCGGCACCAATCACGAGACCGCCCTCAGAGAAGGCACTCTGCGTGCGTCCGTAGACAATCTGGAGGAACAACTCGCGCATAGCGGTATTGATAGCGTCGCAAACGAGGTCGGTGTTCAGGGCCTCGAGGATGGTCTTGCCCGGCAGGATCTCGCTGGCCATAGCGGCAGAGTGGGTCATGCCCGTGCAACCGATGGTCTCGACCAGGGCCTCCTGGATGATACCGTCCTTCACGTTCAGGCTCAGTTTGCAGGCACCCTGCTGAGGAGCGCACCAGCCGATACCGTGGGTATAGCCCGAAATGTCCTTGATCTCTTTGGCCTGAATCCACTTGCCCTCCTCGGGGATGGGTGCAGGACCGTGGTTGGGGCCTTTGGCCACAACGCACATGTTTTCAACTTCCTTAGAATAAATCATTGTAGAACTATTTATAAATAGATTATTTGTTCAAGGCTGCAAAGTTAGTAAATTTCTTCGACAATACCTAAAAATGGTGAGACTTTTTTCCGTTCGGTCGTTATTTTCATCATTCCGTCAGGCACTTGTCCAGTGCTTCGGCGATGGCCGCCTTGTCCAGATGCTGGCCGATGAAGACCAGTTTCTGCATACGGTCGCCATATTTCTCATCCCAGTCGCGGCGCAGGGCAGCGTCGCGCTCCATCATCTGCTGCAGTTCGGCTTTCGGCATCGTGGCGAACCACTGGCCGGCCTGACGGATGCTGACCTGCTTGCCTGCCTGCTCGAAGAGGTAGCACATCTCTTGCTCGTCCTGGAAATAGCAGATGCCTTTGGCGCGGATGACGCTCTTGGGCCACTGGCGGGCCACAAACTCGTCGAACAGCCCCAGATTGAACGGACGGCGACGATAGTACACGTATGTGCCGATGCCATATTCCTCAGCCTCGCCTTCGTCGTGGTGATGATGGTGGTGGCCGTGTTCATGCTCATCGTGGTCGTGGTGGTGATGTTCATGCTCATGTTCGTCATCATCATCATCGTCATCATCCTCTTCTTCTTCATGATGACGCTCCACCTCCTGAATCCAGGTGGCCGAGGTTGCCACGCGGTCGAAGTCGAACATATCGGTGTTGAGTATCTTGTCGAAACTGACGTCGCCATAGTTGCACTCTATGATCTCCGCCTTGGGCTGCAGCGTGTGCACAATCTGGCGCAGACGGCCCAGTTCGTCGGGCGTCACCTCGGCAGCCTTGTTCAGCAGCACGATGTTGCAGAACTCTATCTGCTGGATCACCAGGTTCTCTATGTCTTCCTCGTCGATGTCGGGGCGCTGTAGGCGCAGGCCGCCCTCAAACTCGTCGCGCATCCTCAGGGCGTCAACCACAGTGACGATGCAGTCCAGTCGGGGCACACCGTCCTCGGTCACCTCCGGCGCCATTTGCGGGATAGAGCAGATGGTCTGTGCGATGGGGCCGGGCTCGCAGATGCCGCTGGCCTCGATGACGATGTAGTCGAAGCGTTGCTGGGCTATGATGTCCTGCAGTTGCTGCACCAAGTCCATCTTCAGCGTGCAGCAGATGCAGCCGTTCTGCAGGGCCACCAGCGAGTCGTCCTGCTGGTTGACGATGCCGCCCTTTTGTATGAGGTCGGCGTCGATGTTCACCTCGCCGATGTCGTTGACGATGACGGCAAACTTGATGCCCTTTTGGTTGTTCAGTATTCTGTTCAGTAGTGTGGTCTTGCCGCTGCCCAGGTATCCTGTCAGCAGCAATACCGGAATTTCTTGCTTAGGGGTCATTTCTTATTCTTAACTCTTAATTCTTAACTCTTAATTCTTAACTCAACACAGTTCCACCTTGTTGATGTCCTGTTCCTTTTCGCAGTAGTGGCAGGTCAGCACGTTGCCCGTCACGTGGAAGTAGGTCTGCATGGGCTCGTTGTTGGTGATGCACTTCGGGTTGTTGCATTTCACGATGCCATGCATCTCCTGTGGTGTCTCCACAGTCTTCTTCTCCACCACCTCATAGTCGCGGATGATGTTCAGGATCACGTTGGGCGCCACTACCGACAGGCGCGATATCTCGTCGTCGGTGAAGAACTTGTCGCTCACCTTGATGATGCCCTTGTTGCCCACCTTCAGCGAGGGGTAGTTGATGCCGATGGTGACAGGCGTCTTCAGGTCGAAGAGTCCCAATAGTTGCGCCACTTGATAAGTCTTGTCGGCCGGTATATGGTCAATCACGGTGCCGTGCTCAATGGCGGCCACCAGGCGTTCTTTCTTGTTCGATGATCTCATAGGATAATGGTTTTGTCGTTTTTCACTTCGTCGAGCCCGATGCCCAGCACGTCGCAGAAGATGGCCTCGCGGGCAAAGAGGCCGTTGCCGGCCTGCTGTATGTAGTAGGCGTGCGGATTGTCGTCCACCTCGTAGGCTATCTCGTTCACGCGTGGCAGCGGGTGCAGTATCTTCATGTTGGGCTTCGCCAGCCGCAGCAGGTCGTTGTTCAGTATGTAGACGTTCTTCACCCGCTCATATTCCATCAGGTCCGAGAAACGCTCCTTCTGCACGCGGGTCATGTAGAGAATGTCGGCATCCTGGATCACCTTCTCGTTGAAGGCCGTGTGCTCCTGGTACTTGATGCCGTGCTCGTCGCAGTAGAGTTTATACTCCTTGGGCATCGCCAACTCTTTCGGTGCCACAAAGTGGAATGTGGGGTTGAAGTGTCGCATGGCCATCAGCAGCGAGTGCACCGTGCGGCCATACTTCAGGTCGCCCACCATATATATATTAAGGTTCTCCAGCGTGCCCTGTGTCTTGTAGATAGAGTAGAGGTCGAGCATGCACTGCGAGGGGTGCTGGTGGGCGCCGTCGCCGGCATTGACGATAGGCACGGGCGATACCTCCGATGCATACTGCGCCGCCCCCTCTATGTAGTGTCGCATCACGATCACGTCGGCATAGTTGGCCACCATCAGTATGGTGTCCTTCAGCGTCTCGCCCTTCGTGCCGCTGGTCACCTTCGGGTCGGCAAAGCCGATCACGCGGGCTCCCAGGCGGTTGGCGGCAGTCTCAAACGAGAGTCGGGTTCTGGTACTGGGCTCGAAGAACAGGGTGGCTACCACCTTGCCCTTCAGCAGTTCGCGGTTGGGGTGTTTTTCAAACTCCTGTGCCATCTCAATCATATAGAGAATCTTTTCTCTCGTGAGGTCGGCAATGGTGACGAAATTATGCTTGTCCATAATGAGTCTTGAATATATTCGGGTGCAAAGTTACGAAAAGTCGAGCGCAAAACAAAACAAATCCATTTGTTTTTTTTGCCGAGACGGAGTAATTTCGCGCTCACAGAGCGCAGAGTTACCAAAAAAAGAGAGAAATACCAAAAAGAAAAACAAGTTTTCCTTTTGCACTTCACTCTTTTTTTGTACCTTTGCCGACAGTTATGAACCGCACGGTGAATATAGTAAGGATGTTGACAGTCCTGGGGGCTGTAATGCTGACAGTCGTATTGAACTTGCAGGACGTAAACATTGCGTCAGAACAGCAGACTTCCCAGGAACGGCAAATCTCTCAGGATTGGCAGAACGGCAATGAGCAACTGTCCGTGGAGACGCTCGTGGGTTCTCAGAAGCGTTTCCACCATGAGGCAACTCTGACGGATGCCACCAGTCTTTATCGAGTCTGCAGTTCACGCCCGCAACGAATACTGCCCACACATGTCTCAAAGACCGAACGAACTGTCAATCGTTTGTCTGAGTGAGGATCGTCAGTTCTGTGCCATTCAGTTATTCCGTTTCGTGGATTTCAAGAACTCTCCTGTGTTCGATGCCCGTTTCTATGAGGGCAAGGATGTGGAGATGATGGCTAAACTGTTTTAGAAGACTGACTATTATTACCATGTGTATTGTTGTTACCTTTTCACTCGATAGCAAATTCGAGAAAGTTACAGTGCTTCCTTGCTGTCGTCCGAATGCCTCTTTACCCCCATAAGGAAGCATTCCTTCGACCTTAAGGTGCCATCGGTGGGGGGCGGAGAACCTATTCGGACAACCCGTGCCCTCGCTTTGCGTCTCAACCGCCTCAAACGTCTTTTTCGTTTTTTTGAGAATGCACATAACCGATAACCACGCACCGCCAAAGGTTCGCGTACCTTATATATAATAGATAATAATTAATATAACTATCTACTCTCTTCTGTGTGTTTCTGAAAAAAGACGCAAAGACGTTTAAGACGCTTGAGGCGCGACACAGAAAAAAATCTCGTTATTTCGAAATTTCTACACTTTTCCTGTAGTTTTTTGTATCTTTGCAGCGTCTAATGGGTGAAAATATAAAAAACAGAGAGACAAATGAATGCTTTAGTAACCGGCAAAGCCGCTTCGCCAGTCGAAGAAAGGCAGTTTGCGCAAACCGTAGCGGAACACAAGAGCACCATCTACACCGTGTGCTATATGTTCTCGCAAGATGCCGACGAGGTGAACGACCTGTTCCAGGAGGTACTAGTCAATCTTTGGAAGGGCTTCGAACACTTCGAGCATCGCTCCGACCCAAGGACGTGGATCTATCGCGTCGCCCTCAACACCTGTATCTCTCTCGACAGAAAAAAGCGGCGGCGCTCTTCCACGGTCCGGCTCACAATGGACATCAACCTCTTTGAAGACAGCGACGAGGACACGCGCCAAGTGGACATGCTCCACAAGCGCATCTCCCGCCTGCAGCCCTTCGACCGTGCGATCGTCCTGCTCTGGCTCGAGAACCTGTCGTACGAGGAGATTGGGCAGATTGTGGGCATCACGGCCAAGAACGTCAGCGTCCGTCTGTTCAGAATCAAGGAACAACTTAAGAAGATTGAAGATTGAAAATTAAAAACATTAGACCATTATGAACGAGAATTTCGAATTAGAGAATATGCGCCAGCAAATGCAGACGCTGAAGAAGAAACTGGAGAAGCAGGAGATTGTGAACGACCGGATGATGCGCCGCTCCATGCGGAACGAAGTGAACAAGATTACCCGCCGCTACTACGCCTTGATTGTTGTTGCACTTTTGATGTTGCCCTTCGGCTATTGGTCCTTCGTAGTCCTATGCCACTTCTCCATCTCATTCTGGCTGGCCACTTGCCTCTTCATGCTCATCTGTGCAGGCGCCACCTATTATAATATGCGTAACATCAACGACTCAGGACTGATGAGCCACAACCTTGTTGAGGCCCGCAAGCGGATGGCTAGCGCCAAGAAGTTTGACAGCCAGTGGCTGCTTTATGGCATCCCGATGCTTATCCTATGGTTCGGCTGGTTTGTCTATGAGGCATACAACAGATACGGCATAGGTGAGTTCATTGCCTTGATGTTTGCCGGCAGTGTCGGTGGCGTCATCGGTGCCATCTGTGGATTCAGTATGCACTTCAAGACCCAGCGACAATATCAGGCTATCATCGACCAGATAGAGGACCTGACGGCAGAAGGGTAATTTTGGGTGGTGAAAATATGTTAATAAGAAAGACGCAGAAAACCTCGAAAAGCCGATATACAGGGGATATCACACGCGGCTATGTCGCAGCCGAAGCGGTCGCTGATGCCGTACTGCTGCCACACCCGCCGGGCGGCTTCGGCAGGGGGCTCAGGTCGACACTGGTCTCGATGTGCAGCACGTGCTGTCCCTCGTAGCGGAGGCTGAGCGTGTGGCCGCTGGCCTGCAGCGAGAGTTTGCCGTTGGGCGACTGTTGGGCTTGTGCCGCCATGAGGCAGCACAGTGCGGTGCATAGGGTGATGATTCTTTTCATGTCTGAGTGATGGTATAGCGTTTCTGGTTGCAAAGGTAGTCAATTGTCTCGACAAATGGAGAGCCGAAATGTGAAAGAATGTGTTTTTCGGAAGATTTTTGGCGAATTATTTCGTTATATCAAAAAATAGTCGTATTTTTGTGGCTGCAAACGAAAGAAACATTAAATCTTAAACAACTTAAAAACAAAAACAAATGGCAAAGATCGTAACATTAGGCGAGATTATGCTCCGCCTGTCGCCTCAGGGCAACGACCGTTTTATCCAGAGTGAATCATTCCGTATCATCCCCGGCGGTGGTGAAGCCAACGTAGCCATCAGCGTGGCTAACTACGGCCACGAGGCTTACTTCGTGTCGAAACTGCCGAAGCACGAGATTGGCCAGATTGCCGTGAACGCTATGCGCCGCTATGGTGTGAACACCGAGTTCATCGCCCGTGGTGGTGACCGCGTGGGTCTGTACTATGCCGAGACCGGTGCCTCGATGCGTCCCTCGAAGGTGATCTACGACCGCGCTCACAGTGCCATCGCTGAGGCTGACCCTACGGACTTCGACTTCGATAAGATCATGGAAGGCGCTGCCTGGTTCCACTGGAGCGGCATCACGCCCGCCATCAGCGACAAGGCTGCTGAACTGACCAAGTTGGCCTGCGAGGCTGCCAAGCGTCACGGTGTGACCGTCTCTGTAGACCTGAACTTCCGCAAGAAACTGTGGACCAGCGAGAAGGCTATCTCCATCATGCGCCCCTTGATGCAGTATGTCGACGTCTGCATCGGCAACGAGGAGGACGCAGAACTCTGCCTGGGCTTCAAGCCCGATGCTGACGTAGAGGGTGGTCAGACCGACGCAGCCGGCTACGAGGGCATCTTCAAGCAGATGCGCGAGCAGTTCGGCTTCAAGTATGTGGTCAGCACGCTGCGTGAGTCCTACAGCGCTACGTTCAATGGCTGGAAGGCCCTGATCTACGACGGCAAGGAGTTCTATCAGTCGAAGCGCTACGAGATCAATCCTATCATTGACCGCGTGGGTGGTGGCGACTCGTTCTCGGGTGGTCTGATCCACGGCCTGCTGACCAAGCCGACACAGGGCGAGGCTCTGGAGTTCGCAGTGGCAGCCAGCGCACTGAAGCACACCATCAATGGTGACTTCAACCTGGTGAGTGTTGACGAGGTGGAGAGTCTGGCTGGCGGTAATGCCAACGGACGCGTTCAGAGATAAAGGTAAAAAGGTAAAAAAGTAAAATGGCAAAATTTGATAAGTTTCAGGTGATGGCAAAGATTGCCGAAGCACCTATGGTTCCTGTGTTCTATCATAAGGATGTTGAGGTTTGCAAGAACGTGGTTAAGGCCTGCTACGAAGGTGGCGTTCGTGCCTTCGAGTTTACCAATCGTGGCGACTTCGCTCACGAGGTCTTTGGCGAACTGTCGAAGTGGGTCAACACGGAGTGCCCCGAACTGGCACTGGGTATCGGCAGCGTTGTCGACGCTCCCACCGCAGCCCTCTACATACAGTTGGGTGCCAACTTCGTGGTTGGTCCGCTGTTCAACCCCGACATCGCCGTTGTCTGCAACCGCCGTTGCGTCACTTACTGTCCCGGCTGCCTCACACCGTCGGAGATTGGTAAGGCACAGGAGGTGGGCTGCGACTTCACGAAGGTGTTCCCAGGCGACGTGGTCGGCCCCAACCTCATCAAGGGCCTGATGGCTCCCATGCCTTGGTCGAAGATCATGGTTACGGGCGGCGTGGCTCCCGAGGAGGAGAACCTCACCAAGTGGTTCAAGGCCGGCGTGTTCTGCGTGGGTATGGGCTCGAAACTGTTCCCCTCTGACAAGGTGAAAGCCGGCGACTGGCAGTATGTAACCGACAAGTGCAAGGAGGCACTCGGTTATGTGGCTAAGGCACGCGCTTAAACTGCTCGTTCCGACACTACTGATTTCGGCTTGTTCACCGTCTGGTAAAGAGACGGTGGACAGGCTGAATTCAGTTTCTTATGCCTATCATTATCGCAACATAGACTCTACTGAAGCCTTTGCCCAGCGAGCCTTCGACCTGTCGGCAGACTACAGCGACGGACGCGCCGAGGCACTCAACAACCTGGCCTTCGTCGACATCGTTCGGATGAACTATGCCGACGCGCAACAGCATCTGGACCAGATTGCCGAGTGTACCGACAACCAGTTGGAACTGTTGGTGGCCTACATCCAGCAGATGCGTCTCTGTCAGCGTATGTCGCGCAACCGTGCTTTCTACGACTATCGTGCTTATGCCACAAAGGCCCTGCAGCGCATCAACGAAGAGCGCTCGCAACTGGACGATCGCCAGCAGCATCGTCTGGTGTATGCTGAGAGCGAGATGGCCATCGTCACTTCCACCTATTATTATTATATAGGACTGGAGCGACAGTCGATAGAGGCCATCGAGTCGATGTCGCCCGATGTGGAGCAGGACACAGCCCAATACCTGAACTATCTCTACAACATCGGTGCTGGCGGCATCATCACTCATGGCACACAGGCCGAGATCAATCAGAGGGAGTTTGACCACCTGATGCGCTGCTACCTGCTGGCCGGTCAGGCGGGTTATCCCTATTTCGTGGCCAACTCGCTGGAGGCGCTGGCTGAGCATCTAGTAGATTCAGTGGCCGCACAACAACTGGTGGTCGACAACCTGCCGGCCATGAAATATCTGAATCCCACGCCCGTGGCCGATGACAGGCTGCCGATATGTCTGGCTGACGATGCCCTGTCGATATTCACCGACTATGGCGATGTGTATCAGATCGCTGGTGCCTACCGTACCTTGGCATCCGCCTATTTGGCACGTGACGACTATGAGATGGCCCTCTGCTGTCTGGAGCAGGCGTTGGCCGACAGTATCATCAACCAGGCTCCCGACCTTGTAGCAAGTATACGCGAACAGATGAGTGTAGCCTATGCTGCCATCGACGACAAACAGCAGAGCGATGCCAATCGCAACATCTATCTGGACCTGCAGGAACAGACCCGCCAAGACCGTTCGCTGGAGGCCCGCGCTGCCCAGTTGGAGCACTCGCTCAGCCAGTTGAACCTGCTGCTCTGGGCCGTTGCAGTCGCCACTATCCTGCTTTTCCTGCTCATCTACTATGTGAATCGGCGCGTGAGACACAACACCCACGATCAGGTGGACGAGCAGTTACAGGAGCGTGAGGATGAACTGAACGAGCAGTTGGCACTGGCTCGCCTGGGGGTGGAGAACGGTCTGCGCACGCATCTGGAGCAGCGGGCCAAGGTGTCGCTGGTGAACAGCATCACTCCCTTCATCGACCGCATCCTGCATGAGGTGCGCCGACTGCCCAAGGACAAGACAACCACGACTGCCGACGATCAGCAACGCATAGACTATGTGAGAGAACTGACCGACGAAATCAACCATCAGAACGATGTGCTGACTCACTGGATACAATTGCGTCAGGGCCGACTGAGCCTGCACATCGAGACCTTTGCTTTGCAGGAACTCTTTGATATGCTGCAGCGCGGACAGCGCAGTTTCATGCTCAAGGGCATCGCCTTCGATGTGCATCCCACTACGGCTCATGTGAAGGCCGACCGCGTGCTGACACTTTTCATGCTGAACACTCTGGCTGACAATGCCCGCAAGTTTACGTCGGAAGGCGGACGCGTGACTGTCAGTGCAACTGAACAGGAAGACTATGTGGAAATCTCGGTAGCCGACACCGGTGTGGGAATGACGGAAGAGCAACTGGCTCACGTCTTCGACCACAAGGCCATCAGCGACACCAGCCAAACATCGCACGGCTTCGGTCTGCTGAACTGCAAAGGCATCATCGAGAAGTACCGCAAGATCAGTCAGATATTCTCCGTCTGCCTGTTGGCTGCAGAGAGTGAACAGGGTAGGGGGAGCCGCTTCTATTTCCGGCTGCCTCGTCGAGTGCTGACGCTCGTAGTCCTGCTCCTAAGTCTGGCAGGTGTGACGTCCGTCTCGGCACAGTCGTTGGCGCAGGCCAGTCTCTACGCCGACTCGGCTTACTATGCCAATATTGAGGGTTGCTATGAGCGAACGCTCGACTATGCCGACTCGTGCCGTAAGTACCTGAACGACTATTACATCAGCGTCATGCCAGAGGGCAGCGACACGTTGCTGCAGATGGGCGATGTGTCGGTGATGCAACCAGAGATCACTTGGTTTCACGACAGTCTGCAGATCAACTACGACATCATCCTGCGGATGCGCAACGAGAGTGCAGTAGCCGCCTTGGCCCTGCACGAGTGGCCGCTCTATCGCTACAACAATCGCATCTACACGCAACTGTTCAAGGAACTGAGTGCCGACACGATGCTGGATGACTACTGCCGCAAGATGCAGCAGTCGCAAACTAACCGACAGGTGGCCATCATCCTCATATTGCTGCTCTTCCTCGGCATCTTGGCTGCACTGACTTGGCAGGTGATGCAGGTGCTTAGCCGCAGGGCCCGTCGCCAACAAGAGCATCAGGATCAACTGGAAATGATGTCCGACGAACTGCGCCGCCTGACTCAGGAGGAGAATGCGCTCTACGTGAGCAATGCCGTGGTGGACAACACCCTGTCGACACTGAAGCACGAGACGATGTACTACCCCAGTCGCATCCGCCAACTCATAGATGCGGGCGACAACCAGTCGCTGGTCGAGGTGGCCGGCTATTACCGCGAACTCTACGGCCTCTTCAGCGCACAGGCCATGAATCAGGTGTCGCGTTTCACGCTTCGCCTGCGTCCGCTGGACCATGAAATACTGGGCGACGAGATTCTGTTTCGCCATCTCTTCGACATCCTGCGCCGTCAGAACGGTCAGCAGAAACCCATTATAGACTATGTGGCCCGTGATGAACACTACATGGACTGCCGCGTGGGGATGAACCGCCTCACGCTGACGCCCGAAGAGGCTGCCACGCTCTTCATGCCCCACATCGACCACATACCCTATTTGCTCTGCCGCCAGATTGTGCGCGATCATGGCGAAGCCACTAATCGCAGGGCCTGTGCCATACGTGCCGAGGTGGAGCAGCAACAAACAGTCATCATCATAACACTACCAAGAATATGCAGAACTTCAAAGTGATTATCGTAGAAGACGTGCCCCTGGAACTGAAGGGCACGCTGGGCATCATCCGTACTGATATACCCGAGGCTGAGGTCATAGGAACGGCCGACGCCGAACCTGCTTACTGGAAACTGATCAAGCAGCAGTTGCCCGATCTGGTGCTGCTCGACCTGGGGCTGGGCGGTTCGACCACCGTGGGTGTAGAAATCTGCAGGCAGACAAAGGAGATGTATCCCCAGGTGCGCGTGCTCATCTTTACGGGCGAGATACTGAACGAGAAACTCTGGGTAGACGTGCTGGATGCCGGAGCCGACGGCATAATCCTCAAGACCGGCGAACTGCTGACCCGCCATGATGTAGAAGCCGTGATGGACGGCAAACAACTGGTGTTCAACGAGCCGATTCTGCACAAGATAGTAGAGCGCTTCAAGCATAGCGTCGGTTCGCAACTCTACAAGCAGGAGGCACTGGTGGACTACGAGATTGACGAATACGACGAGCGATTCCTGCGTCACCTGGCCCTGGGTTATACGAAGGACCAGATTACCCAACTGCGCGGTATGCCCTTCGGCGTGAAGAGTCTGGAGAAGCGACAGAACGAACTGGTGCAGAAACTGTTTCCAGACGAGCCGCGTAGCGTGAACGCCACCCGACTGGTGGTCCGTGCGCTGGAACTCCATATCCTCGACATAGACAACCTGCATCCTGACGACGAATGAGCAATCCACTGATCAGCATGAAGACCCTCTCGCGAGTGGTGGCGGTTCTCATAGTGGCCGAACTGCTGCTCGTGTTGCTGTCGTGGCTCTTTTCCGCTACACTGACCGCCGATGTGCGCCCCTTGCTCTCCAGCGAGGGCGTTCGCTGGTTTTTCGCCCATTTCGTCGATGGGCTCTGCAGTCCCTTACTCGTTTGGATACTACTGTTGGCAATGGCCGGCGGTGTCATGAAGCACAGCGGTCTGCTGTCGCGTCAGCCCGCGCCCCGTCGCGGTCTTGGTCTGCGTGTTGCCTGTCTGTTGCTGACGCTTTATGCGGCCATTATCCTGCTGCTCACCGTGTGGCCCCATGCTGTGCTGCTCTCTGCGGTGGGCACCCTGTGGCATTCGCCGTTCAGTCGTGCACTGATTCCCATCATCGCTCTCGGTCTGATACTTTTCTCAACAGCCTACGGATTGACTGTCCGCACCTTCACCTCACTGACCGATGTCTGCCAATCGCTGGTGGACGGGCTCTGCCTGTCAGCACCGCTGCTGGTGATCTATGTCTTGTTCATTCAATTCTACGAGTCTCTGCATTATGTGTTCTTCTGACATCAACTTTTTCTGCATTTTCTGCGTCAAGTCCAAAAATATGCGTACCTTTGCAGTCTGAAATCATGGAGTTATGACACAAGAACAAGATATCAAGAACGCCATCGAGGCGATGAGACGGGGTGGGGTGATACTCTATCCTACGGATACGGTGTGGGGCATCGGCTGCGATGCCACCAATGCCGAAGCCGTGAAACGCATCTATGAGATCAAGCAGCGCGACGACAGCAAGGCGCTCATCTGTCTGGTGGACAGCGACGCCCGCCTGCAGCGCTACGTGAGGAATGTGCCCGATGTGGCGTGGGAACTCATCGACTGCATCGACAAGCCTACGACGCTGATTCTCGACGGGGCCGTCAATCTGGCGCCCAACCTGATAGCCGAGGACGGCTCTATCGGTATGCGCATCACTCAGGAGGCTTTTTCTCACGAACTGTGTTACCGCTTCCAGAAGGCCATCGTCAGCACCTCGGCCAATATCAGCGGCGAGCCTGCTGCCCAGAATTATTGCGACATAGACCCGCGCATCGTTGAGCAGGTGGACTATGTGTGCTGGACGCGCCGCCAGGAGCACAAACCTCACAAGCCCTCGAGCATCATTAAACTGGGTGCCGACGGCGAAGTGAAGATCATCCGTAAATAAGCCCCGACAGCATGAGAAAACAATTCGCACTGATGGCCCTCCTGCTGGCCGCAACGGCATCGGGCTGGGCCCAATCGAAGTGGAACGCTCGCTACCAGCAGTACATTGACCAGTATAAGGACTGCGCCATCGAGCAGATGCTGAAGTGGAAGGTGCCAGCCTCCATCACGCTGGCTCAGGGCCTGTTGGAAAGTGCGGCTGGGCAGAGCCAGTTGGCCACGAAGGGCAACAACCACTTCGGCATCAAGTGTCACGGATGGGCCGGCCGCTCCGTCTATCAGGACGACGATGCGCGCAACGAGTGCTTTAGGGCCTACGACTCGCCCTTCGAATCGTTCGAGGACCACTCCCGTTTTCTGGTCAGCGGTCAGCGCTATCAGGGGCTCTTCCGTCTGAAGACCACTGACTATAAAGGCTGGGCGCGCGGTCTGAAGGCTGCCGGCTATGCCACCAATCCGCAGTATGCCGACCGTCTGATAGACATCATCCAGTTGTATCGTCTCTACGAGTACGACAAGGCCAAGTCCTACGACAAATTCATGATGGACCACTCGCGCGACAACCGTGTGGCCGGTCAGCCGCTTCACCCCATCAAGATCTACAACGACAACTACTATCTCTACGCCCGTCGCGGCGATACGTTCCGCTCTATCGGTCAGGAGATAGGCATTTCCTACAGGAAGATAGCCCGCTACAACGAGCGCGACAAGAACGACGCGCTGGAGGAGGGCGAGATAGTATGGCTGAAGAAGAAGCAGAAGAAGGCTCCCAAGGAGTACAAGGGCTACCTGCACTATGTTCGCGAGGGGGAGTCGATGTACACGATTGCCCAGAAATACGGCATCCGTCTGAAGTCGCTCTACAAGATGAACCACATGGACCCCGACTACACGCTGCGTGTGGGTGATGCCCTACGGCTGAGGTAGCAGCCGCCTGACGTAGGGCCGCTCCCAGTCGCGCTCGTGAAAGCGCTCAGCGTCGTATTTCAGCAGGTCGAGGTCTATACAGACGATGCCCTGCTGGCGTGCTTCAGACGTTCGCCCCATCTGCAGTTCTATGCTTTTCAGACGCTCTGTCAGTTCATCGACTGTGAGGGCGGTTTTGCCGAATAAGAGTTGGTTGCGATAATAGCAGAGCCGCTGGGTGCCGATGCCGCGAGTGCGGATGCAATCAGAATAAGTCACCTCATTAAGAATCTGTTCGAGACACGCCCTGGCCTCGAACAGATTCTTTTTAGCCTCATGGTTCGAGGCCAGTGAGATGATGACTTGGTGCATACTAAGCGTGGCGGCTGTTGATGCGCTTCTTGATTTTGTCCACGTAGGCATCGATGGTGGCCACAGCCACGATGTTCACCACATCGCGCACCGAGGCGCCAAAGTCGATGAAGTGGATAGCCTTGTTCAGACCCATCTGGATGGGGCCGATGATCTCCACATCAGGGTCGAGCATCTGCAGCATCTTGTAACTGGAGCGGGCCGAAGTCAGGTTGGGGAACACCAGCGTGTTCACATCCAGACCCTTCAGACGGGTGAACGGATACTGCTCGTCGCGCAGTTCGCGGTCTAGGGCGAAGCCTATCTGCATCTCGCCGTCGATGGCCAGATCGGGATAGAGCGTCTGCATCTGCTCTACGGCGTGGCGCACCTTCTGGGCCCCGTCGCTCTGCGAAGAGCCGAAGTTTGAGTGCGACACCATCGCGATGACGGGCTTCTCGTTGAAGAAACGTACGCAGGTGGCCGATAGTTTGGCGATGTCGACCAGCGTGTCGCTGTCAGGATTCTCGTTCACCAGCGTGTCGCCCACATAGAGCGTGCCGCGAGGCGAGTTGATGATGTGCATCGTGCCGAAGTGCTTGTACTCAGGACGGATGCCGATGACCTCGTTGACCACCTTGATGGTGTTCGAGTACTTGGTGTAGAGACCCGTGATGAAGGCGTCGGCTTCGCCCGTCTCGACCATCATCATGCCGAAGTAGTTGCGCTCAAACATCTTGTCGTTGGCCTCCTGGAATGTGTAGCCGTCGCGCTGGCGCTTCTCGGCCAGTATGTGGGCGTAGCGCTCGCGGCGCTCCTGCTCAGAGGGGTGGCGCAGGTTGACAATCTCGATGCCCTCCAGTGAGAGGTCGAGGCTCTTGGCCAGTTTCGCTATGACCTCGTCGTTGCCCAGCAGGATGGGCTGACAGATGCCCTCGCTCTTGGCCTGTACGGCGGCCTTGAGCATGGTGGGGTGGATGGCCTCGGCGAAGACTACGCGCTGCGGATGGGCAGCGGCTGTGGCATAGAGTTTCTGCGTCAGTTTGGTCTCCTGACCCAGCAGCACGCTCAGCGAGTTCTTGTATTCCTCCCAGTCCTCAATCTTCTTGCGTGCCACGCCGCTCTCTATGGCGGCACGGGCCACGGCTGCGCTCACCTCAGTGATGAGTCGCGGATCGACGGGCTTGGGGATGAAGTACTGGCGGCCGAAGGTCAGGTTGTTCACCTTGTAGACATCGTTCACCACATCGGGCACGGGCTGCTTGGCCAGGTCGGCGATGGCGTGGACGGCGGCCATCTTCATCTCTTCGTTGATGGCGGTGGCGTGCACGTCGAGGGCGCCGCGGAAGATGTAGGGGAAGCCGATGACGTTGTTGATCTGGTTGGGATAGTCCGTGCGGCCAGTCGACATCAGCACGTCGGGCCGTGCGGCCATTGCGTCTTCATAGGTGATCTCAGGCGTGGGGTTGGCCAGCGCAAAGATGATGGGGTCCTTGGCCATCGAGCGCACCATATCCTGCGAGAGCACGTTGCCCTTCGACAGGCCCACGAAGACATCGGCACCGCTCACGGCCTCAGCCAGCGTGTGGATGTCGCGACGGTCGGTGGCGAAGAAGCGCTTCTGCTCGTTCAGGTCAGAGCGGTCGCTGCTGATGACGCCCTTCGAGTCGAGCATCACGATGTTCTCCTTGCGTGCGCCCAAGGCCATGTAGAGTTTGGTGCACGAGATGGCTGCTGCGCCAGCGCCGTTGACCACGATTCTCACCTGGGCGATGTCCTTGTGGATCACCTCGAGCGCGTTCTTCAGGCCGGCAGCGCTGATGATGGCCGTGCCGTGCTGGTCGTCGTGCATCACGGGTATGTCGAGCGTGCGCTTCAGTCGGTCTTCGATGTAGAAGCACTCAGGGGCCTTGATGTCCTCCAGGTTGATGCCGCCGAAGGTGGGGGCGATACGCTCCACGGCCTCACAGAACTTCTCGGGATCCTTCTCGTTCACCTCGATGTCGAAGACGTCGATGCCGCCGTAGATCTTGAACAGCAGGCCTTTACCCTCCATCACCGGCTTTCCGCTCATAGCGCCTATGTCGCCCAGTCCCAGCACAGCCGTGCCGTTGCTGATGACGGCCACCAGATTGCCCTTGTCGGTGTACTTATAGGCATTGTTGGGGTCTTCCTGAATCTCCAGACAGGGATAGGCCACGCCAGGCGAATAGGCCAGCGAGAGGTCTGTCTGCGTACGATAAGCCTTGGTGGGCTTCACTTCAATCTTTCCTGGTCTGCCGCTCTCATGATACTCGAGGGCAGCCTCTTTCGAAATCTTTACCATTGTATCTGTTTGTGAGTCAAAATGTCTTTACGGAGTGCAAAATTAATAAAAACCCGACGAAAAGAAGAAGTTTTTCTCGCTTTTTTATTACCTTTGCACTCAAATTTAATAAATATGCACGAAAACCCCAAATGGACTGACTATCGTGTCTCGTTGAAAGACCGGATAGTGGAGAAGTCACTCCAGTTGTTTGCTTCGCAAGGCATAAAGGCTGTGAAAATGGATGACATCGCTCGTTCATTGAATATCTCCAAGCGTACGCTTTACGAGGTGTATGACAACAAGGAGACCCTGTTGGTTGAGGTCATACAGAAGGCTCGCACCGATGAAGAGGAGGCACTTAGTCAACTGGCAGGACGCAGCAGGAACGTCATGGAGATGATGCTGAATATCTACTATTACAAGACCGAGCAGATGAAGGACACTAACCCGCAGTTCTTTATTGACCTGGAGAAGTATCCCAGCGTCATGCAGATGCTTCATCGTAATCATCAGAAGACGCATGACGACTTTATACGCTTCGTAGAGCGAGGGGTCAGGGAAGGCTACTTCCGCTCAGACATCGACTACGAACTGGTGGCTCTGATGCTAGAAGGATTCAGCGAGCAGGCCCGTTCGAAACATCTTTTCCAGAAATACAGCCTACAGGCTATTTTTCTTAATCACGTGTTTGTCATTATCCGCGGTTTTTGTACGCAGAAAGGTATCGGCTTTCTGGATGAATTCATGAAGCCCACTAATTAATTGAAGAAATTCCACGACACGCCGAAGTGAAGCACTGAACGATTCATGGGGTAGTGAGGAACCAGGAACTCCTGGCGATTGAGGCTCTTGCCCGTCACGTTGTTCATCAGCACGAAGAAGCGGGCGTGCTTTAGATGCAGGTTGGCATAGACGTCAACAAAGGGAAAATTGCCCACTTCCACCCGCGAGTCTTCATTCTCCTGAATGGCAAATTGATTCAGGGCAGGACAGAAGTCGGGTGCTTTATATTTGGTGAACCATGTGGCCGATGCACCCAGTTCCACTTTCAGCACGTGGGCTACCATAAAGTCAAGATAGAGATTACTGAATACGTTCAGTGTAGGCAAGGGGAGTATGTCTTTCTCACTCGATGACTGATAGGTGATGATGTTGTCCCAATGCAGCGGGCCGGCCTTCAGTTTCTGGTCGAGTTGGGCCGTCAGTATGTTGATGTTGCCGCTATGCTGATGGATGGTGGCCGTCATACCAGTGTTCAGGTTGTTGGCACGGGTGTACGACATCCCCAGATAGGTGTAGTTCTGTATTTCCTCAATCGCCACCCGCAGCGTTGTGTTGGTCTTGTCGTAGGAGAAAATTCCTTCTATGCGAGTGCGGGTTGGCTTCGAGAGAGTGTTGTCCCACCAGAAGTGCTTGCCGTGATAGTGACGTTCAAAGAATGAGGGTGACAGACGATAGAAATAGGCTTTCGCGGCCAGATGTACTGTGTCGCCAAAGAGCGGGAAGTTAAGATCGGTCTCGCCTTCCAGTTTCAGTTGTCCAGCATCTTCGCCAGTTAGCCATGTCTCTGCCTGCAGGTTATAGTGGAAAGTCTGACCCAAAGTTCGGCGCAATTGCCCGCCGATGCTGATGCAATGCTCGTTAGTGTTCTGCAGCCAGGCCATACCGTCGGCGTCCATTTCCGGAATTCTGTATCTGCGCAGGTCGTAGGTAATAAAAGCCTTCAAGCCTGCAGGTACATACTTGTTGAACCCTTCCAACAAGGCAATAGCAAAGGTGTTGCGCATATTGAACATCTTCACCTGATCGTAGATGGAGTCGCCCGAGAAACCTTGACTGTATCTGTTGAAATACGTGTTGGCGTAATAGTCCGTAGGTGAGTAGTATGCCTGGTATTTGTGGTCATAGTCATTCAAATCCAGTGTATGGATGAAACTGGTGACTGGCACGAACTCGCGTTTCATCAGAGCCTCCAGCGAGTCGGCTGCAGCCTGGATAGCCAGCAGTGAGTCGGCTGTTGCCTTCGAGTCCACCTTGATGCGGGTGGTATCCGTCTTCTGCGAGTCATTCTGATGCAGAGTGGGCAAGTCGCCGGCAATGACGGCGTCATCGGGACGACCTTGGGGGGCAGGTTTCTCCTCCTCGTTCTTCTTGAGGGCCGTTGAGTTCTCAGTGTCTTGCAGGGCTGACTGGGCAAATTCTCTGGCTTTTATTTCTTCATCGGTCATCTTGACTTTCCTGTAGAATCCAAGGCTATAGCGGTGGGTCAGGAAGAAGTGCAGATGGTCATTGCGGTTCCAGTTGCTGTTCAGTATAGTGGGTATCTCGTTGTCAGAGTATGACTGTCCGGCAGTCTGTGTGGCCACCTCGGGGTGGGTGATGTAGTTGTCATCGGTAATGCCGCCATTCTCCGAAGCCTTTTCGTGGTAGGTGGAGAAGATGGCATGCAATTGATACTGGTCGCCGATGTAGGATGTGAAGAATGTGGCATCGAAGTGTGATGCACTTTGATCCTGAAAGTAGCCGCGTGCATACTGGTAGTCAATGTTGAAACCAATGCCCAGCCTTTTGCCGAAGTTGGCGGCAAAGATGGCCTTCAGGTGGTCCTCTCCATCTGTTTTGTCGCCGCAGTTGTCGTAACTCAGGTTGGTGATAGGCGAGAGCGTGTTGGTGAAATGTAGTTGATCGGGCTGCACGATAGACTGGTCGTAGGCATCGGTGAAGAAGAACTGGCTGATGGCAGGCCGGTCGATGAATATGCGGTTCTGGCGTGCCAGGTAGTTGGATCCAATCGTATTGTACTGTCCGTATTTGCCCATAGACAGCGTGGTGTTAGGATAAAGGTGGGGCATCGTGTCCACCTCTGCCTTGATGACGTCACCAAACTTTCTGTCTACAGTCCATACTCGCAACCCTTTTGGAACCACCTTCGACTTCTTGGTCGTGTCATTGCTGTGCGGATTGAAGTTCTGATTCTGTTCGCCGTTCATGGTCACGTTACCGCTCTCGTCTATCTGGTTGTAGTTCTGGGCAGATATTGAGAGAGGCAGAATGATAAACAGGAACGCTACGATACGGAAAGACATCTTCATACCTTATTATATTTTAAGGATGCGCAGACCCAACTCAACAAATTTGAATACACACGAAACAATCAAGATATACTTGGCCACCTCTTTGTCAGCATAGAAGTAGACCACCAAGCCGGCAATGGCTCCCACCATGAAGATGATGTTCAGCCACAGGCGCAGCACGCGCGTCTTACTACTGTCGCGGAAGGGCTCCAGTTGATGTCGCTTGGGGTGGGGAACCTCTTCGGGGTTCTCAACCATGCTGAACGGTTCTTCGTTCTTGCTCATGCCTTATTTCTGCAGCAATTGGGTGAAACGGTTGAACAGATAGTCCTTTCGGTCTATGGTTTTGCGACGGAATTTGCCGCTGACACGAGCCAGTTTGGTCTTCTTCTTGTTCAGTCCATATGTGTCGTTGATCCATTCTTCGGCCTTGTAGGTCTGCATGTCGCGCTCCTCATCGTAGATGTAGACGATGCGTGTCATCTGAATGGTGGCCTCTCCGTCACGGCAGTCGGCTATGAGGTTGTAGAGCAGTCGCGTGCGATCCAGGTTCAGCGGTTTGTTCTTGAAAACCAGCCATTCCTGATAGTTGCCGATAATCTGCATCTTCTCCTTGTCCTCATAGGCAATACGGCTCTGCTCGAACTGGTTACTCTCCTTTGTCAACTTGGTCAGGTCTTCCTTCAGCAGGTCGTATATCTGCTGCGCACTCTTGCCCGGAGCCTTGATGGTTGTCTGGAATACCACGCGTCCGTTCACTTCGGGTACAGCCCCCTCAAGATATTGGGCATCGCTGCTGGGGTACTGAGTCTTTTCCCAAGTGTTGTCTTGTGCCATCGCTGCCATGGGCAGCAGGGCCATCATTGCGATCAATAGTTTCTTCATATTTCTTTTGTTTTTAAAGTTCGTTATCTTACAACCTGCAAAGGTAATTAATTATTTTGAATCGAGCAAACTTTTAAGTCTAATTAGGGGTTAATCTGAAATTTTTCCTCAAGAATGGATACAGATACGGAAATTTTTAGTACCTTTGCAGCCGAAAATAGTTTTCGTATATGAATCCTTTAGACAAGATACTGAACTGGTACTTCAAGCGGGCTGCACTGCCATATTGGTGTATGCTCCTTCTGGATTTGCTGATTGTGTTTATATCGGGATTGTTTGTGTACTATGTATCCCATAGAACCTCTGTGATGATAGCACGCCTGATCCCGCTTACCTGTACGCTCCTGGTCTACCTGGTGCTGACAGTGCTGTGTTTCCGCATATTCCGCACCTATTCAGGCATTATTCGCTATTCTTCGTTTGTCGACCTTCAGCGGGTGGGCTTTGCCAATATATCGGCCCTGCTGCTCTGTATCGGTGCATACTATGTGATGAGAGAGACCCCTTCCTCTCGGTTTGCCAGGATATCAGTACCACTGACGGTGGCGATGTTTTTCGTCGCCACGGTGCTGATGTGGGGCGTACGCGTGCTGGTGAAGGTGCTCTACGATGTAGCCACGTCGGACAAAAGGGCCCAGCGGGTGCTGATCTACGGTGCCATGACTGACGGCGTGGGACTGGCCAAGAATATCCGCATGGAGAAGCCAACGCGCTTTGTGCTGAAGGGCTTTATCACGCACGAAAGCCGCTATCGCAATAATCTGCTGATGGGTGAGCGCGTGTACAGCGTTGAGGATGACATCGCCGCCGTGATTCGCGAGAAGGATATCGATGCGGTGCTGGTATCGCCGTTGCGAACAGACGACTTCCGCAAGGAACAGAAACTGCAGGATGCCATCATCGGTGCTGGTTGCCGCATATATATGGCCACAATGGCCCATGAGTGGGATGGTTCTTCGGATGACTTCTCTGCTGTGCAAATGAAAGAGGTGTCGGTGGAAGACCTGCTGCCGCGCGAAGAAATCAGGGTGGACATGGAGACTGTGGGCCGTGAATTGACGGGCAAGCGCATTCTGATTACCGGTTCTGCCGGTTCGATTGGCTCGGAGATGGTGCGCCAGGTGGCCATCTACAAGCCAGCAGCCATGATGCTGATCGACCAGGCCGAAACGCCTGAACACGATATCCGTCTGATGATGGAGCGCGACTATCCCGACATCCCCGCTGAGACAGTCGTGACTAGCATCTGCCACCAAGGCCGCATGGAGAATATCTTCCGTGAGTTCAAACCTGACTATGTTTTCCATGCCGCAGCCTACAAGCATGTGCCGATGATGGAGGACAATCCGAGTGCTGCCGTGCTGAACAATGTCTATGGCACCAAGGTGATAGCCGATCTTTCGGTGAAGTACGGCGTGAAGAAATTCGTAATGGTATCGACTGACAAGGCTGTCAACCCGACCAACGTAATGGGATGCTCGAAGCGCATCTGTGAGATCTACGTGCAGTCGCTGGATCGCGAGATTCATTCGAAGGAGTCAGACCAGAAGCGTACACAGTTTGTGACCACCCGATTCGGAAATGTGCTGGGTTCCAATGGTAGCGTGATACCTTTGTTCCAGGAGCAAATTAAGAAAGGAGGTCCCGTTACGGTGACCCATCCCGACATCATTCGCTACTTCATGCTGATACCCGAGGCCTGTAAACTGGTGTTGGAGGCCGGCACGAAAGGTCATGGTGGCGAGATATTCGTCTTCGACATGGGCAATCCTGTGCGCATAGCCGACCTGGCCAAGCGCATGATACAATTGTCGGGGGCTCAAAACATAGAAGTTCAGTTCACAGGATTGCGTCCGGGTGAGAAACTATACGAAGAGGTGCTCAACGAGAAGGAGAACACCAAGCCTTCGTTCCACAAGAAGATTCGAATCGCTCAGGTGCGCGAGTACGACTACGAGAAGGTGCTTCGCGACATAGAAGAACTCTTCGAGATTGCTCAGCGTTATGATGACATGGCCACGGTGAAGAAGATGAAGGACATCGTTCCTGAATACAAGAGCCGCAATTCGAAGTACGAACAATTGGACCCGAAGGACCCGGGCGATGCCGAAGCAACCGCCCAGGCCACCCCAGCCCTATAGTTTGATGATTACAGGTTGCTCAGCCTCTTTGCGCCACAGTTTCAGCCAGTCGAACCATTCCTGAGCACTGTGGTAGCCGAAGGTCTCATTGGCTGAGCAGTACACCACCTTGTATGCCATGTGGCTACCCTTAGTGCCTACTACGAAGGCGTAGTTGTCTTTGTTGGCAGGCTCCTCGCTGATGATATTTGCCTTGTCGAGCAGGATGCCCAGACCGACGGTCTCGCGGCTCCATTTCAGGGTGTCGGTCGAGGGATAGTCGGTGCCCCAGCAGGCACGAAGGCCCTTCTTGTCAGAGTATTCTGTTGATCCTTTCACATTGATGATGCCAGTAGAGAAGCGGTAGCCCTCTACGTCGCGGTTGAAGTAGACGTCCACATCGGTGTCGCGATGGCCCGCATATTGCGTGTAGCGCAACGTCATGTTGACGGCAGGCTTGCCGGCCTCGGCCTGCCAGCCTTGGTCGATTACCTCTACAATGGTACGCAGGGGACCGTAGGATACGACGCGCTGTGTTCGGGTCTTCACGGGGTCAATCATTGTGGGCTCCTGGCCGTTCCAGCCTCGGAAGGCACCCAGTCCGAAGGTGTTGCCCACCCATAGCACATCGTCGCCATAGCCCTGTTCTTTCTGGTCAGCCTGTGTGTAGAACTGTGTGGCTTCCAGTTCGAGTCGTTTCTGGAATTTTCCGTAGAGGTCCAGTGTTTGGCGCTTGTCGAAGTAGATGCGAATGCCGTTCAGTTCGCTCTCGAAGTCTACGCCGTGGTGGTGCAGCAGGTTGTATGAGTTGGCGCAATCGCCCCTCACACTGAGGCTCGCTACGAAGTTGTTGTGCTTGTTCTTCTCCTTCACCTTGTCGTTGCGCATCAGCATCTCGGCATACACGCGGGCAGGGTAGGTGCGGGGCTCTCCGTCGGCGTAAAGCGTGACGGTGTAGTCTTTCTGTTCCTTGCCCTTCAGGTCAGCCAGGAAGCAGAGTTCGTCGTACTGCTCGTCCAGGTTGATATCGTCCAGTTGGCAGGGTATCTCCTGGCTGCCGCTCATGACGAGGGCCGAGCGCACCTCGCCGTATTTCTCCAGCGAGATGACCACCGGCTGATCTGTGCGGTCGGTCTTCGAGGGGTTCTTCACGTTGACGGTAAATGTCTGTTGGGCGCTGGCAGTCATGGTAGCCAGCAGGGTCATTGTTAGGCAAATAAGTTTCATATCGTAGTCTGGTTTTTCCGCAAAAGTAGTGAAAAGGTGGCTAATTGCGCGATGTTTTTAAAAATATTAGGTTAAAATTTGGTTAATTCAACTCTTTTTTGTACTTTTGTAGCGTTATTTAACATACGTAAGCCTCATTCCTGCATGAAAAGATGGTTTTTCCTGTCGTTCGTTTGCCTGATAGCCTGTATAGGTTGTCAGTGGCAACTGCGCCCAAACGGTGACGCAGAAGAGGGTGAAGCCATCGTCATCGAACGCTTTGATCAGGTGGAGATGCTTTATCTGACTACGGGCGACTTTGCGGCCTTGCAGCAGATGAAGACGGGTTATCCCTCGGAGACGCGCGTGCTGATAGAAGATGTGCTGCGATTGGGGCGGGTAGACGAGTCTGACATCAACGTGCGCTTCCTGCTCTTCTTTCAGGACAGCACCCTGCAGTGCCTGATGAGCGATGTGGAGAAGCAGTATCGCGAGTTGGACGATCTGAACGGCCAACTCTCGGCAGCCTTTGCTCGTTTGCAGCGCCTGCTGCCTTCGGTGGAGATGCCGCGCGTCTACACCCAGATTGGCTCGCTCGACCAGAGTATCGTGGTGGACGATGGTATGCTGGGCATTTCGCTCGACAAGTATCTGGGCAAAGACTATCCTGCTTACCTTCGATATGGCTACACCGAGGAGCAGCGCGCTATGATGACCCGCCAGTTCATTGTGCCAGACTGTATAGGTTTCTTTCTTCTTAACCGCTATCCCATGACTATAGGCGAGACCGAGACGACCGACTCTGTGGCTCTTCATCAGGCCCGCCGTAACCACATGGGGCGTATCCAGTGGGTGGTTAACAATGTGCTCGAACATCCAGTCTTTCAGCGAGATGAAGTGCAATTGGTCGAGACTTACATGAACTCCCATCCCGACATGAGTATTGATGAGTTGCTGTCCATGCCTGTCTTCACTTCGATGACGGTTATGGCAGATGGCAGTTTCTGATTACGTGCAGCAATCGTTAGAATTGGCACCGCTAAATTTGGCGGTGTCAGTAATAATTCGTACCTTTGCAGTCGTATGAAAAAGATAACTCAATTCCTTGTGGCCCTCTTTGCGGCTGCTCCAGTGCTGGCAGGCCAGCAACTCAGTTTGAAAGATGTAACCGGTGCGGCTTTCCGTGCCCAGTCGATGGCTGCCGTCGAGCCGCTGGCCGATGGTGAGACTTATGCTCAGATCAGCAGCGACGGTCGGCAGATATTGACCTACGCCTTCAAGACCGGCAAGCAGATCGGCGTGCTCTTCGACGTACAGACCGTTCGTGGTGCTAAGATTGATCGCGTGGACGGCTACATCGTCAGCCCCGATGGCAAGCACCTGCTCATCCAGACGCAGACCAAGGCCATCTATCGCCGTTCGTTCACAGCCGTCTATTACATCTATAATGTAGCCAACAACAAGATGGAGCCCCTCAGCGATGGCGGCCCGCAGCAGACGCCTGTGTGGAGCCCCGATGGCCAGCAGGTGGCCTTCGTTCGCGAGAACAACATCTATCTGGTGAAGTTGCTCTACAACAACGCCGAGAGCCAGTTGACCAAGGACGGCCGCCACAACGAGGTGATCAACGGCGTGCCCGACTGGGTGTGCGAGGAGGAGTTCTCCCACAATTCTGCCCTCGTCTTCACAGCCGACTCGAAGCAGGTGGTCTGGGTGCGCTACGACGAGACGCAGGTGCCCGTGCATGCTCTGCCCTTGAGCGACTATTCCTATAAGTACCCCCATCCGGGCGACCAAAATGCCCGTGTGCAGGTGATGAGTTACGACATCAAGAGTCATCAGACGCGCACCCTGCAGGTGCCTCTCGATGCCGACGGCTATGTGCCTCGTATCAAGGCCACTAGCGACCCCACCAAGATTCTCGTCTTCACGCTCAACCGCCATCAGGACTGCCTGCGCATCTTTGCCGCCAACCCCATGTCTACCGTCTGCCAGCAGATCATAGAGGACCGCGTGGATAAGTACATCAACGAGGATGTCTTTTCCAACGCCTTCATCACTGACCGCAGCATCTTGCTGACCAGCCAGCGCGACGGCTACAACCACATCTATCTCTACAGTCTGAACGGACAGTTGAGACGGCAGGTGACGCAGGGCAACTTCGACGTGACTGAAGTCTACGGGCTCGACGAGACGACGGGCGATGTCTACTATGCCTCCCATGCCAACGGCCCGGCTGACGTTCGTGTCTATGTGGCCCATGCCAATGGTCGCACCGACTGCCTCACCCCGCAGGCAGGCACCAGTTCGGCCATTTTCAGCACCAACTTCCGCTACTTCGTCTGCACCCACAGCAGCCTGAACAGCGTGCCCCGCTACACCCTCTGCAGCAACAGCGGCAAGACGCTGGTCACGCTCATCGACAACCATGATCTTGCCTCGAAATATGCCTCTTACGATATGGGCACCAAGCAACTCTTTTCGTTTGCTACCGCCGAGGGCGTGACGCTCAACGGCTGGATGCTCCGTCCGAAGGACTTCAATCCCCAGAAGCATTATCCCGTCATTATGTATCAGTATGGCGGCCCCGGTTCGCAGCAGGTGAGGGACAATTGGAACATCGGTATGAACGGCCAAGGAGCCATCCTCGAGCAGTATCTGGCTCAGCAGGGCTACGTGGTGGTATGTGTCGACGGTCGTGGCACGGGTGGCCGCGGGGCCGAGTTTGAGAAGTGCACCTATCTGCGACTGGGCGAACTGGAGGCTCGCGATCAGGTGGAGGCTGCCATCTGGCTGGGCCAGCAGTCCTATGTAGACAAAGACCGCATTGCCATCTGGGGCTGGAGTTACGGCGGCTGGAATACGCTCATGTCCATGTCGGAGGGACGGCCCGTCTTCCGCTGTGGCATCGCCATCGCCCCGCCCACCTGCTGGCGCTACTACGACACCGTCTATACCGAGCGCTTCATGCGCACGCCCAAGGAGAACGCCAGCGGCTACGATGACGTGTGCCCCATTGCCCGCGCCTCTAAACTGAGCGGCTCGCTGCTGCTGGTACACGGACTGGCTGACGACAACGTGCACTTCGAGAATACCGCCGAGTACGTCAAGGCCCTCGTCGATGCCGACAAGGACTTCCGCCAACTGGTCTATCCCGGCAAGAACCACAGCATCCGCGGCGGCAACACCCGCAACCATCTGTTCCGCCAGTGCATCAACTTCTTCAATGAAAACCTGAAACAATAGCGATATGCGAAGACTCACCCTCCTTCTTCTGGCCCTCCTGGTCTGTGTGGCCGCTGGTGCCAAGCGTAAAAAGGCCGTCCGGCAGAAGCCGCTCACGACCATCGAGATGATTACCCGCGTGAACGACTACTGGCAGCAGCACCATCCCGCTCAGGTGCGCTCGTTCTGGGACGAGGCTGCCTACCATACGGGCAACATGGAGGCCTATCGCCTGCTGGGCCATGCCCGCTGGCTGGCCTACAGCGATGCCTGGGCCCGCCACAATCTGTGGCAGGGCGCACTGGAGAAAGATCCTGCGAAGTGGAAGTACAAGACCTACGGCGAAGGGCAGGACTATGTGCTCTTCGGCGACTGGCAGATCTGCTTCCAGACCTATCTCGACCTCTACGAAATAGAGCGTGGCGACTACAAGATAGCCCGCGCCCTGGAGGTGATGGACCATGAGGTGCGCCGCCCCGAGACCGACTTCTGGTGGTGGGCCGATGCGCTCTATATGGTCATGCCCGTGATGACCAAACTCTACAAGACCACGGGCGACGTGAAATATCTCGACAAACTCTACGACAACTTCCGCTGGGCCGACGCGCTGATGTACGACAGCGTGGAGCAACTCTACTACCGCGACGCCAAGTACATCTATCCCAAGGCGAAGACGGCCTGCGGCGGTGGCAAGAGTTTCTGGGCGCGGGGCGACGGATGGGTGCTGGCAGGACTGGCCAAGGTGCTCAGCGACATGCCTCACGACTATGCCCATCGCGACTTCTTCCTGCTGCGCTTCCGCCAGTTGGCCGAGGGTGTGGCCCGCGTGCAGCGGCCAGGCGGCTACTGGAGCCGTTCGATGCTCTGCGAGGACGATGCTCCTGGCCCTGAGACCTCTGGCACCGCCTTCTTCACCTACGGTATGCTCTGGGGCGTCAACAACGGCTTGCTCGACCGTGCTACCTACGAGCCCGTCATAGAGCGAGCCTGGCAGTACCTCACCACCACCGCCCTGCAGCCCGACGGCAGTGTGGGCTTCGTGCAGCCCATCGGCGAGAAGCCCGATCCCACCAAGACTGTCGATGCCCATTCGCAGGCCAACTTCGGCGTGGGTGCCTTCCTCCTGGCTGCCTGCGAGCACCTGCGCTTCGAAAGCCGTTGCGTAAGCGGTCATACTATGACCGCATACGTAGCAAATGGCTCCGACGAATACCGCGAGCAGGTGATTTCCCTGCCCGCCGACACCGTCTTCAGTCGTCTCGGCATCCCCGGCGGCCGTCAGTTCATCGTCTGCGACGTGGCCGGTCTCGAGGTGCCCTATCAGTTGACCCACGACGGCCAAGTGCTCATCCAGGCCGGTGTGCGTCCTCAGGGTACTCAGACCTTCACCATCCGTCGCGGCACGCCCAAGAACTATCCCGCCGTCTGCTACGGTCGCATCTTCCCTGAGCGCAAGGACGACTTCGCGTGGGAGAACGACCGCGGTGCCTATCGCGTTTACGGTCCTGCCTTGCAGAAGACGGGCGAGAAGAGTTACGGCCTCGATGTGTGGACGAAGAACACGCCCGAGCCTGTGCTCGACGAGCGCTATTGGGTGGAGGATGTGGTCATGATGCCTCAGGTGGAGCGCCTGCGCAAGCAGAACCGCCAGCGTGGCGACTCGCTCTACCGGCTCAACTCCTATCACCACGACCACGGCCGCGGCTCCGATGTCTATCAGGTGGGGCCCACGCTCGGCTGTGGCACGCCGGCCCTGATGGTCAGCGACCGGCTGGTCTATCCCTACTGTTTCCGCGACTACCAGATGCTCGACCTCGGCCCGCTGCGCATGACGGTGCAACTCAACTATCAGCCCGTGGCCATCGAGGGCGACAGCGTCACCGAGCATCGCATCATCTCGCTCGACAAGGGCTCAAACTTCTGCCGCATGACCGTCTGGTATGACGGCATGACCATGCCGCAGGAACTGGCAGCCGGCATCGTGCTCCACACCGACCGTGCCTCCGATCTCGTCTTGGCGAAGGACCACCTGCACTACGTTGACCCTACGGACAATGTGCCGGTCAACAACTGCCAGTTGTTCCTCGGCCTGCTTTTTCCTGAAGGCCTGGTGGAGACCAAGGTCGTCGAGCAGTCGGGCGTGCGCCATGCCGTGGGCATACGCGACAACTATGCTGGCGAGCCCTTCACCTACTATTTCGGTTCTGCCTGGTCGAAGTTCGACGTGCGCACCCAGGCCGAATGGCAGCAGCGCATCGACTGGACCATGCGCAACATCCGTCAGCCGCTGCAGGTCAGCATCAAGTAGCAGTAGCGTCAGACAAACGAAGAGAGGGCATCCCTGCATGTGGCGGGATGCCCTCTCTTTATGGCTTACGGGTTCCTCTTCGATTAGTAGGCGAAGAGGGGATACTCCTTCATCTTCTCGTTCACGCGGGCGCGCACGCTGGCGATGACCTGCTCGTTTTCGGGGTCGTTGAGCACTTCCTCGATCCAGGCGGCTATCTGCACCATCAGGTCTTCCTTGGCACCGCGGGTGGTGATGGCAGGCGTGCCCAGACGGATGCCGCTGGTCTGGAAGGCCGAGCGCGTGTCGAAGGGCACCATGTTCTTATTGCAGGTGATGTCGGCAGCCACCAGGGCGTTCTCGGCCACCTTACCGGTCAGTTCGGGATACTTCGAGCGCAGGTCTACCAGCATCGAGTGGTTGTCGGTACCGCCCGAGACGATCGTGAAGCCGCGCTTCACCAGTTCGTCGGCCAGCACCTTGGCGTTCTTCTGCACCTGCTTGGCCCACTCCTTGAACTCGGGCTGCAGGGCCTCACCGAAGGCCACGGCCTTGGCAGCGATGACGTGCTCCAGCGGGCCGCCCTGCTGTCCGGGGAAGACGGCACTGTTGAGCAGGGCCGACATCATCTTCACCTCGCCCTTCGGGGTCTTCAGGCCCCAGGGGTTCTGGAAGTCCTTGCCCATCAGGATGATACCGCCGCGCGGGCCGCGCAGGGTCTTATGGGTGGTAGAGGTCACGATGTGAGCCCATTTGACGGGGTTGTCCAGCAGACCGGCGGCAATCAGGCCTGCGGGGTGGGCCATGTCGATCATCAGCAGGGCACCCACCTTGTCGGCTATCTCGCGCATACGCTTGTAGTCCCACTCACGGCTGTAGGCTGAGCCACCGCCGATGATCAGTTTGGGCTTGTGCTCCAGGGCCAGGCGCTCCATCTCGTCGTAGTCCACGCGGCCAGTCTCCTGGTTCAGGTTGTAGCCCACGGGCTTGTAGAGGATGCCGGAGGTGTTGACCAGCGAACCGTGGCTGAGGTGACCGCCGTGAGCCAGGTTCAGGCCCATGAAGGTGTCGCCCGGCTGCAGTACGGCCAGCAGCACGGCTGCGTTGGCCTGTGCGCCAGAGTGGGGCTGCACGTTGGCATACTCGGCATCGAACAGTTTGCACACGCGCTCGATGGCCAATTTCTCCACCTCGTCCACCACCTGGCAACCGCCGTAGTAGCGCTTGCCGGGATAGCCCTCGGCATACTTGTTGGTCAGGTAGGAGCCCATGGCCTCCATCACCTGGTCGCTCACGAAGTTCTCCGAAGCGATGAGTTCAATACCCTTCAACTGGCGCTGGTGCTCGCGCTCAATCAGTTCAAACACCGTGTTGTCTCTTTTCATTGTTTGCTTGTTATATTTGTTGGTTTAGTTTACACTCAATGCCATTGCGGCTGCAAAGTTACGAAATAAGTGAGAGAAAAAGAAAGAAAATCGTGTTTTTCTTTGCTTTTTTCCGCACATGAACAGAAAATGGCTCCCGATTCGCATCGGAAGCCATCTCAACACAAACACAAATTCAGTCTTTTTATTGACTGTTATACTAACGGTTTTTGACGCTTTATCACTGGATGCCGTCCTCGCGCAGTTTCTCCTGCCAGCGCCAGGCGCTCTTCAGCACCTCGTCGGTGGGGGTGTCGGCCTTCCAGCCCAAAACCTTGTTGGCTTTGTCCACATTGCCCCAAACCTTCTCGATGTCGCCTTCGCGACGGGGGGCATACTCCCAGTTCACCTTCACGCCGGTGGCCTTCTCGAAGCCTTCCACCACTTCCAGCGTTGACAGGCCGCGGCCGGTGCCGATGTTGAAGACCTCTACGGCGTCGGTCTCAGGCTGGTCGAGCACGCGCTCCATAGCCTTCACGTGGGCCTTGGCCAGGTCGACCACGTAGATGTAGTCGCGTATGCAGGTGTGGTCGGGCGTGTTGTAGTCGTGACCGAAGATCTTCAGTTGCTTGCGGATGCCGATGGCCGTCTGCGTGACGAAGGGAATCAGGTTCATGGGCACGCCGTTGGGCAGTTCGCCGATGAGTGCGGTGGGGTGGGCGCCGATGGGGTTGAAGTAGCGCAGGATGATGCTCTTGATGGGGGCGCCGCTGTGGATGTAGTCCTGGATGATCTCCTCGTTGATCTGCTTGGTGTTGCCGTAGGGCGAGAGGGCCTTCTGTATGGGGGCGTTCTCGGTGACGGGCAGGTTCTCCTCGGTGGGCTGTCCGTAGACGGTGCATGAACTGGAGAAGATGATGCCCTTCACCCCATATTTGGGCATGAGTTCCAGCAGGTTGATCAGCGAGGTCAGGTTGTTGCGATAGTAGAGCAGGGGCTTCTCCACGCTCTCGCCTACGGCCTTCGAGGCAGCGAAGTGGATGATGCCCTCTATCTTGGGGTACTTCCGGAATACGCCCTCCAGGGCCTCCAGGTCGCAGCAGTCCACCTTCTCGAATGCGGGGCGCACGCCTGTGATCTTCTCGATACCGTCTACCACGGCAGCGTTGGAGTTCGACAGATTGTCGATAATCACTACTTCATAGCCTGCCTCCTGCAGTTCTACGGTGGTGTGGCTGCCGATGAATCCGGTGCCACCAGTCACAAGGATTGTCTGTTTCATTGTTCGTTGAATATGTCTTTATAGTTTGTTAGTTTTCATTAACTGACTGCAAAGTTAGGCATTATTTCTGAAACCGCCAAACAAAAAGGCAGAAAAAGAGGGGTTTGGACGAACCAAACCCTAAGTTTGGACGAAGCAAACCCTGACTTTGGACGAAGCAAACTCCAGGTTTGGACCGTCCAAACCCCTTCGAAGGACAATTTGCGGCGAAGCGGCGCTTGCGGCGTAGCATTCTATAGACATATTATTTTTTATAAATATAGGCTGATAACCTAATATTATATTTTTAATAAATCTATAGAATGCTACGCCGCAAGCGCCGCTTCGCCGCATTTTGGTTGATGGGGGGGACTACTTCACCTCCAGGAGTTCAATCTTGAAGACGAGTGCCGAGAAGGGCTTGATGCTGCCTTGCTCCCTGGCTCCATAGGCCTGATCCTGAGGGATGTAGACCTCCCAGATGGAGCCTTGCGGCATACGCTGCAGGGCCGACTGCCAGCCGGCTATGCGTTGGTTGACGCCGAAGGTGGTACCCTTGCGCTTGCTCCAGTTGCTGTCGAAGACGGTGCCGTCTATGAGCGTTCCCTCGTAGCGCACGCGGACGGTGCTCTCGGCCGAGGGCGTAATGCCAGAGCCGTTTTTGATGACCTTGTAGAGCACGCCGCCGCTGCGGGGCAGTTCGTAGACGCCCTGCTCGCGCCGCTTCTTGCTGAGAAATTCCTCGCCCTGCCGCTTGTTGTCGGCATATTGCGTCTCCATGCGGCGCTCATCATAGGTGTTCATCAGCCGCTCGGCGGTCACCTTGGCCTGCTCCATGCTCATCAGGCCCGTGCCGGGACGGATGGCTTGCACCAGGCCGGCTATCAGTTTGTCGAAGGGCAGCGTCTCCGTGGAGTCAACGCCGAAGACCCTCTCGTTGAGAGCGGGCACCATCTGCGACTTCACCTGCTGTCCTATCTGTATGCCGACGTTGTAGGCCGTCTTTTGGGCCTCGTTCTGATAGTCCTTCATGTCGGCCATGTCGTTGGCGTAGAGCAGTCCTTCGCAGAAGGCATCTATCTGCATCGTGTCCACATCCATCGACTCGCTCAGGTAGACGGTCAGTCCCTCCGTCTGGCTCATGCCGATGGCGTAGGCCAGCGTGTCCCGCTCGGTGGGCAGTTCGTGGTCGTTGTAGGCGGTGGTTTCCTCCCTGCTGAGCCACATCCATGCCGCGCCGCCGCCGATGAGCAACAGCAGCACCAGCACGCCGCCTATGGCGAGGAAGGGCACGATGCTCGTCTTCTTCTTCTTTGGAGGCAGGGGCTTCAGGGGCCTTGGCTGGGGCTTGGGTTTGGGTTGGAGGGCCGGTTGGGGCTTGGGCTGCGGTTTGGGCTGCGGAGCCGGTTGCGGCTGGGCCAGTTTGGTCTCTGCGGATACCGGCTTGGGTTCTGGCTTGGGCTCTGGTTTCGGCTGCGGTTCAGGCTCAGGCTTGGGTTCTGGCTTCATCTTGAAGAGCACTTGCATGCGTGCCATGGCCTCGCCGACGCTCTGCGGACGCTGATTGCGCTTGGGCTGCATCAGCCAGCGCACGTAGGTGAGCATCTGCCGCGAGCAGCACCGCTGCAGGGGCAGGAAGGCTTCGTCGGTGCTCTCGTTGATGTCGCTCGATGCGGGCGGCTTCTGGTTGGTCAGCAGGTTGAAGAGCGTGGCTCCCAGGGCGTAGAGGTCGGTCCAGGGGCCGAACTTGTCCATGTTCTGCTCCACCTGTTCGGGTGGTGCGAAGCCTGGGGTATAGCAGAGCGAGGTGGACGAGGTGGCACCGCCGCCGTCGGCACTGATCTGCTTGCTGGCACCGAAGTCGATGAGCAGGGCCTTCTCCTGGCGGGTCATCATGATGTTGGCCGGCTTCAGGTCGAGGTGCCACAGGTTGGCCTCGTGCACCGTCTTCAGCGCGTCGAGCACCTGGGGCAGCACGCTGAGCACCTGCTGCTCGCTGAGCGGGCCCTGCCGCTTCAGCCGCGCGGAGAGCGATTCGCCGTCGATGAAGTCCATGGCATAGTAGGCCGTGCCGTTCTCCTCGAACAGGTCGTGCACGCGGACGATGTGGTCGTTGTTCAGGCGGCGCAGGCGCTGGGCCTCCTTCTTGAACTTCTGCAGTTGCTCGTCGTACTGGTCGCGGTTCTGGGCGTTGCTCACGCTGACCAGGCCAGTGGCCCCGTCGCGGTCGTTGATGCCGCTCATGAAGAACTCCTTGATGGCGTAGTGCTCGTCGAATTGCACGTTGCGGGCCTTGTAGGTGTTGCCGAAGCCGCCCGATGCCAACTGTTTCTCTATCACGTAGACACCACGCAGGATGGTGCCGATAGGTAGTAATGTCTCGTTCATTGTCTTGCAGTCTTTTTCCAAATCTGGCTGCAAAGATAAGACATTTTGCTGAATTGAGCAAATAATTCAGGCATAAGAATGCATGCCGCCCAGGAAATAGTTCACGCCGAAGTAGGTCATCAGCAGGGTGAGAAAGGCCAGGGTGACGAAGACATGGTAGGCCACGGGGCGGCGGAAGAGGGGGAACGACTGCACGTGTACCACCACGGCATAGACCATGAAGGTGATGAGTGCCCAAGTCTCCTTGGGGTCCCAACTCCAGTAGTTGCCCCACGAGATGTTGGCCCACAGGGCCCCGATGAAGATGCCCAGCCCGAGGGTGGTCAGGGCGGGGTAGAGGAACACGCGGCTGAGCATGGCCAGTGCCTCAATGTTTTCTAACGAATATCGCTTAAAGAGCCTGATGCTCAGTGCGGTAAGACCGCAGATGAACGTGAGGCTGAGCAGGGCGAACGACATCATGATGATGCTCACGTGGAGGGTCAGCAGGGGCGAGTTGAGCACGGGCATCAGATGGCCTATCTGCGGGTCCATCTGCGAGATGTGGCTCACCAGCAGGAAGAAGCCCGAGAGCAGGAAACCGAAGGTGAGCAGAATGCGGAAGCGGTGGTAGAGCACCAGCGTGAGGAGCAGGATGAGCCAGGCCAGCAGGAGCATGGTCTCGTAGCCGTTGGCCATAGGCACATTGCCGCTGACCACCCAGCGCAGCACCAGACAGAGCGTCAGGGCGGCAAACGCGAGGCCCAGTACGACGAGTGATACGCCGTAGAGCCAGCCCTTGGCCCGTCGGCCGGTGGACAGTTGCCAGATGAAGAGCCCTAGGGTGAGGAAGCCCATGGTGAGGCAGACCATGAAGAGGATGGTGGCGAAGGGCACGCTGTTGTAGAGGCGCTCGGCCTGCAGGCGCGTGTCGCTGGGGATGGAGGTGCCGCCGTTCTGCTGCTGGTAGGCCAGCATCTTGTCCAGGTAGCGGTCTACGGTGTCGTAGTGGCCGGCCTCAATCTCCTCGTAGAGCAGCATGAAGAAAGTGCCCATGTAGAGACGGTCGTCGGCCGGCACGCTGAGCGTGTCCACCTCGTCGGTGGGCGCATACCAGGTGGTCCTGTCGTCGGCAGTATGGGGAAACACCTTCAAGGTGATGCCCTGCAGCAGTTGGCTGACCACAATCTGGCGGGCCTCGGCCTTGCGCTGCGCCTTGACATCGGTGCCCTGAGGCATGAAGAGCGACTCGTCGAGCCACTCGTCGGTAAAGAACAGGTAGCCCGTGAGCACCTGTTCGGCGGTGTAGCCCTCGTAGGAGCGTTTGCCGTAGAGTTTCTTGGTGAAGTCGAGGGCGTAGGTCTGCATGGGGCACACGCGGTCGTTGTAGACCACGTTGAGCCGCCCGAAGCGCTCTGCCGTCTCGGCTGGCAGCGCCGTCCTGTCTGTGGCCTCCGCCGTCCTGTCTGTGGCCATACTATGGCCACAAACGAAACAGAGGGCCAGCGATAGGGCACCCTTCCTGAGCAGCGGGGAGCGCAGCACCTGCCGATAGGCTCCGCGCGGGTCGATGAGGATCCACACCAGCGAGACGAAGAGCAGGGCGTAGCCCACGTAGGTGACGGGAATGCCCCAGGGGTCGCTGTTCAGGGCCAGTATGCTGCCCTGGCCGTCCTCGTTGTAACTGCTCTGATAGAGGCGGATGCCGCTGTGCGAGCAGATGTTGTTCATCGACACCACCTCCTGCCGGCTACCGCCGTCGGCATCGGTCAGCGTCAGGTGCGACTCGTAGTCGGCAGCGGCCGTCGTGCCCTCGTGGCAGATGATGCGGAAGGTGTCGAGCCGCAGGCTGAAGGGCAGGTCGTGCAGGGTCTCGTCGGGGGTCATGTACTGGCTGGTCTGCTCGCCCTGGCGCAGGTAGACGGCTCCCTGACTGGAGAACAGGTGGGTGAGCAGGGCACCCAGCAGGATGACCACAAACGACAGGTGGAGCATGACCACCGACAGCCGGCGGACGCGCCGCTTGAGGAACCACGCCACCGACACGGCTGCCAGCAGCGCCCACAGCACCGTGAACCACCATTGGTCGTAGAGGCGCTGGCCGCTGGACTTCTCGACAAAAGTGGCGGCGGACATCACGACCACCACCACTATATATAAAAAGATGAGTGCTTTCTTCAGCATGGGCTTAGATGGACTCGATGAACTTGACCACGGCGTCGCGCTCGGCCTTGGAGAGGTGGTAGAACTTCTCGGTGGCTGCGTAGGCATCCGACTCCTTCGAGTAGCCGTGCCACATGATGGCCTCTACCACGGTGCGGGCGCGGCAGTCGTGCAGACGGTCGTCGGCACCTGTGAGGCGCTTTGACAGGCCGCGACCCCAGAGCGGGGTGGTGCGACACCAGCCGGTGCGGATGTCGTTCTTCATGAACAAGCGGTGCTGCACCATGTCGGTATAGGGCCAGATGGTCTGGTTGGGGTACTTGGGCAGGTGACGGGTGTAATCGTAGGTGGCAGCCTGGGCCTCGCTCAAGCCCAGTTTCTGGGCGATGTAGGCCTTTGAAGAGGCATCGACCCACATGTTGTCGTTGCCGGTCTTCCACGACGGACGGTGGCAGCGGGCGCAACCCATCTCGGTGAAGAGTTTCTTGCCGAGTTTCACGTCCTCATTGTCCAGGTTGCGGGCGGCAGGCACGGCCAGGCCGCGGTGCCACACCATGAACTGGTAGTACTGCTTGTCGGTCATCTCCTCCTCGCCGTTGTAGGGGTGGCCGTTGAGCAGGTACTTCTCGAAGATCTCCTTCTTGGCGATGCTCGACACACTCAGGATTTCGTTGATGCGCTGGCTGATGCCCTCTTTGGTGCCGTCAGCATAGTAGGGGTGCAGGATGCTCTGCTCGTCAGCACCGTGCTCCTGAATGTAGCGGATGACCTCGGCATCCTCGCTCTGTGCCTTGGCCCAGGCGGGGGTGGAGTAGAGGAAGTGGCGGTCGGAGCGGGTCACGTTGGTGATGTTCCAGATGGCATTGGCACCGGCACCGTCCTGCAGCGAACCGCGGGTCATGGCGTAGGTGAAGCGCTTCACGGGACCGTGAGTGCCGCGGAAGGTGCCCAGGTCGTTGTAGGGGGCGGAGTAGTAGGCCGAGGCGGCGAAGGCATCCTTCTCCTTATCCCACATAGCGGGGTTCAGGCTGACGTAGGGGGCCTCGCTGCGCCACTGGGCCTCCATGTCCTCGTCGGTGATGGCATCGAGCAGGCCCGTGCCGTAGACGCCGATGGTAGACTCCAGACGCACGTCGTAGTTGGTGGGCTTGGGGTTGGTGTTGAAGGCCTCCTGAGGGATGGTCACCTCAGGATAGATGAGGGCATACTGCTCGCCGTCGGCGAAGGTCATGGGCAGTCCGCTGGGCATCTCAGTCACCTCCTGCCAGTCGATCTTGATCTGTGTCTCGTCGATGGGGGCCTTGAAGGGCGACATGGCCTGCGTCTGCGGCATGCCCGTCACCTCGGAGATATAGGCATTGGTGGTCTTGTCGTAGATGACGAGCAGATAGCCGTTGCCTATCTGGTTGGCGCGGTACTCGGTCTGGCGCTTGCCGTGGCCGTAGGAGGGATGGCAGGCTATACAGCCGTTGCGCACCCACGCCGGGCCGAGACCCTTGCGGGGGGCCTGGTCGAAGGTGTAGAGATGCTCGAAGAAGTCCTCGCCGGTGTTGAAGTCTTCCTCCATGCCTTCTATGTTCTCCACAGCCGGGGCGGGAGCCGAGTAACTGGCGTTCTCGGTGGTGCCCAGTTCGCCGCCGGGGTACCACTCTTCGGCTGTGAACACATCGTTAGCCTTGCCGAACTCGCTCACGTTCTGTGTCAGCGAGCCCAGATCTTGCTTGTTGTCGTTAGAATCGGAACATGCCGACAGTACGGGAACTGCCAGCATGCTCACGATAGAGAGTCGTGAAAGTCTGTTGATCATATTACATTTTGTTTTGCGTTGTTTGCTTACTCGTCGACCTCCCAGTCTTCGTCATCCTCGAAGGCAATGTTCCAGACGGTGCTGCAGTACTTGACGAATGGCGAGGGCATATTGCCGATGGAACTGATGGCCTGCTGGTAGGCGTTCTCCACGTTGGTGTTGACGCTGGCACCATTGCTGACGGCCTCAAAGAAACCGTGGAAACTGTACTTGGCAGCCTTGCCGTCGGTAGAGCCGAGCCACACGTTGCGGATGCTGCGGATGTTGTCCTGGAAGTCGGTGATGGAGTTGTAACTGTAGGGCGACTCCACGTAGGAGATGTCGCCAGCAGAGAAGGGGTTGGCAATCTTGGCCGTGCCCACCTCGTTGGCAATGGCCACGCAGGAACCCTCATCGTCGCTCAGCACCTGGGCGATGGCGTCCTTCAGGCTGGGGAAGGTGCTCTTGCTGTCCTGACCGGCCTTAATGAGGTTGTCGCGATAACTCAGGCCGTTCTCGGTGGTGTAGTCCAGACCGGCAGCCTTCACTACGCTGACGCGGCTGGCATTCTTGCTGGTCTCGCCTTCCCAGGCTACCTGCAGTTGGTAGGTGCGCTGCTTCAGAAGGGTGCAGATGGTCTGGGCATAGGCCAGTTCCTTGGCACCGCTGATTTTCTCGAAGTTCTTGTAGGTGTCGTTACCCTGGAACTCGGCCACCTTGCGGGGCTTGCCGTCGCGGAAGAGGATGAACTCGAGGGCATGGAAGCCCAGGATGGTGGCATCGTCGAGCATCTCGTCGTTCATGCCGTTGTTGAAGTAGTTGAGCAGCAGGGTACGGTTGAGGGGCCACGAGTCGATGGTGGGGTCGATGTCGAAGTCGCTGGCGGCTCCCATGAGGAAGGCCTCGGAGCGCTCCCAGTTCTCGCGTGCCTGCTTGAAGTCCTGGCAGGCCTTGTCAATCTGACTCTGGGTGATGGTGCTGACAGTCAGTCCGTTGAGCGTCTTCTCCAGGTCTTCGGTGTCGTCGGCCAGTTTGGTGTAGGTGGGCACGATGACATTGTCGACCAGCGAGGTCAGGGTCTGGCGCAGGTATTGCTCCTGGGCATCGGTGAGGCCGCTGGCGGGAATCATGTTGTTGGCAGTGGTCAACTCGTTGACGACGGAAGCACAGTCGTCGATGGCCTTCTGGCCATAGGAGCGGTTGCTGTAGATGCTGTCGTCTTTGTTGTCATCATCGTCGCTGCAGGCGGTGAGAGTGAGTGCGCCCATCAGCAGAGCGAAGGGCAGATAGAAAAACTTTTTCATAAACCAAATCTTTTTATTTTAAGTATTACATAAAGAATCCCTCGTAGGCCACGCCGATGTTGATCGCGGGCTCGTTGTTGTAGATGCTCTTCAGGAAGCGGTTGGAGTACTCGGCCTTGACGACAATCTCGGGTATGGGCCGATAGTTCACGCCCACGGCCAGACGCTTCACCTCGGTGTAGTCGTAGGCCGTGCCCTTGGTCTCGCTGGCGTAGGGGTTGTACTGCTCGTAGCGGCCGAAGAGGAAGAGTTGCTGCTCCTGCTGGCGCAAACAGTCAATCTGCGAGAAGACATCGTAGCCGGCCTCAATGCCCACGGCATAGGCGTTCTTGGAGACGAAGGCCGAATGCTTGTAGGGCGACTTGGAGTTCAGACGGTTGTAGACATACTTCAACTGGTCGGCATCGCCCAGATAGCCGTAGTCGGCCTGGCCGCGCACTACCCAGTTGTGGGCATTGTAGGTGAAATCGAAGGCTCCGATGACCACCTGACCCTTGTACTCGGCATCCACGCCGTTGGCGTTGTTGGGATAACTGTTGCCGATGCTGTGGCCGTAGTAGCCACTCAGACCGATGCGCAGGCCAGGCACGCTGTAGTTGTCAACGCGTGCGCTGACGGCGTACTTGTTGGCCACATCGAACTCCAGCGGACTCTTGTTGCCCTTCTTGATCCAGTTGGTGTTGGTGAAGTGGTCGGCATTGAGACCCGACAGGAACTGGGCCTCGTAGCGGAACTTGCCAGCGCGGCCGAAGAACGACACACCCGTCTGGTGCCACGTGCTGGGCATGATGGTGTTTTCGCCCTCGGGACGATAGACTGTGAAGAAGTTGAGCGGCTCGTGGTAGGCGTTATTCAGACCAACGGGCACCACGATGTGACCGATGCGCAGGTTGGCTTGGCGCGAAAAAGTCTTCTGAATCCAGAACTGCTCCAGTTCCACCTCGCCGCCCTTTTCGGTCTCCTGTTCCCATTCGCCGCCTTCCTCGTCTTCCTTCTCGTAGGCCAGACCGTTGCCGCCATGCTCAAACTCGATCTCTGTACCGAAGGTCCAGCCGCGGCCGAAGTCGTAGCCCAGATAGATGACGGCATGGGGAATGTCGAAACGCCCGTGGCTGGGGTCGTCCTTGTGGGCCTCGGGCTGTGAGTAGCGGCTCACGTGGTCGCTGAAGAAGTTGCGTGACATGCATATCTCGCCATAGCCGCCCACGCTCAGCCTGTTGCCCTTGACGTGGGTCATCACGCTGTCGCCTGCGCTCTCTTGTGCTTGTGTTGAGACAGAGAATGCAAGTGCGCAGGCAGTTATCCAAAGAAGTTTGTTGTTCATTGCTTACTTAAGTCTTTTTCAATTTCGGCTGCAAAGGTACGGCCTTTTTCGCTGTTGCGCAATACCCAAAAGTGATGATTTTACACCGGAACTATTGCACAGTTCACCAAAAATGCCTAATTTTGCACGCAGAATGGAACTATATATTAATAAGGTATGAAGAATCAGAAGATGTATGAGGCCGACGACAAGATGATATCGCTCATCCGCGATAACTACGACCTGCTGCAGATGCTTGGTGCCTTTGGCATCAGCCTCGGATTTGGAGATAAAACGGTGGAGGAGACCTGCAAGGACAACGGTGTGGACACCTACACGTTCCTGGCGGTGGTCAACTTTACCATCAACGGCTATGGCGATGCCGATAACGACGAGCAACTGTCGGTGCCCTCGCTGATGCACTATCTGGAGGCCAGCCACTCCTACTACTTGGACTTCCAGTTACCCTTCATCCGTCGCGAACTGGAGGAGAGCCTCAATCCTGATGACTCGCTGGGGCAGTTGATCCTGCGCTTCTACGATGAGTATGCCCACGAGATAAGACGCCACATGCAGTACGAGCAGAAGACGCTCTTCCCCTATGTGAAGTCGCTGCTCGAGGGACGTCCGATGGCCGACTACAACATTGAGACCTTTTCGCGGCATCATGGTGCTGCCGACAAGAAACTGCGCGAACTGAAACTGCTCATCATCAAGTATCTGCCGGGCGACGGCCTGCACAACAACAAACTGACGGCCACGCTGCACGACATCTATGACAACGAGGAGTGGCTACGCCAGCATGCCATGGTGGAAGACCATATCTTCGTGCCCGCCATCCGCCGGCTGGAGCAACTGGCCCGGCAGAACGACGTGACGCGCAACATCACGGGTATGGTATTCAAGAACGGGGAGGGGATGAATCCCGATGCGCTGAGCGACCGCGAGAAGGATGTGATCATAGCCCTGGTGCAAGGCATGTCTAACAAAGAGATAGCCGACCATCTGTGCATCTCGATCAACACCGTTATCACGCACCGCCGCAACATCGCACGTAAGTTGCAGATCCACTCGCCGGCAGGTCTGACAATCTATGCCATCGTTAATGGACTGATTGACATCAGCAGCGTGAAACTCTAAATCTTGTTGATGTCTACGTAGCCGTGCATCACGGCGTAGATGGTGAGGGCACTGACGCTCTTCATCCCCAGTTTGTCCATGATGTTCTTCCGGTGCGTCACCACGGTGGACAAGCCGATGTTCAGTCGATCGGCAATCTCCTTGTTGATGTAGCCCTGCACGATGAGTGCCATCACCTCGATCTCCCGGTCGGTCAGAATCTTCTGTTGCAGAATGCGAGGCATCTCGGGCATGTTTCTGCCATCGCCATGGGCATGCTGTTGCAGCATGAGGAGCAAGCGGATCAGGTCTTGTTCCGGCTGGTTGATGCAGATGCTGTGGAAGTCGGACAACTGGCTGCCCCCATCGAGCGACAATGTGAGCACGATGGTTTTCCGACGGTTCTCGGTGAAGAAGGCCCGGTTTTCCAGAACGATGTTCATCGCGACAAAGAAGTGGACGAACTGCTCAGGATGATTGGCCATCAGTTCGCTCATCGAACCAAAAGTCTCGATGGTCATGATGGGCATCACGTTTTGAAGCAATTGCTTTAAGCCCAACACTGACAGCGTGTTAGGGTCGATGATGGCTATATGAGGTCTGCCTTGTTGCATAATGGGAGTGCAAAGTTACTGATTATTTCTTAAATATATGACCCTAAAATACTAAAAAATATTAAATCTTTGGGCTGTGGGGGCAGAATAGTTGGAAGGAAACAAAAAAAGATGTATCTTTGCCGTGTGTTTTTCATGGTATTAGATTATTAAGGTTAATTACGAAGATTGACTGTCGCGAGACAAACAATCTTCTTTCCGAAAGTCACTTGTCTTTTTTTTGGACAAGTTACACAAAGAAAAGGAGCCTGTGAAGGTTCCTTTTTTTATGCCCTTACTTGCCTTTCTTTTTCCTGAAACGGAAAAGGTCGCCCACGCCATTGAAGTCTTTCTTCATAATCAGGCCCACTCCTTGGGTGTTTAGCGACGAACGGGTGAAGTAGCGGTCGTTGGTCTGGTTGTAGACCTTCAGGGCAAGGTTGCCGCTGGGATTGAGCAGATAGCGGATGTCGAAGTCGCCGATGAACGACGGGTTGGCCTGGGTGGCATTGTCGCGATAGCCAAACTGGCCGTTGATAAGCAGGCGGTTGTTGAGCATTCGACCGCTGACAATGCCCTCGTACTCGGCGTTGTGCCAGCCCTCATTGCCTGTGGAGATATTGGCGCCGAAGTTCCAGTCGTTGGACTTGATGACCTGTGAAAGAACTTCGTTAATCTGTGTAGATACGGCCCCGGAGAGGAACGACTGCATGGCCAGCGAAGTCTGGTCGTATTGTTGCGACTGGGCATTGTTGGCTCCCTGAGTATAGAAGCGTCCGATACCGAGCAGGTAGAGCACCTGCTGGTTCATCTCCTGCTCACTGGCAATGACGGAACGAATCATCTGCTGCTCCTCGCTGTTCACGTTAGGCATTTCAAGGTCGAACTCCACGCGCGGTGCACCAGGCGTGCCGCCGATGTTCATCAGGCAGTTGACTCGCACGGTGTTGTTGGAGAACGAATTACCCAGATTGAGGTCGGAGAGCGACACGCCATTGACGGTGTAGACAGCCTGCAGATTGAGGTTGGCATCGAAGGGGTCGCCGCCGAAGACGATGGTGCCGCCATCTTGGAACGTGAAGTTCTTCTTGATGATGTTCTGAATGGTGATGCCGTAAGTTCCACGATCGACGGTGTAAGTGCCGAACATATGGAAGGGTCCTTTGTTATAGAAAGTTGCCTTGATGTTACCCGTGCCATTGAGCGTGATATAGTCCTCAGTGTTCTGGTCCATCAGAACCCTGAGCGTTGCCTCTGGTGTGGCGTTGATGTCGAAGTTGATGCGAATGTCGGTGGACGATGCCTGAGTGCTGTTGACCGATTGGTCTTGCTGAATCGGCGTACTGATTGGAGAATGCTGGGCTGTGCCCCACGTGATGAACTCTTGCTGACTGATAGCGTCGGGGTTAGCGGCATTATAGGCAAAGAAAGAATTGCGGCTGGGGGTGACATTGCAGTTAATTGTTACCTCGTCAGGGCGGCCGTGCAGATCAGCGCGTCCTGTGGCATAGACGATACCGCAGATGATGCCGTCGTCGAAGGTGGGGAAGTCGTAAGCCAGAAGGTTGTCGGCCTCTACATCGATATCAAAGGTGAATCGTGAGAAACTCCGGTGGTGCAGGGCTCCGTTAAGTATGCCACGATGGCCGTCGCGGTCGATGATGGCGCAGTTGCGGAACTCTACATCGTCGGGCACAAAGCGTACGGTGTCGCCTTGTAGGGTGTAGGTGGTGTTGAGGGCCTTGACGGTGGCTTGGCCGTCAACCAGAAGTTCTCCGGTCAGGTAGATACGGCTAAGGAGGCCAGACAGCAATACGTGTCCGTTGGCTTTCCCGCTGACATTGCTGAGGAAAGAATCGGTGAACGAGTTGCAGAATTCAACATTGGTGCCTTGGGCGAGGATGTCCAGGTTGATGTCGTTACGGGCGGGCGAGACGTAGCCATTGATGATGGTCCGTGTATTCGGTCCGTCGTCGCTGACGGCAGCGATGTCGATCTGTTTGTCATTCTTGTTCCATTCAGCCTTCGTATGCAGGGTGCCCATGCGACCTTCCTGAAACAGGAACTGCTCAACGGTCAGGTCGGCCCAGGCCTGGACGTCATCGAAAGGCTGGGTGATGTAGGCCTTGCCGGTGGCCAGTCCGGCGAAACTGACGGAATGGAAATTGACCATATCGAGGATGTAGGCCACCTCCATGCGGTTGAGGTCAACCACCAGTGAGTCGGTGGGCGATGAAGAGGCGATGCCGTCGATGATAAGGTGCTGGTCGCCATGAGCCACGCTGAAGTGGTCGACCACCAGTCGCTTGTCTGTATAGAGAATGTCGCACGGGTCTACGCGCCAGTGGGTATGGTCGAGCGAAACCTGCGACGGCTGGATGCGCAGGTGGGCCTCAGGTTTCCCGTTGTCGTTGGTGTAGACCTCGGTGACGGCATTGATGATGCCGTTCATGTCTTTGTCAGTACCGCCTTTGTTGTCCCAGAGCAGCGAGGTTGCCAATTGGTTGTCGGCGGCCTGCAGGATGAGTTGAATGTCGAGCGGTGTATTGTCATCAGACAGTTTGGACACCATGATTCTGCCTTTAGCGGTGTTCTCCTCGGTGGTCAGGCTGATGCTGCCGCCTCGGTAGTGGCTGTCATCATAGGCGAAGGCCGGCATCTGTCCCTTGATGTCGAGCAGGTGTTGATTGTCGTTCATCTCGATGTCGAGCAGCAGGGGACTTTCCAGTGACAGGGGGATGCCAAGTATCTGCCGCATCCATTCTGTGTCGGTCAGTTTCAGGCTGGCTGTGAAGTTGTTAGCCGTGGGGTGCAGCGTCTTAGGCAGTCCCGGCAGTGTAGGCAGTTTCGAGGCTGTGTAGTTGATGAAACTCCTTGGCAGCGTCTCCCAGTCAAATGCTCCGCTCAGGCTGACCTCGCCCATATCGCCATTGGCCTTCAGGAAGTGGCGCCCTTCGTCATCGTAGCCAGACTTGACATGGAAGTTGTCGATGTGGTAGATGGTGCCAAGCGAGTCTTTAAGGTTCATCGTGAAATCGTCCAGGTCGATGCTGCCTTCAGCATCGTTCAGGCTGCTGGCTGTAAAGTCGGCATCGATGACGGCAGCAAACGAGGCGTCGCCCCACTGATTGCTCAAGCCCAGAGCCTTGGGCACGATGCGATTGATGAATCCCGTGAGCCTGACAGCAGATTGCTTCTGGCGGCTCAGACGGCCTTCAACATCGAGTTGCAGGTTGGGGTCGTCGACCTTCAGCACGCCGCTCATCATCCCCTTTTCATAGGTTCCGTCAAGATCGATATTCTGGTAGGCATAGCCTTTGTAGTCCAGTCGGGCAATCTGTCCGTTGGCGTTGATATGGTCGGAATTGCCGCTGATGTCCACCTGGGTGGTCAGATGGCCCAATTCGTCGTTGTCGATGATTGTTCCCAGATGGATGCTGTCCGTCTCAAGGTGTCCCTTGAACTGTCGTCCATCGGTCTGGGCAAACGCCAGCGACAGTCGGCCAGCATCGGTCTGCAGCAAACTGCGGCTGTCGATGTCGTTCAGGCCGAGCCCGGATGCTTCGCCGGTCAAGTGCAGATCGCCCATTCGGGTTGCTTCGACGGGAATGGCGTCAAAGGCCTCTTTCAGTTCGGCAATGATGCCATCGGTGAGATCGAGGTTCCGAATGCGGGCATGCCAAACGGGGATGCTGTCCTGTTGCTCAGCCGAGAAGTCAGCCAGCAGGTTCACCTTGTTATTATCTGAACGAACCTGCAACTCTTTGAAGTCGATGCTCTTGGCTGTGCCGCTGATGTCAGCGTCGATGGCCATCGCGTGGTCAAAGCCTTTCAATCCAGGCACCAGACATACCAAGTCGGAGGGCATGATGCTGGTTCCGTCAAGTGATGTCGAGTAGCGGATGGTCTCTGCCAGATGGTCGGCATCGTAGATAGCCGAGAGCGTGTCGATGCATAGTGTGGAGTGGGGCAGTTGCAGGCGGAAATCTTCCAGCAGAGCCTCTCGTCGGTTGGCTGCCAGTCGCATCGTGAAGCGGTCGACATGGAGTCCTGACTGCTCATGGAAGGCCAGACGTTTGATGTTCAGATTGAGCGAGTCGTTAGTTAAAGCCTTTAGTGCGACGTGCGCGCTTATATCGTTGACACTTATATGGTTACTATTAAATTTGCCAGGCGTCAAGAAGTGGTCTAACCGATTGTAGTGAATGCTGGAGTGGCGGACGATGAGTGAGTTGATGCGCAGATCGATTCCACTGGTGCTGGTGGTGTCGGCAGAGGATAGTGAGTCCACGACGAACTGGTAGTTGGGAGCCGCCAGAGAGTCTGCTTGGTATAGGTTAGCGTGGACACCAAAGAGTTGTGCCGAAGATATGGCTATGCGTCCTTCGAGTAGAGGCAGCACATCGACCTTGACGGACAGGCGCGCGGCCTGTAGCATGATGGAGTCCGACTGGTCGTAGATGGTTACATCATCGATGATAAGGCGGTTGAAGAAACCCATGTCGATGCGTCCTACATCCGCCCTTGTGCCCAGTTTGTCGGCTACGGCCGATGCAACCTTGTCGCCCAGGAAATGCTGAAACGCCGGCACATGGATGAGCACCAGCGTAGCCACATACAAGGCCAGCAGGCTCCATATGGTCCAGTTGATGATATGCTTAAGTTTCTTCACGTTTCTGTCAGTTCGACTTTACAAATGCCGCACGGCATCTGGGAATTTACGTGCAAAAATACTACAAATCTTTGGAATGCCGCGTTTTTTCCTCATCTTTTCTTTCCCATTATCCTAAATTTTATTAATTTTGCACTCGCAAAGCGATAATTTAATCAATTCTTTATATCAATGGCAAATGTGATTAGGCTACGTAAAGGCTTAGACATTCACCTTCAAGGCATTGCTGAGGAAACAAAACTCAAACTCAAGTCGAACGGGCGGTTTGCGCTGGTTCCCGACGATTTCGAGGGAGTGGTTCCCAAAGTGGTGGTTCGCGAAGGCGACACCGTCCAGGCCGGGGATGCCTTGTTCGTCAACAAGATGTATCCCGAAGTACGCTTCGCCTCGCCAGTCAGCGGCAAAGTGACCGCAGTGGAGCGTGGTGAGCGTCGCAAGGTGCTCTGCGTGAAAGTGGAGGCCGATGCACAGATTTCCTATGTAGATTATGGCAAGAAGGATGTGTCGAAACTCGACGGCAAGGCCGTTGTCGACGCACTGCTTGAGGCGGGCCTGTTCGGCTACATCAATCAGTTGCCTTATGCCATCTCAACCAATCCTTCGGTCGAGCCGAAGGCTATCTTTGTCTCGGCCCTGCGCGACAAGCCGCTGGCCGGCCGCTTCGAGTATGAGGTGAAGGGCCAGGAGGATGACTTCGTGACAGGGCTTACGGCTCTGTCGAAGATTGCAAAGACCTATCTGGGGCTGGGCATTCAGCCCGATTTGCAGGCAGCGTTGCAGCAACGCAACGTGGAGCAGGTAGCCGAGGTGACCGTGTTCGATGGTAAATGCCCCGCTGGCAACGTGGGCGTTCAGGTGAATCACCTGAATCCTGTGAACAAGGGCGAGGTGGTGTGGACCATCGGCGACCCCACGGTGGTGCTTTTCATTGGTCGTCTGTTCAATACAGGTAAGGTGGATTTGCGCCGTACGGTCGCCCTGTGTGGTAGCGAGGTGAAGAAGCCTTGCTACGTTGACATGCTGGTGGGCGAGGAACTGTCGACGCTGGTCAGCAATAGTTACGAAGCCGACCACTCGGTGCGCATCATCAACGGTAACGTGCTGACAGGTACCATTACCACAAAGGACGGCTATCTGGGCGCTCACACCTCGGAGATCACGATCATTCCTGAGGGTGACGACAACGACGAGATGCTGGGCTGGATCATGCCCCGTCTGGGTCAGTTCTCGGTCAACCGCAGTTACTTCTCATGGCTCTTCGGAAAGAAGAAGTATGCGCTCGATGCCCGTGTGAAGGGTGGTGAGCGTCACATAATCATGAGTGGCGAGTACGACCGTGTGCTGCCGATGGATATCTACGGCGAATACCTGATCAAGGCCATCATTGCCGGCGACATCGACAAGATGGAGCAACTTGGCATCTACGAGGTGTCGCCTGAGGACTTTGCCTTGGCCGAGTTTGTCGACTCCTCGAAACTGGAACTGCAGCGCATCGTTCGCGAGGGACTGAACAATTTACGTAAAGAAAACGCATAGGAGGGTAGACGATGAAAGCATTAAGAAACTATCTCAACAAGATAAAGCCTTCCTTCGAGAACAAGGAAAGCAAACTGCACTATCTGCGCTCCATCTTCGACGGCTTCGAGACCTTCCTCTTTGTGCCGAACACGACGGCCAAGAGGGGTGTCCACATTCACGATGCCATCGACTCGAAGCGCATCATGAGTATGATGGTCATCGCCCTGATGCCTGCTTTACTCTTTGGTATGTATAATGTTGGCTATCAGAACGCTATGGCTTCTGGTATCGACGCCTCGTTCATGGATATGTTCATCTTTGGCGCACTCGCTGTGCTGCCCAAGATTGTGGTGTCCTACGCCGTAGGTCTTGGCATTGAGTTCGCCTGGGCCCAGTGGAAGGGTGAGGAGATCCAGGAGGGCTATCTGGTTAGCGGTATTCTGATTCCGCTCATCGTGCCTGTCAACCTGCCGCTGTGGATGCTGGCCATCGCTGTGGCCTTCGCCGTGATTCTCGGCAAGGAGATCTTCGGTGGAACAGGTATGAACATCTTCAACCCCGCCTTGCTGGCCCGCGCCTTCCTCTTCTTCGCCTGGCCGCAGAAGATGACGGGCGATCGTGCCTGGATTGCCGACAGCCCCATCTTCGGTTTTGGCGGTCAGTTACCCGACGGCTTCTCCGGTGCTACGCCGCTGGCCAATCCCGATGCCTTCCAGTTCAGCAACGACATGGTGACGGGCCTCATTCCCGGCTCTATCGGTGAGACTTCGGTCATCGCCATCGCCATCGGCGCCGTCATCCTGCTCTGCACTGGCATCGCTTCGTGGAAGACCATGCTGAGCGTCTTCGTGGGCGGTTCGCTGACAGCCCTACTCTTCGACAAACTGGACATGACGCCCATCGAGTGGTGGCAGCACCTGGTGGTGGGCGGCTTCTGTTTCGGTGCCGTCTTCATGGCTACCGACCCTGTCACTTCGTGCCGTACAGAGTGTGGCAAGTGGATCTACGGTTTCATCATCGGCGCGATGGCCATCGTCATCCGTGTGATGAACCCCGGTTTCCCCGAAGGCATGATGCTGGCCATCCTGTTTATGAATATGTTTGCACCGACCATCGACTACTTCGTGGTTGACCGCAATATCAAGAAACGATTGAAGAGAGGAGGTACAAAATGAAACTGAATACTAACAGCAACGCGTACATTATTATATATAGTACGATTCTGGTGCTCATCGTGGCTTTCCTGCTGGCTTTCGTCTCGCAGACGCTGAAGCCCATGCAGGACAAGAACGTGGAACTGGACAGGCAGAAGCAGATTCTCTATTCGCTCAACCTGGCCGATACGGTGAAGGGTGCCTCTGACGAGCAAGTGATAGCACTCTATCAGGCTGTTGTGGCTCCTGAGACCGATTCGCTGGGCATCTATACCGCCACCGTCAATGGCGACACCATCTACGTGCTCCCCCTGAAGGGACAAGGCATGTGGGGCGGCATCAGTTGCTTCCTGGCTGTGGAGAGCGACCGCAACACCATCTATGGAGCCTACTTCAACCATGAGAGCGAGACTGCCGGCCTGGGTGCAGAAATCAAGGATAACGCCCAGTGGCAGGCCAAGTTCCAGGGTAAGCAGATCTTCATTGGCGACTCGCTGGCCCTGTCGGTAGAGAAGAACGTGAACAACGAAACCACGGTCGATGCCGTTACTGGTGCCACCGTCACCTCTACGGCTGTCAGCAAGATGCTGCAGGATCAGTTGCAGAAGAAGTACATGGACTTTTTAAAGAAGGAGGAGTAAGACTATGGCACTATTCAGTAAACAAAACAAAGAGGCGTTCACCAATCCGCTGAACCTCGACCACCCGATACTGGTGCAGGTGCTGGGCATCTGTTCGGCACTCGCCGTGACCAGCCAGTTGAAGCCTGCCATCGTGATGGGTCTGGCCGTCACGGTCATCACGGCCTTCTCTAACGTGATTATCTCGCTCATCCGCAACACCATCCCCAACCGCATCCGCATCGTGGTGCAACTGGTGGTGGTGGCAGCCCTGGTGACCATCGTCAGTCAGGTGCTCAAGGCCTATGTCTACGACGTCAGCGTGCAGTTGAGCGTCTACGTGGGTCTGATTATCACCAACTGTATCCTGATGGGTCGTCTGGAGGCTTTCGCCATGCAGAACAAGCCCTGGCCGTCGTTCCTCGATGGCGTGGGCAACGGCATCGGCTACGCCATGATCCTGATCATCGTGGGTGCCGTGCGCGAGTTCTTTGGCCGCGGTTCGCTGCTGGGCTACCAGATTATAGACTCTAAGGACTTCAACAATGGCATGATGACTATGCCGGCGATGGCCCTCATCCTGCTGGGCATCGTCATCTGGGTGCATCGTGCATATTTTTATAAGGAGAAGTAAGATATGGAACACGCAATCAGTTTATTCTTCCGGTCGATATTTGTCGACAACATGATATTCGCGTTCTTCCTGGGCATGTGCTCATTCCTGGCCGTGTCTAAGAATGTGAAGACCTCACTGGGACTGGGCCTGGCCGTCACCTTCGTGCTGCTGGTCACCGTGCCCGTGGACTATCTGCTCCAGACCAAGGTGCTCTCTGAGGACGGCATCTTCGGCATGGACCTCTCTTATCTGTCGTTCATCCTCTTCATCGCCGTCATAGCCGGTATCGTGCAGTTGGTGGAGATGATCGTCGAGAAGTACAGCCCCTCGCTCTATGCGGCGCTGGGCATCTTCCTGCCCCTCATCGCCGTGAACTGCGCCATCATGGGTGCCTCGCTGTTCATGCAGCAGCGCATCCTGCTCGACCCCTCAGAGACCAAGTACATCGGCTCCGTGCTGGATGCCGTTGTCTATGCCCTGGGTTCGGGCATCGGTTGGACGCTGGCCATCGTGGCTATGGGTGCCATCCGCGAAAAGATGCAGTATAGCGACGTGCCTCGTCCCCTGCAGGGCCTCGGCATCACGTTCATCACCGTGGGTCTGATGGCTATGGCCATGATGTGTTTTAGTGGACTTAAAATCTAAGGAGGGCAAAGCGTATGTTTATAGTCAATAGTATCATCGTATTCCTGGTGACGATCATTGCCATTGTCATCATCCTGCTGGTGGCCAAGAAGTACCTCAGCCCCAGCGGCAACGTGAATATTACTGTGAATGGCGACAAGGTGCTCAACGTGCCTCAGGGCAACAACCTGATGGCCACGCTCAACCAGAACGGCATCTTCCTGCCCTCTGCCTGCGGCGGCAAGGCCTCTTGTGGCCAGTGCAAGGTGCAGGTGTTGGAAGGTGGAGGCGAGATTCTCGACAGCGAGAAGCCCCACTTCACCCGCAAGGAGATCAAGGACCACTGGCGCCTGGGCTGCCAGTGCAAGGTGAAGGGCGACCTGAAGATCCATGTCGACGAGTCGATTCTGGGCGTCAAGGAGTATGAGTGTACCGTCATCTCCAACAAGAACGTGGCTACGTTCATCAAGGAGTTCAAGGTGCAACTGCCAGCCGGCGAGCACATGGACTTCCTGCCCGGCTCTTATGCACAGATCAAGATTCCCAAGTTCGACTGCATCGACTACGACAAGGACTTCGACAAGTCGCTTATTGGCGACGAGTACTTGCCGTCGTGGGAGAAGTTCGGCCTGTTCCCGCTCAAGTGTAAGAATCCCGAGGACACCATCCGCGCCTACTCGATGGCCAACTATCCCGCCGAGGGCGATGTCTTCATGCTCACCGTGCGTATCGCCACGCCGCCGTTCAAGGCCGACAAGAGCGGCTTCATGGAGGTGAACCCCGGTATTGCCTCGTCGTATATCTTCTCGCTGAAGCCCGGCGACAAGGTCATCATGAGCGGTCCCTTCGGCGACTTCCATCCTCACTTCGACTCGAAGAAGGAGATGATCTGGGTGGGCGGCGGTGCCGGTATGGCTCCGCTACGTGCACAGATCATGCACATGACGAAGACGCTGCACACCACGGATCGCGAGATGCACTACTTCTACGGTGCACGCGCCCTGAACGAGGTGTTCTATCTCGACGACTTCCTCGGTCTGGAGAAGGAGTATCCCAACTTCCACTTCCACCTGGCCCTCGACCGTCCCGATCCCGCTGCCGACGCAGCAGGCGTGAAGTACACCCCGGGCTTCGTCCATCAGGTGATGCTCAACACCTACCTGAAGGACCACGAGGCCCCCGAGGATATCGAGTACTACATGTGCGGCCCCGGCCCCATGTCGAAGGCCGTTGTCTCCATGCTCGACTCGCTGGGTGTCGATCCCGAGAGCATCATGTACGATAACTTCGGCGGTTGACAGCAGGAGTTTGCTTCGTCCAAACCTGGGGTTTGCTTCGTCCAAACCCGAGGTTTGCTCCGTCCAAACAATGAGTTTGCTCCGTGCAAACTCATTTTTTTGCTTTTTTATTCCTCTTTTTCAAGATATTGTTGTAACTTTGCGCACGGTTTATGAAGACGAACGATAAAAAAGACAGCGTGCGTTCAGCCGTAGAACGCATTCTGGACAATTATTTGGAGATGAACAATCATCGCAAGACGCCTGAGCGTTATGCGATATTGCGTGCCGTCTACAGCATGGATGAGCATTTCACGCTCGATGAACTGGGCGAGAAACTGACGGCCGAGTATAAGTTCCCCGTGTCGAGGGCGACGCTCTACAACACGATGAACCTGTTCATGGAGTTGCGGTTGGTCATCCGTCACCGCTTCCAGGGAACGACCAAGTATGAGGCGTGCTATGCCGACGACAGCCATTGTCACCAGATCTGTACGGTGTGCGGCAAGGTGACGGAGGTGAAGGCCCCCGAGATAGCAGAGGCCATTGATGCGCTGCATCTGAAGCGCTTCCGCAAGGACGGCTTCTCGCTCTACATCTACGGCATCTGCTCTACGTGTCAGGCGGCGATAACGAGAAAAAGTAAGAAAACAAAAGAATAAGTACTTATGAACAAAGGAAAGGTAGACGTTCTGCTGGGTCTTCAGTGGGGCGATGAAGGTAAGGGCAAGGTGGTCGACGTGCTGACCCCTCGCTATGATGTGGTGGCCCGTTTCCAGGGTGGTCCCAATGCTGGCCACACGCTGGAGTTCAACGGCGAGAAATATGTGCTTCGCTCCATTCCCTCGGGCATCTTCCAGGGGGGCAAGGTGAACATCATCGGCAACGGCGTGGTGCTGGCTCCCGACCTCTTCATGGAGGAAGCCCGTGCACTGGAGGCCAGTGGTCATCCGCTGCGTGAGCGTCTGCACATCTCTAAGAAGGCCCATCTCATCATGCCCACCCACCGTGTGCTCGATGCTGCCTACGAGGCTCAGAAGGGCAAGAACAAGGTGGGCACCACGGGCAAGGGCATCGGTCCTACCTATACCGACAAGGTCAGCCGCACGGGTCTCCGCGTGGGCGACATCCTGGAGAACTTCCCTGAAAAATATGCTGCCGCCAAGGCCCGCCACGAGGCTATCTTGAAATCGCTCAATTTCGAGTACGACATCACCGAGGTGGAGAAGAAGTGGCTGGAGGGCGTGGAGTATCTGCGCCAGTTCCCCATCGTAGACAGCGAACACGAGATCAACGGTCTGCTCCGCGAGGGCAAGAGCGTGCTGTGCGAGGGTGCCCAGGGCACGATGCTCGACGTCGACTTCGGTTCCTATCCCTTCGTGACCTCCAGCAACACCATCTGCGCCGGAGCCTGCACGGGCCTGGGCATCGGTCCCAACAAGATCGGCGAGGTGTTTGGCATCATGAAGGCCTACTGCACCCGCGTGGGAGCCGGCCCGTTCCCCACCGAACTCTTCGACGAGACGGGCAAGAAGATTCGCGACCTGGGCCACGAGTATGGTGCCGTCACAGGCCGTGAGCGCCGCTGCGGCTGGATAGACCTGGTGGCCCTGCGCTACTCAATCATGGTCAACGGCGTCACCCAACTCATCATGATGAAGAGCGACGTGCTCGACGGCTTCGACACCATCAAGGCCTGCACGGCCTACCGTGTGAACGGCACCGAGACCCGCGACTTCCCCTACAATATCGAGGAGGGCATCGAGCCCATATACGAGGAACTGCCCGGCTGGAAGACCGACATGACCCGCTTCACCAGTGAGGCCCAGTTCCCCCAGCAGTTCAAGGACTACATCGCCTTCCTGGAGCGCGAACTGGAGACCCCCATCACCATCATCTCCATCGGCCCCGACCGCGAACAAACGATTCTGAGAAATGGCAAATAAACCCAGCATACCCAAAGGAACGCGCGACTTCGGCCCCGTGGAGATGGCCAAGCGCAACTATATCTTCAACACCATCCGTTCCGTCTACGAACTCTACGGCTTCCAGCAGATAGAGACGCCGGCCCAGGAGACGCTGCAGACGCTCATGGGCAAGTATGGCGAGGAGGGCGACAAACTGCTGTTTAAGATTCTGAACAGCGGCGACTATCTGCAGAAGATCGACGACCAGGAACTGCAGGAGCGCAACACCCTGCGCCTGGCCTCTAAGATCTGCGAGAAAGGTCTTCGCTACGACCTCACCGTGCCCTTCGCCCGCTACGTGGTGATGCACCGCGAGGAACTGCAGTTGCCCTTCAAGCGCTATCAGGTGCAGCCCGTGTGGCGTGCCGACCGTCCGCAGAAGGGCCGCTACCGCGAGTTCTATCAGTTCGACGGCGACGTGGTGGGCAGCGACTCGCTGCTCAACGAGGTGGAACTGATGCAGATTGTCGACACCGTGTTCAGCCGTTTCGGCGTGCGCGTTCAGATTAAGATCAACAACCGCAAGATCCTGACCGGCATTGCCGAGGTGATCGGCGCCGCCGACAAGATAGTCGACATCACCGTGGCCATCGACAAACTGGACAAGATAGGCATCGACAACGTAAATCAGGAACTGCGCGAGGACGGCCTCACCGAGGAGCAGATAGAGAAACTGCAGCCCATCATCGCCCTTCAGGGCACCAACGAGGAGAAACTGGCCGTCATCGCCGAAGTCCTCAAGGACAGCGAGACCGGCCTGAAGGGCGTCGAGGAGACGAAGTATATCCTTGGCTTCCTGACCTCACTCGAAAACGAGATACAGTTGGACCTCACGCTGGCCCGCGGCCTGAGTTACTACACAGGTGCCATCTTCGAGGTGAAGGCCCTCGATACCCCCATGGGCAGCATCTCCGGCGGTGGCCGCTACGACAACCTGACGGGCATCTTCGGTATGCCGGGCCTCTCGGGCGTAGGTATCTCGTTCGGCGTTGACCGCATCTACGACGTGCTCAATGCCCTCGACCTCTATCCCAAGGACTCGCTGCAGACCTCGCAGGTGCTCTTCATCAACTTCGGCGAGCGTGAGACGGCCTTCTGCCTGCCCTTCGTGGCTGCTTGCCGCAAGGCCGGCATCCGCACCGAACTCTATCCCGACAGCACGAAGATGAAGAAGCAGATGGCATACGCCAACGCCAAGCAGATTCCCTTTGTGGTGCTGGCCGGCGAGAACGAGATCAACGCAGGCAAGGTGACCCTGAAGAACATGGCTACCGGCGAGCAGACCCTGCTGACCAAGGAAGAACTAATCGACGCTATAAAATGAAACACCTCAAACTACTGACACTTCTCCTGATGGCCGCAGTGCTCATGTCGGCCACCAACCGCAAGACCACCACCATCTTCATCATCGGCGACTCTACGGCTGCCAACAAGGATATCTCCGGCGGCAAGAAAGAGCGCGGGTGGGGTATGGCCCTGCAGTGCTACTTCGACCCCGAGTACATCGTGGTGGACAATCATGCCGTCAACGGCCGCTCATCGCTTTCGTTTATCAACGAGGGTCGCTGGGACAAGGTGCTCGAGAAGATGCAGCCCGGCGACTATGTCATCATCCAGTTCGGCCACAACGACGAGAAGGCCCCGAAGGATCGGCACACCGATCCCGGCTCTACCTTCGACTACAACCTGGCCAAGTATGTGCGCGAGACTCGCGAGCATGGCGGCATCCCCGTGTTGATGAACTGCGTGGTCAGGCGCAACTTCTTCGTCAACGCTCCTGACAACGATGACGACGAGAAACTGCGCACCACCACGTTCAAGGACGGCGTGAAGATGGTAGAGGGCGACTCGCTCATCGACACCCACGGACTCTATCGGGTGGCTCCCCGCGACGTGGCCCGCCGCATGAATTGTCTCTTCGTGGATGCCAACCAGATCACCCACGACCTGGAGCAGGGACTGGGCACCGAGGCCTCTAAGAAACTGCATATGTGGTTCCTGCCGGGCGAAGAGCCCAGCGTGCCCAAAGGCCGACAGGACAATACACATTATAATATATATGGTGCACATCAGGTGGCCCGCCTTCTGGCTGACGCCCTGTGCGAGCAGATTCCCTTGCTCAACCGATACCGTACCGACGACGATCCCTGTCGCATGGCCACGGAATAAAAAAGACACCGTATAAATTACTAAACAAATCCTGCAAAACATTTGCGGGATTTGTTTTTTCTGCGTATCTTTGCAGTGTATATATTAAACTAAACCAAATACTATTGAGATTATGAAGAAAAAGTTTATCTGCGCCGTTTGTGGATATATCTACGAAGGCGATGCTGCTCCCGAGAAGTGCCCCATCTGTAAGGCTCCTGCCAGCAAGTTCTCAGAACTGAAGGACGATGCCGAGATGACCTACGCCACCGTCCACAAGATTGGTGACGGCAAGCCCGAGGGCGTCAGTGAGGAGATGATTCAGGACCTGCGCAACCACTTCAATGGCGAGTGCGGTGAGGTGGGCATGTATCTGGCCATGGCCCGTCAGGCTGACCGTGAGGGCTATCCCGAGATTGCTGAGGCCTTCAAGCGCTACGCCTTCGAGGAGGCCGACCATGCCAGCCGCTTCGCAGAACTGCTGGGTGAGTGCGTATGGGACACCAAGACCAACCTGGAGAAGCGCGCCGCTGCTGAGGCAGGTGCCTGCGAGGACAAGTTCCGCATCGCCAAGAACGCCAAGGCTGCCGGTTTCGACGCTATCCATGACACCGTCCATGAGATGGCCAAGGACGAGGCTCGCCACGGTGCCGGCTTTGCCGGTCTGCTGAAGCGCTACTTCGGCAAGTAACGATACAATAAATCGACGAAAAGTCCGTTTAATCATTGTTATGATTAAACGGACACTTTCTTTTCTGGCCTTCAGTCTCCTGCTGCTGGCCGTCGGCTGTTCCGATGATGACTCGTTCACCACGAGTACGTCGGCCAGGCTGACCTTCTCTACCGACTCGGTGAAGATGGACACCATCTTCTCTACCATAGGCTCGCGCACCTACGACTTCTGGGTGTACAACCGTGCCAGCGACGGTATACGCCTGCAGAGTGTGCGCCTGAGGCAAGGCAACCAGACGGGCTTCCGCGTCAATGTGGACGGCTCGTATCTGGACAACACGCTGGGCTCTATCGTCACCAACCTGGAGGTGCGCAAGGGCGACAGCATCCGCGTGTTCGTGGAACTGACCACGCCTGAGAACGATCAGTCGGAGCCGCAACTTGTGGAAGACCTGCTGGTGTTTCGTCTGGAGAGTGGGGTAGAGCAGAGCGTGGTGCTGCAAGGGCACGCGTGGGATGCGCTCTTCATGCGCGATGTGGTGGTGACGGGCGACTCCGTGATTGAGAGCACTAAGCCCGTGGTCATCTATGGCGGCCTGCGGGTAGACAGCACTGCGACGCTCACCATCCGCCATACCACCCTTTACTTCCACGACGGTCCGGGCATTGATGTCTACGGGCGTCTGCTGACCGATAGCGTCACCCTGCGTGGCGACCGCCTGGACCGTATGTTCGACTATCTGCCTTACCATCGCGTCAGCGGGCAGTGGGGCAAGGAGGGCGGCATCGTCATCCATGCTTCGTCGACGGGCAACGTGCTCCGCCAGACGGAGATACTCAATGCCGGACGCTTTGGCGTGGTGTGTGATTCGGCGGCCTACGACTCGGATGTTCTCCGGCTCGACATGCAGCAGTGTGTGGTTCACAACTGCACGGGTACGGGCCTGTCGGCCACCAATGCGAATATCCGTGCGTGGGATTGCTTGTTCAGCAATATGCTGGGCGACTGCGTGGCTGTCAACGGCGGTCAGGCAGACATCCGCCGCTGCACGATGGCCCAGTTCTATCCGTTCTCAGCCGGACGCGGTGCTGCCCTGTCGTTCGTCAACGAGACGCCCCTCTACGGGCTGACGCTGGACAGTTGCATCCTGACGGGCTACGAGGAGGATGTGGTGATGGGCGCGCAGGCCGACACGGCCAATGTCTTCGAGTATCAGTTCTCCAACACCCTGTTGCGCACGCCCCGTGTAGAGACAGCCGACTCCGTGCGCTTTGCCAATGTCATCTGGGAGACCCCCAAGGACTCCGTCGAGGGCAAGCAGCACTTCTGGTTGGTGGACGAAGATAACCTGCAGTACGACTTCCATGTGGTCGACTCCATCTCGCCCGCCAGAGGCCTGGGGTGGCGTTAATAATCAGAACTCAGTGAACGACAGGGGCATCAGGTTGCGTATGCCGTCCATCACGTAGATGCGGTTCTGACCGTAGAGCAGTATCCGGATGGGCTGCTCGTAGCGCGTCTCGGTCTCTATCATCACCTGTCGGCATGTGCCGCAGGGCGATATGGGCTCACGGGTCAGTTCTCCTTTGGTGTCGCGAGCGGCAATGGCCAGCATCTTCACCGGCACGCCCGGATACTGGGCACCAGCGGCGAAGATGGCACTGCGCTCGGCACACAGGCCGGCAGGGAAGGCCGCGTTCTCCTGATTGCAGCCGGGCAGCACCACATCGTTTTCGAGCAGCAGGGCCGACCCCACGTGGAAGTGTGAGTGGGGCGCGTAACTGTTGTTGGTCGACTCGATGGCCTTCTGCACCAGAAACTGCTCGTCGCTGCTGAGTTCGTCCATCTGGCATTCCTTGATTTGGATTTTCAGTTCGAGGTCTTTCATATTATTTACTTTTTTACCTTTTTACCCTTTTACCTTTTCCTTCAGGTATTTTCCTGTGATGCTTTGCGGGCAACGGGCCACCTCTTCTGGTGTGCCGGCAATGACCAGGTTGCCGCCGCGGTCGCCGCCGTCGGGCCCCAGGTCGATGATGTGGTCGGCCAGTTTGATGACGTCCATGTTGTGCTCAATGATCAGCACGGTGTGGCCCCGCTGAATCAGTGCATCGAGCGATGACATGAGGCGACGGATGTCGTGGAAGTGGAGGCCCGTGGTGGGCTCGTCGAAGATGAAGAGCGTGGGCTCCTGCTTCTCCTGTCCGATGAAGTAGGCCAGTTTGACGCGCTGGTTCTCGCCGCCTGATAGGGTGCTGCTGCTCTGGCCCAGTTTGATGTAGCCCAAGCCTACGTCCTCCAGTGTCCTGAGGCGGTTGACGATGGTCTTCTGGTTGTGGCTGCCGAAGAACTCGATGGCCTCGGAGATGGTCATGTTGAGCACGTCGTCGATGTTCTTGCCCTCGAAGCGCACGTCGAGGATGTCCTTCTTAAAGCGATGCCCGTGGCAGGCCTCGCACTCCAGCACCAGGTCGGCCATGAACTGCATCTCTACGGTGATGGTGCCTGCGCCCTTGCACTCGTCGCAACGGCCGCCGTCGGCATTGAACGAGAAGAACTGGGAGGTGAAGCCCATCTGCTGTGCCAGGGGCTGTTCGGCAAAGAGGTCGCGAATGGCGTCGTAGGCCTTCACGTAGGTGGCGGGATTAGAGCGTGTAGACTTGCCGATGGGGTTCTGGTCGACGAACTCCACGCGCCTGATGGCATCGACGTCGCCAGCCAGTCCGCCGTATTCGCCCGGTGCATCGCACACGTCGCCCAGATGTCGCTTCAGGGCAGGGTAGAGGATGCCTTTTATCAGGCTCGACTTGCCTGAGCCGCTGACGCCGGTCACGACGGTGAGCACGTTGAGCGGAATCTCCACGTTAATGCCGCGCAGGTTGTTCATGCGTGCACCTTGGATGTCGATGTGGCGGTTCCAGGGGCGACGGCTCTCCGGAACGGGGATGGTCTCCTGGCCGGAAAGATAGGCCAGGGTGTGGGATTTAGATTGGCTAGATTTACTAGCCTGACTAGACACCACCCCTGCATACACAATCTCACCACCCAGCCGGCCGGCATCGGGGCCCACGTCGATAAGGTAGTCGGCAGCGCGGATGATTTCTTCGTCGTGCTCCACCACCACCACGGTGTTGCCCAGGGCCTGCAGTTCCTTCAGCACCTTGATAAGACGGTCGGTGTCGCGCGAGTGCAGACCGATGCTCGGCTCGTCGAGTATATAGAGCGAGCCCACCAGACTGCTGCCCAGCGAGGTGCACAGGTTGATGCGCTGGCTCTCGCCGCCAGAGAGCGTGTTCGACAGGCGGTTGAGCGTCAGATAGCCAAGTCCCACATCCAGAAGGAATTGCAGGCGCGAGTGAATCTCTGTCAGCAGTCGCTTGCCCACCTCGGCGTCGTGCTCCGACAGTTGCAGTTGGGCGAACCATTCCTGCAGTCGCACCACGGGCATCTGCACCAGGTCGGTGATGCTTCGGCCGCCAATCTTCACGTAGTCGGCCTCGGGCTTCAGGCGGGTGCCGTGGCATGTGGGACAGATGGTCTTGCCGCGATAGCGGGCCATCATCACGCGGTACTGTATCTTGTATTGGTTCTCTTTGACCATCTGGAAGAAACTGTCGATGCAGGGCTTCTCCTTCGACTTGCGGTCGGAGGGCAGTCCGTGCCAGAGCCAGTCCTTCTGCTGCTGCGTCAGGTTGTAGTAGGGCTCGAAGATGGGGAAGTCGTCGTTGGCGGCGTGGCGGATGAACCAGTTCTTCCATTCGCCCATCTTCTCGCCGTGCCAGCACACCACGCAGCCGTCGTAGACCGATAGGCCGGTGTCGGGGATGACCAGATGCTCGTCGATGCCGATGATGCGGCCGAAGCCCTGGCACTCAGGACAGGCGCCTGCGGGCGAGTTGAAGGAGAAGAGTTGGTCGGTAGGTTCCTCGAAGGTGATGCCGTCGGCCTCAAAGCGGGTGGAGAAGTCGTAGGTCAGATTGGCTGGCAGCACCATCAGGCGCATCTCGCCCTGTCCCTCGTAAAAGGCTGTCTCGGCCGAATCCACCAGACGGTCTATGGTCTCCTTGTCGCTGGAGGCTGAGAGACGGTCGATGACCAAGTAGAGAGGGCAGGATTCTCTAGAATCATCAGGAGAATCCAGCCAATCATCGATTCTGTGGAAGTCGCCTTCGGCGAAGATGCGGGCGTAGCCTTGCAGCAGGCTGGCCTTGAGTTGCTGCTCCACGGTGCGGCCCTCGGGCACGCGCAGCGGCGACATGACTACAAACTTGGTGCCGCTGGAGAACTCCAGCATCTTCTGCACCACGTCTTCGGTGGAGTGTTTCCTCACCTCCTGTCCGCTGACGGGCGAATAGGTGTGGCCGATGCGGGCAAAGAGCAGACGCAGGTACTCGTAGATCTCCGTCGACGTGCCCACGGTGCTTCGCGGGTTGCGGGCAATGACCTTCTGCTCGATGGCGATGGCAGGCGGAATGCCTCGTATGAAGTCGCATTCGGGCTTGTTCATGCGGCCCAGGAACTGGCGTGCATAACTGCTCAGACTCTCCACGTAGCGGCGCTGACCCTCGGCATAGAGCGTGTCGAAGGCCAGGCTCGACTTGCCCGAGCCCGACACGCCCGTAATGGCTATAAAGCGGTTGCGGGGAATGCGCACGTCCACATTCTTCAGGTTGTTGACGCGCGCCCCTTTTATTTCTATATACTCTTGGCTCACCTTATTATATTATATACGTTTCAGAACGAGCAGCAGGTGATCCCACACCATCTGTACGGTGGGGATGTAGAGACGCTCGTCGGGGGTATGCACGTCGCGCAGCGTGGGACCGAAGGAAATCATGTCGAGGTTGGGGTAGCGCTCAGAGAACAGGCCGCACTCCAGTCCGGCATGGATGCCGCGCACGATGGGGTCTTTGCCGAAGAGTTCGCGGTAGGTCGCCACCACCGTGTCGCGCAACTGGCTCTCAGCCCGCATCTTCCAGGCGGGATAGCCGTCGCTCGACCATGCCTCGGCACCGGCCAACTGGAAGGTGGCACGGAACGTGGCGCACATATTGTCGAGGTTCGACATCACGTTGCTGCGCTGCGACGAGAGGATATTGATCTCCGTCTCCGACGAATGGATGGCGGCAATGTTGCTCGAGGTCTCCACCATGCCGTTCAGTTCGGGGTCTTGACAGATGGCGTAGATGCCGTTGTCCACGGCCTGCAGGGCCCATACGAAGTTGCGGGCCACGCTGGCCTCGATGACAGGCTCGGCGTCGGCACTCTCCATGGTCCACACCATCTGCGTGTCGGTGACGTGGAACTCGTCCTCCACCTGAGCGGCAAACACGTTCCAGTCGGCCTTCACGTTCTCCTTGACAGCCGAGGGCACGGCGATGACGAACAGTCCGTCGCGGGGGATGGCGTTGTGCAGTTTGCCCGAGTGGAACTGGGCCAGGCGCACGCCCTCATAGCGGTTCATGGTCTGGAAGAGGAAGCGGCCCAGCAGTTTGATGGCGTTGGCGCGCTTCTTGTTGATGTCGTCGCCAGAGTGTCCGCCGGTGAGGCCCTTCAACTGAGCCTTCAGGAAGAACGAACCGGCGGGGGCTGCTTCGCGCTGGAAGGTGAAGCGGGCCTGCGTGTTGCGGCCACCGGCACACGAGACGAACATCTCGCCCTCGTCCTCAGAGTCCAGGTTGATCAGGTAGTCGCCCGTCATGAATCCGGGCTTCATGCCCTCGGCACCCGTCAGGCCGGTCTCCTCGTCGCGGGTGAAGACACACTCCAGCGGACCGTGCTCTATGTCGTCGGCCTCGAGGATGGCCAGTTCGATGGCACAGCCTATGCCGTCGTCGGCACCCAGCGTGGTGCCCTTGGCGCGCAGCCACTCGCCGTCCACGTAGGTCTGGATGGCATCGCGGTCGAAGTCGAAGTCCACGTCGACCAGTTTGTCGCACACCATGTCCATGTGGCTCTGCAGGATCACCGTCTTGCGGTTCTCGTAGCCCGGCGTGGCCGGCTTGCGTATGAGCACGTTGCCCGTCTCGTCCACTTTGGTCTCCAGGCCGTGGCTCTCGCCCCACTGGCGCAGGTAGTCTATCATCTTCTCCTCACGCTTCGAAGGGCGCGGAATTTGGTTAATCTTTGCAAACTGCTCGAACACAGAAGCAGGTTTTAGGTCACTTTTATTCATTTTTAATGTTTTAATGTTTAATGTTTAATATTTAATTGTTATCTTTGCACCCGCAAAAGTAATAAAAATGGTTGAAATAATCGTCATCAGCACGTTAATAATTGCTATCTCGATGGCATTTTTGTGCATAAAACTGGTTTTTCGCAAGAATGGACGCTTCTCTTCGCAGCATATTCACGACTCTGCGGCGATGCGCGAGCGCGACATTCACTGCGTGATGGACCAGGACCGCGAGATGAGACGACGCAACCGTCTGGCGGTGAACGAACGAACCAATTAAACAATCAATAATAACCAAACAAAGAAATGAAAAAGAACATTTTGACTCTCTTGTCCGTTGCTGCCCTGGCAGCCGTGATGACTTCGTGCAACAACTCAACGCCCCAGATGGACGAGCCTTCTGCGTCGTCCGACGGTCAGGCCGGTGGTATGCGTATCGCCTACATCGAGATTGACTCGCTGACCGCTCAGTATGAGTTTGCCAAGGAGACCTCGCTCGAACTGGAGAAGAAGGGAACCAATGCCCGCAACACCATTCAGACCAAGAGCCAGCAGTTGGAGCGCAACGTGGCCAACTTCCAGCAGAAACTGCAGAACAACGGCTTCACCAGCCGCGAACAGGCCGAGAGCGCCCAGGCTGCCTTGCAGCGTGAGCAGAACAACCTGGTGGCCCTGCAGCAGCGTCTGGAGACTGAACTGGCCAACGAGCAGGCCAAGTTCCTGCAGGCTTTCCAGGACAGCCTCGACCACTTCCTGGCCGACTATAATGCCGACAAGAAGTACGACCTGATTGTCAACAAGGCTGCCATCCTGCTGGCCGACAAGAAGTACGACATCACCGAGGAGGTCATCAACGGCATGAACCGCCGCTACAAGAAGGATGCCGCTCCTGCTGATACGACCAAGACCAAATAATGCGATAGGCTGACACATGACGCTGATCATCGTATTGCTGCTGATACTCAGTTACCTGCTGATAGCGACGGGACACCTGACGGGCGTGAACAAGGGCGCCATCGCCATCTTCCTGGCCGCCATCGGCTGGGTGGTGTACATCTGCTGGGGCACCGACTTCGTCATGTCCCTGCATCCGGGTGCCTACGCTGAGTTCCTGGGCGATACGGAAGCCAGCAGCCAGAACGTGAAGAACTTCATCTACGACAGCATCTTCCTCAAGTATGTGGGCAAGGCGGCTGCCGTAGTGATGTATCTGCTGGCCACGATGTCGATCATCGAGATACTCAACAACAACGGATGCTTCGACTTCATCCGCGAGTGGATTCGCACGCGCAACTCCAAGCGTATGCTGTGGACCATCACCCTGGCCACCTTCATCCTCTCGGCCAATCTCGACAATCTGACCACGACCATCGTCATGCTCATCATCATGCGCGACATCGTGAAGAGCCGTCCGCAGCGTATGCTCATCGGCTCTGCCATCATGCTGGCGGCCACGTGTGGCGGCTGTTTCACGGTGATTGGCGACCCCACGGGGCTCATCCTCTGGGGCAACGAGGCCGTCACGGCCACCAATTTCTCGTCCTATCTGGCCCTGCCCGCCATTGCGGCCTGGGTCGTGCCCACCATCTTCATCAACCGCCAGTTGCCCTCGCGGCTCGACATCGAGTGGACCATGGCGCCCTATCGCGGCGACGACACCCGACTGAACCGCTGGCAGCGCATCCTGATGCTCATCGTGGCCCTGGGCGGCCTGTGGTTCGTGCCCACGTTCCTCAGCATCACGCGCCTGCCCGCCTTCCTGGGTGCGCTGGTGGTGCTGGGCGTACTGTGGGTGGTCAACGAGGCCTTCAACCGCAAGTTGATGGACAGCGACCAGATGTCGCGTCGCCGTGTACCGCGCGCCATCCAGTATGAGTCCTATCAGCAGATACTCTTCGTGATGGGCATCATGCTGGGCATCGGCGTCATTGCCGAGACGGGCGTGCTGACCGATGTGGCCGACTGGGTGGACTCAACCATCGACAACCTGTGGATTGTCGGCATCCTCTCCGGACTGCTTAGCGCCCTGGTCGACTCGTTCACCATTGCCGTGAGCGACATCTCGCTCTACGACGTGTGGAGCGCCGGCGACTATGCCCAGAACGGTGCCTACTGGAAGGTCATAGCCTACTGCACGGCCGTGGGCGGCTGTCTGCTCTCCGTGGGCAGTGCCAGCGGCATGGCCCTCATGAAGATGGAGCACATCCATCTGGGGTGGTACTTCCGCAATGTCACGCTCAAGGTGCTCATCGGCTGGCTGGCCGGACTGCTCATCCTGTGGGCCGAGATATTCTTTATCTCCTGAAAATACAATTAACTTTAAATCATACTCTATGACGAAGATTAAGACGATAGGCATTCTGACCTCCGGTGGCGATGCTCCCGGCATGAATGCAGCCATCCGTGCCGTCACGCGTGCGGGTATTTATAATGGTTTCAACATCAAAGGCATCTACCGCGGTTACGACGGACTCATCAAGGGCGAGGTGAAGCAGTTCACCACCGAGAATGTCTCGGGCATCATCACCCGCGGCGGCACCATCCTGAAGACGGCCCGCTCTAAGGAGTTTATGACCTTGGAGGGTATGCAGAAGGCCTACGAGACCTGTCAGCGCGAAGAGATCGATGCCCTGGTGGTCATCGGCGGCAACGGCTCGCTGACTGGTGCGCGCAACTTCGGCATGGAGTTCGACTTCCCCGTCATCGGTCTGCCCGGCACCATCGACAACGACCTCTTCGGCACCGACTCGACCATCGGCTACGACACCACGATGAACACCATCATGGAGTGCGTGGACCGCATCCGCGACACGGCCAACAGCCACGAGCGCATCTTCTTCGTCGAGGTGATGGGCCGCGACGCCGGCTTCCTGGCTCAGAACTCGGCCATCGCCTGCGGTGCCGAGGCTGCCATTATTCCCGAGGAGATGATGGAGGAAGACCAGTTGGCCCACTTCATGGCCCGCGGCATCCGCAAGTCGAAGAAGTCGTGCATCGTCATCGTGTCTGAGAGTCCCAAGTGCGGTGCCCTCTACTATGCCGACCGTGTGAAGAAGGAGTTCCCCGAGTTCGACGTGCGCGTATCCATCCTGGGCCACCTGCAGCGCGGCGGTTCGCCCTCGGCCCACGACCGCATCCTGGCCAGCCGCACTGGCGTGGGTGCCATCGAGGCCATCAAGCAGGGGCAGCGCAACGTGATGGTGGGCATCCGCAACAACGAGGTGGTCTACGTGCCCTTCTCCGAGTGCATCCGCACCGACAAGCCCTTCAACAAGAAACTCATCAAGGTGCTCGACGAACTGAGCATCTGAGTGCCCCTGAGCACAATCATCATTTTTAGGTATTGCGGCTTTTGCGAAAAAGTCGTATCTTTGCACACACTATGAAACTATCTGACCTGAAGACCGGCGAGCGTGGCATCATCGTCAAGGTGCTTGGCCACGGAGGCTTCCGCAAGCGCATCATCGAGATGGGCTTTGTGAAAGGCAAGACCGTGGAGGTGCTGCTCAACGCCCCGCTGCAGGACCCAGTGAAGTACAAACTGATGGGCTACGAGGTATCGCTGCGCCATCAGGAGGCCGAGCAGATCGAGGTGGTGTCGGATAGTCAGCACGCGGAGGAGCAGGAGTACAAGATACGTCAGGGACACGAGGATGACTTCTTGCAGCACGAGGCCCTGCGCGAGCGCCGCACCATCCATGTGGCCCTTATCGGCAATCCCAATTGTGGCAAGACGTCGCTCTTCAACTATGCCTCGGGGGCTCATGCCCACGTGGGCAACTACTCAGGCGTCACCGTCGATGCCACCGAGGCCCATGCCGAGATGTTCGGCTACGAGTTTCTGCTCACCGACCTGCCCGGCACCTACTCGCTCTCTTGCTATTCGCCCGAGGAACTCTACGTGCGCCAGCACTTGGCCACGCAGATGCCCGATGTGGTGATCAACGTGGTGGACGCCAGCAACCTGGAGCGCAATCTCTACTTGACCACCCAACTGGTGGACATGAACCTGCGCACGGTGTGTGCCCTCAATATGTACGACGAGTTTGAGCGCCGTGGCGACTCAGTGGACATACCCACGCTCTCGTCGCTCTTCGGCATGCCCATGATTCCCACCTCGTTCAAGACCGGCCTGGGCGTCAAGGATCTGTTCCGTGCCGTCATTCAGGTCTACGAGGGCAAGCAGGGGGCCACGCGCCATCTGCACATCAACTACGGTCACGAGATAGAGCAGGGCATCAGCCACATTCAGGAGTATCTGAAGGCCGACGAGCATATCCGCCAGCGCTATTCTACGCGCTATCTGGCCATCAAACTGCTGGAGCACGACAGCCATGTGCTGCAGTACGTGGGCCAGCACATGACCGAGGAGCATAAGACGGCCCAGCGCAAGCAACTGCTGTTGGCCCGCGACATGGCCGATGCCCGCGTGCAGGAGGAGACGGGCAGCGACTCCGAGACGGCCATCATGGACGCCAAGTACGGCTTCATCAACGGTGCGCTGAAGGAGGCCCAGTATAAGACCGGCACGAAGGAGGACACCTATCGCACCACCCACTTCATCGACCGCATACTCTCCCACAAGATATGGGGCTTCCCCATCTTCTTCGCCATCCTCTTCGTGATGTTCCAGACCACCTTCGCCCTGGGACAGTACCCCATGGACTGGATTGAGATGTTTGTGGGCTGGCTGGGCGACTGGGTGGGGCAGACCCTGCCCGAGGGGCCGCTGCGCTCCATGCTCGTCGACGGCGTCATAGGCGGCGTGGGCAGCGTCATCGTCTTCCTGCCGCAGATTCTCATTCTCTATTGCTTCATCTCGCTGATGGAGGACTCCGGCTATATGGCCCGTGCCGCCTTCATCATGGATCGCCTGATGCACAAGATGGGCCTGCACGGCAAGTCGTTCATCCCCCTCGTTATGGGTTTCGGCTGCAACGTGCCGGCCGTCATGGCCACGCGCACCATTGAGAGCCGTCGCTCGCGCATCATCACCATGATGATCCTGCCCTTCATGTCGTGCTCGGCCCGCCTGCCCATCTACATCATGATCATAGGCACCTTCTTCGCGGCTCAGTACCGCTCGTGGGTCATGCTGTCTCTCTATGCCATCGGCATCGTGCTGGCCGTCATCGTCAGCAAGGTACTGGCCACCTTTGTCATCAAGGGCGAGGACACCCCCTTCGTGATGGAACTGCCCCCTTACCGCTGGCCGACGGCCAAGGCCATTGCCCGTCACACGTGGGAGAAGTGTAAGGAGTATCTGAAGAAGATGGGCGGCATCATCCTCGTGGCCAGCATCATCGTATGGGCACTGGGCTACTTCCCCCACAACGGCGACCTCACGCCTCAGCAACAGCAGGAGCAGTCGTACATCGGTCGGATGGGCAAGGCCGTAGAGCCGGTGTTCGCTCCGCAGGGTTTCAACTGGAAACTCGACGTGAGCCTCATTGCCGGCGTGGGTGCCAAGGAGATTGTGGCCAGCACCATCGGCGTGCTCTATAGCGGCGACGACAGTTTCGGCGACGACGACAGTTTCGCCGAGGGCGAGGACAGCCAGAAGTACACCCGCCTGCAGCAGCAGATGCAGGCCGACGGCATCACGCCTGCCACGGCCTATGCCTATCTGCTCTTCGTGCTGATCTACTTCCCCTGCCTGGCCACGATCGTAGCCATCAAGAACGAGTCTGGCTCCTGGCGGTGGGCCCTTGTTTCCGCACTCTACACCACGGCCCTGGCCTGGGTCGTCTCGGCCCTGGCCTTGCCGCTGCTGAATCTTTTTCTCTGAGTAATTCTTTTGCTATACCTTCATCGTGAGGGATATGCGGTGGCGGCGATGGTCTATCTCCAGCACCTTCACCGTCACGTGCTGATGCAGGCGGACCACGTCGGTGGGGTGGGCTATGCGCCGGTTGGCCATCTGCGAGATGTGCACCAGTCCGTCCTGATGGACGCCCACGTCGACGAAGGCACCGAAGTTGGTGATGTTGGTCACGATGCCGGGCAGCACCATGCCCTCCTCCAGGTCGTCGATGGTCTGCACGCGGCTGTCGAACTCAAACTCCTCCAACTGCTCGCGCGGGTCGCGCCCGGGCTTCTCCAGTTCGCGCATGATGTCGGTCAGGGTGGGCAGCCCCACTTCGGCCGTGGCATACCTCTTTATCTCTATGCGCGAGCGAATGTCGCGCTGGTCGATGAGCGTCTGCACGGTGCACTGCTGGTCGCGGGCCATCTGCTCCACGATGGCGTAACTCTCGGGATGCACGGCACTGTTGTCCAGCGGATTCTTGGCTCCCGGAATGCGCAGGAAGCCTGCACACTGCTGATAGGCCGATGGGCCCAGCCGCGGCACCTTCTTCAACTGATCGCGCGAGGTGAAGGCACCATGCTCGCGCCGGTAGTCCACTATGTTCTTGGCCAGCGTGGGGCCCAGCCCGCTGACGTACTGCAGCAGGTGGCTGGAGGCCGTGTTCAGGTTGACGCCCACCTGGTTGACGCAACTCTCCACCGTCTGGTCCAGTTGGTGCTTCAGGCGCGCCTGGTCCACGTCGTGCTGATACTGGCCCACGCCGATGCTCTTCGGGTCTATCTTCACCAGTTCGGCCAGCGGGTCCATCAGTCGGCGGCCTATCGAGACGGCTCCACGCACGGTGACGTCCTCGTCGGGGAACTCTTCGCGGGCCACCTTCGATGCCGAATAGACCGAGGCGCCGTCTTCGCTGACCACGAATATCTGGGGCTTCTGACTGCCAAGAGCCTCCTCCACGAACTCCCGAGTCTCGCGGCTGGCGGTGCCGTTGCCTATGGCGATGGCCTCTATGTGGTACTGCTCCACCATCTGCTGCATGTGTATGGTGGCCTGCATGCGCTTGTTCACGGGCGGGTGGGGGAAGATGGCCTCGTGGTGCAGCAGGTTGCCCTGTGCGTCCAGGCATACCACCTTGCAGCCCGTGCGGAAGCCCGGGTCTACGCCCATCACGCGCTTCTGGCCCAGCGGGGCGCCCAGCAGCAACTGCCGCAGGTTTTCGGCAAACACGCGTATGGCCTCGGTGTCGGCCTGCTCCTTGCTCTGTGCGAAAAACTCGGTCTCTATCTGGGGCTTCAGCAGCCGCTTGTAGCCGTCCTCCACGGCCTCTGCCACCAGTCGGCCGCAGGGCGTCTGTCCGTAGACGTAGTGACGGTTCAGGCGGTCTACGCATTCCTGGTCGTCTATCGGGTCGATGCTCAGCCGCAGTATGCCCTCGGCCTCGCCTCGCCGCATGGCCAGTATACGGTGGCTCGAGCAGCGGCGCAGCGGCTCCTGCCAGTCGAAGTAGTCGCTGTACTTGGCGGCCTCGTCGGTGTCGGCCTTGGCCTTCACCACCTTCGACGTGATGATGGCCGTGCGTCGGAAGTAGCCCCTGATGCGCTGCCGGCTCTCCTCGTTCTCGCTGACGGTCTCGGCTATGATGTCCTGCGCCCCCTTCAGGGCCTGCTCGGCGGTCGCTATGTCGCCCTTCAGGAAGGGGCGCGCTGCCTCCTCGGGGTCGCGGGTGCGCTGCTTCAGCAGTATCTGCGCCAGAGGCTCCAGCCCCTGCTCGCGGGCCACCTGTGCTCGTGTGCGTCGGCGCGGCTTGTAGGGCAGGTAGATGTCCTCCAGTTCGGTGGCGTCCCAGCAGTCGCTGATGCGCTTCTGCAGTTCGGGTGTCATCTTGTCCTGCTCGGTGATGGTCTTCACGATGGTCTGCTTGCGCTTGTCGATGTCCTTCAGTCGTTCGTACTCGTCGTTGATGGCGGCTATCTGCACCTCGTCCAGTCCTCCGGTGCGCTCCTTGCGGTAGCGGGATATGAAGGGTATGGTGCAGCCCTCGTCCAGCAGCGATAGCGTGTTTCCTACTGCCTCAACCGCGAGATTGAGGTTGCTTGCAATCAGTTGTGTGATGATGTTCTTTTCCATAATTGATGGCAAAATTACGAAAAGTCGAGAGCAAAACAAAAGAATTTATTCTTTTTTTTGCCGAGACGGAGTAATTTCGCGCTCACAGAGCGCAGAGTTACGAAAAGTCGAGAGCAAAACAAAAGAATTTATTCTTTTTTGCATTTCGCATTTCTAAGAACAATGTACTACTATCAGTGTGATCGTTCTCATCAATCTCATCATGTTTATTGTTTAACGATTATTGTTTCAATAGTTCGTTAAAAAATCAATATACGGCGTAACGGCTATGCCGCGCAGCCAAAGAGTTCTTTGAAAATGTGATTAACCCAAATCGGTCGTTAGACTGAATTTTAGCCATTTCTAATGACCGC
>JAFUUL010000012.1 GCA_017483805.1 Prevotella sp.
CGTGGAGGATGAGAGCGAAGTCCCCGAAATGGGGGGTAGAAATCAAATAAAAAAGTTTACGTTCACCGTGAAGGGTGACTTCGGGGCGGCGACCTTTACACGCGCTGCCGGGTATCTGAGTGCTGACGGACAGGACATGACTGACCTGTGGGTGTTCGACTACGTGGACGGAGAGTGCGTGCAGTCGGTGCATCAGACGACAAGCGATGAAGCGTGGGGCAAACCGCAGATGTCGCTGGCGTATGGCAGTCACCATGTGTACTTTGTGGCGAGCCGGGGCGATGAGCCGGCGGTGGATGCCGAGGGGCATGTGATTGCGTGGGGAACTCCGCGCGACACGTTCTGGAAGGATTATGAGGTCGATGTGGTCAGTACGAGCAACGGCAACAGGGCGGTGACGCTCGACCGCGTGGCGACGAAGTTGCGACTGGTGGTGAATGATGAGGTGCCGGAGGGCTGCGCGTCGGTGACGGTCACGCCTGACAGGTGGTTCTACGGTTTGGACTATGTGACGGGCGAGGCGGTGTCAGCGCAGCGGAAGGACAGGACGGTCAGCGTGCCTGCAAGCCTGGTCGGTACGGCGGGGCAGTTGGCGGTGAGCATCTTCGGACTGAGCGGAGCCGACGAGTGGACGGCGAATGTCACGGTGACGGCGAAGGATGCCGACGGCGGTGTGCTGGGCACGGCGACGATCACAGGGGCACCGTTCAAGCGGAACAGGGCCACGGAGTACAGCGGCAGTCTGTTCGGAAGTGCCGGGAGTATGGACGTGGGGCTGAATGGTGAATGGGAGCAGCCGAAGACGGGGGCGTGGTGAGCGTGGTTGCGATAATATCGCAACATACAGGACAACAGAGAGCGGCAAGGTGCTATTCCTTGCCGCTCTCTGCGTTCTGGGCGTTGATGCTGGCCATGAGGTCGAGGAGTTCCTGCTGCTCTTCCTCGGTGATGGGCGGCTCGTCGTCATAGTCCTCGTCCTGCTCCCACGGCAGTGGGAGCCATTGGTCGGGAGTTTTGCCGCCTTTGTTCTCGCGCATCGAGAAGCAGGACATGTAGGCGGTGAGTCGGAGCAGTTGCTGCTCCAGTCGGCCCCGCTTGCGGTAGCCCCGGATGATGCGGCGGGCTTCCCAGAAGGTCACGTCGTACAGGAACTCGCGGCGCGGGATGCCTATCTCGCCCACGAACAACTCGTAGAGGTCGTGGGCGGTCAGGCGTTTTTTCGCTTGCCCTTGCCTTTCTTCCCGTCGGGTTCGGGCTTGTCTTCCGGCTCACCGCTGGGTACGTGGTAGAACTCGGCGCGGAGGGCGATGATGGTGCCCAGGGCGGTGCCCACCTCGTCGGGCGTGGCGGCGGTCATCAGGTCGCTGTCCTTGACGGCTGGCTCGCTGATGCCCTTGGCCTGTGTGTAGGCCATGTGCGCGGCGATGATGAGGTAGAGGGATTTCTTCACGTCGGGCATCCGCTGCTGCTGGATGCTCTCGACGGCTTCCTGCATGAAGTCGGTGATGTCGCCGTCGGAGAGGTCCTTGAAGGCTATCTCGGTGGCGTAGCAGTAGGTAAGGCCGACTTCCTTGCCGCAGATGGTGATGGTCTTTTCTGTCATGATCATTTCTTTTGTGGTTGATGGTCCGACGCTGACGCGACGGGGAACGGTGGTTAAACGAAACCGCCCGCCCTCGTATTATGACAACATCACAACAGGCGGACGGGCGGCGGTGAGAGGTTTAGGCTGCTGCGCCCACGGTGTACTCGCCGTAGCCGGTGAGGGTGGTGTCGTAGGTGGCGTTCTGACGGTTGGGGCCGTTCAGGGTCAGCTGGGTCACGATGACGGAGCCGCTGACGAGCACGGTGCCCTTCGTTCGGTTGTTCGCACCGCTGGTGTTCGCAATCTGGAACTTCACGGGGGTGCTGGCCTCGTAGATGTCCTCGATGGCTGCAAGGTCCTGGGCTGTCACGCTGCTGGTGATGGTGTCGCCGGAGCGGACAAGGGCGTTGCTGGAGATGTCGAACGCAATGCCCGTGACTTCCTGTACCTGCCAGTCGCCGGTGGTGTCCTTCGTGGTGGCATCCTCCAGCGTGAGGCTGACGTGGAACGAGAGCGACTTGGCGGCGGCGATGACCTTTGCGGGTGCAGCCGAGTTGTCGCTGCTGAGGAACAGGCGCACGAACTGGCCCTTGGTGTAGGAGCCTGCCGTGAGGGTGGTGATGGTCGGAGCGGTTGCGACTTTCGAGAGGGCGCCCGTGCCGGTGAACTGAAGCGACTTGGTGGCGTTCTCGCGGTCGTTGAACTGGAACGTCACGTCGTTCAGGTAGGCGTCACCCTGGCGGGCGAATCCTGCGGCCTGCGGTGTCTGGTTGTCGCTGGTGGCTACCTCGTCCCAGAGTAGCGTGAACTTGGTGTTGTTCTTGACGGTTGTCAGGATGGTTGCCACGTCAGCCACACTCAGCGACTCCACGCTGACCGACCACGACTTTGACGTGATAGTCGGCTTCTGTGCTCCGCCGAGGTCGTCTTTCGTCGATGCGTCGTCGGTGTTGCCGGTGAGTGTCACGGTACAGTTGGTGGCCATGCCCACGCACTGGAATTTGTCGCCGCTCTTCGTCAGTATGCGAAAGTTTTGTCCTTTAAGTGTTGCCATATTCTGTTACTTGTTGGTTAAATCGATGCGCAGGGTGTAGAGACGGGTTTCGGCATTGAAGCCGACTGCACCCACGCCGTAGGTCACTTCTGCCGGGATATTGTTGACGAGTTCGTTCAACTCCTCGCGGGTCGGTGCGGTGAGGGTCGTGGTGCCGGTCTCTTGCAGTTCCTTCAAGAAGTCGGGCTGCTGGTCGGTCTGCTGCTCATCGACGGGGTTGTTCTTTTCTTTTGCCATAGTATCAAGAGTTATAGACGGTGCACTGATAGCGCAGGGTGTCGAAGTAGCAGGGCTTCATCCAGTCCCAGGCGGTGCCGTCGCGCTGGATGCTCTCCAGCATGGGCAGGTCGTCGGGTGCGGTGTCGGCCAGGGTGCTGACGTAGGCGGCTACGGCGCGGCGGCACTTCGTGATGATCTCGCGGACGGCACGGGGGCTGTCTGCGCTCACCTCGACGGCTGCCTGCACGCGGTCTTCCGAGGGCTCCCACTCGCAGTCCTTCGTCTCGGGCTGCGCCTGCGAGCCGTTGTCAGTGATGATGATGCACGGCAGTGGGGTGTTGTCCTGCTCGTCGGGGCTTACCTCGAAGCAGGTGCTTTTCACACGACCGCCGACGGCTGTCATCAGTTCTGCGTCGCTGACGATTGCGCTATACAGTATCTCGTCTAATGGTTTCATTGATTTCTGTTTTTGACTGGTTCTGTCGCTTGTGTGCCGGAATGCCATTCCGGCGAATGGAAGAAGAAAAAAACTCCGACGGACGTGCAAGCCTTTGCTTGCGCATCGGCGACGACCGCCGGAGCCTGTCAACCACTACATTGTGACAGAAAAGAGAGGTTTAGCTTTGGCCGGTTGGGCTGGTTGTGCTGGCTGCCACGAGCTTGATGAGCTTGAAGGCCTGGGGCTTGCCGTTGTTGGGAGCGGCCAGTCCGCCGTTGACCTTGCTTGACATCTCAACCAGCGAGTAGTCGAGACCCATGCCGAGGGCAATCACGTTGCGGTCGAAGTTGGCCGAAGACGTGCCGTCGATGTTGAACTCGATGCCGTCAGCGTACACCTGCTCGTTCAGGTAGCCGAAGTGTCCGATACCGATGTAGCGGTCATTCTCCTTGGTGGCCACGCCGTTGGCGTTGATGGTGTAGTCGATGTAGGGGCTGACGTGGTAGCGGTAGCCTACGCACTGGCCGTCCTGGATGACGGTGCGGTTCGAGTCGGTGGTGCCGGGGATGAGCTTGGTGAACTTCAGGTCAACCTCGGTGGTCTTGTCCATGATGAGCTCGGGATCGCCCTCGAAGCCGAGGTCGTACATCTCAGCAACCTTCTTGGCGAGGTTCTTACCGATGTTCTCGTCGAGGGTCAGTGTCTCCACGGTCACCTGTGCGAACGGAGACTGCAACGCGGTGTAAGCACCGTGGGCGTAGATGTGCAGAGCGCGGAACATGGCCCAGCCCTTCTGGAACTTGTAGGTGATGAAGGCGATGATGTCGAAGGCAGCGTTGGCGACGGCACGACGGCTGACGGGCACGCTGGCAGCGACACGCTTGGGCGATGTGGTGATGTTGGCGAAGTCGAGAGCCTGCTCAGCCACCTTGGTCACCTCACCCTCGACGGTGAACTTCACGTCGTTGATAGAGTAAGGGATGACCTGAGTGCCGGTCACGCCTGTCACCATCACGAGGTCTTCGGGCAGTTCGATGCCGGGCACCTTGGTGTCGATGATGGGGCGAATCTCGACGGGGATCAGTCCACCAGCCTGAAGGTTGGCCTTCTCGTTGTCGTCGGATGTACCAGTGATGGCGTTGGCGAGGATGGTGGTGGCGTTGGCTGCACGGCGATTGGTGAAGCAGTCGTTGACCATTTCACGAATCTTTGCGCCGTAGTCCTCACGCTCGCGGATGTTCTCCATCTCCTTGCCGGTGGCCATAGCCTTGGCACGGGCTGACAGACCTGCACTCTCGCGCACCAGTGCATCGTACTCGATGTCCTGATTGCGCTGCTCAGCCTTCAGAGCCTCCAACTCACGCTTCTGCTCGTCGGTGATAGTACCCTTCTGCTCCTCAGAAGTGAGGGCACGCATTTTAGCCTCACGTGCGTTGGTCTTCTCGTCCATCTCATCCATCTTGGTCATGATTTCCAACTGACGCTTCTGGATGTCTGCTTTAGTCATTTTTACCATAACTTAAAACGTTTTAAGGGGTTAATATTCGAGTGATTCTATTTCTATTTCACGGCGGCGGTGCCGGGCGCGCAGACGCATGGCCTGCATCTCGCGGAAGTGCTGCTCCTGCTCTTCCAGTCGGCGCATTTCCTCGGCCTCGCGCTCTTGCTGTTCGCGCTCCTGCTTCGCCTTTTCCTCGGCGGCTTTGCGCTCCTCTTCGGCTTTGGCTTCCTCCTCGGCCTTGCGCTTTGCCTCCTCGTCGTCGCCCTGCTCGCGCTTCAACTGGGCTTCGATGGCAGCGTCTATGCGGTCGCTGGCCTCACGGGTGCCGACGGTGGTCTGCTCGTAGGCGGGATGGGTCACTATCGACACGTCATAGAGGCCGGTGATGCGCTTCACGTGGCGCAGCCATACTTCCTTGCCGTCCTCCACGTCGTTGGTGCGCTCATACGATACGCCGTGCTCGGTGTCCTCGTAGTCGTCCTCGAAGGCGAAGGACATGCCGTTGATGTCGCCTCGGCGGATCAGTTCCAGCGTGTCGTTGGCATTGTTGGTGTGGGGCAGTTCGCAGCGGCAGTCTATGCCGTCGCCGCGCAGTTCGAGCGTCAGCGTGTCGCGCTCCGAGTTGCGGTAGCGGCCCAGCACGTTCACCACGTCGCTGTTGTGGTTCAGGTTGAGCACCACGTCCGAGCGTTGCAGCAGTTCACGGCTGATGCAGCCCGGCTCCAGCACCTCATACACCTTGCGGCTCTGCGACCACGGCGTGAGGTTGACGCTGCGCACCCCGAAGACTATCGGACGGCCCTCAATCTGGCGGCTCTCCGTCTGTCCTTCCTGTGGCTCGCGCACTTGCAGGCCGCAGGTCTCGATGGGGATGAATCTTGTCTGTTTCATATCGTTGTTTACTGATGATTACTCACTACTTAACCGCCGTAATTGCGGCTGGGGTTTACTGCCGTGCGGACGGCGCGTTTCCGCTTCTTCTGAATCTCCCTTTCCAGGGCTTCAATCTCCTGCGGTGTGGGGTCGGGTGTGTATGCCATTGTCTTTTGCCGTTTTTGAATTGGCTTTTGCCAGTTTGAAATTGGCTTAAGCCGATTTGAAATTGGCTAATGCCGATTATTTTTTACCTTTCCCCTTCTTGGGCCTTTCGGCCTCTCCCTCGATGGTGTCCCACTCGGTGTAGTCCTTCGTCTTCACTGTCTGGGCGGTCTCGCCCGTGCGCTTGTTCTTCAGCGCATAGCCCTTGTCGGCTGTCAGGGTGTAGATGCCCTTGTCGTACTCGGCCGTCAGGTTGTTGAATTTGAATGTCTGCATACTTCTGTCTTTATTTGGGTTGAACATGTTATTTCGTGTCGCCGTCGGATTTCGGCTCGGCGGGCTTGGCTACGGTGTAGTTGCCGGGCTGCAACTGCGTGGCGGCATCGCTCTTGGCGATGAGCGCACGGAGCGTCATGAGGTTGGCACTTGCCAGCGGCTCGTCGCCGTCGGCCACGGCGGGCATATCGTGCGCCTGGCGTATCTCGTTCGGGGTCTTCGTGCCGTTCTGCAACAGCAACTGGTCCACCTTCGCCTGCCGTTCGGGGTCCATCGCCAGCAGCGGCTCCTCGCAGATATGGATGTCGCGCACGCCGTAGTCCTTGAAGCCCACTATCTTGCGGGCAATCTCCTTCTCCGCCTCGGTCTTCAGCGGCAGGATGGTTCGCGTGTGGAACTCCATCGTGGCGTTCTGGTAGTCGTTGTAGTGCGAGTTGGTGTCGAGCATCAGCAGCGGGCGCGGAACGCCCCAGAAGCGGGCCACGTCGTCGAGGTTCATGCTCAGTTGCTCTATCATCTGCATCTCGGCAGACGTCATCGAGATGTTCTGCACCTTGTCGAGCCCTCGCAGCGCCACCACGTCCTGCTCGTATATCTTGGCGTTGATCTCCTTGGCGTAGTCGTCCATCTGCCCCTTGTTCATCAGTCCGAACGACAGCGTGCCGGCACCCTGCGCGGGCTTCTCCTCGCCGATGATGAGTTTCACGCGACCGCCCTTTGCCGCCGTCTCGAGCGACTGCTGCTTCAGCGTGCGGATGGTGGTCAGCGTGTCGAAGGCGAACTGGAGCGTCGGGATGCCCCAAATACCGTTGTCGTAGCGGTAGGTGTTGGCGAAGTGCATGATGTCCTCGCGCGGCACGTTCACCTTCGTCTGGTAGCCCGTGTCGGTCAGATAGACGATGTTCTCATACCTGCCCGTGGCGGTGTTGTAGGCTCCCGACCTGACCAGCCACAGCGCGGCGGGAAATCCGAACTCATCGCGCTCGATATACACGAAGCCGTTGCCGTAGTGCATGCGGTTGTAGTGCACCAGCATCCACATGTCGGTGGCGGTCATGATGGGGTTGGGCGACTCCTGCAACAGGTAGTTGATGCGACGGCCCAGGCCGCGCATGTCGGTAACGAAGTTGCCGCCGCCAAAGTCCTTCTTGCGGTACTGCACGGGCATGATGCTCATCGTGCGCTGTATCAGTTCCGTGGCGCGGTGAACGCCCGAGACGGTCAGCGCCGTCATCGGTGAGCGCGTGTAGGCTATGCGCTCCGAGTACGAGCCGCCCTCGCTGCCCTTCGCCGTCGGCTGCTGTTGCCCGTCAGCCGGCATTGTCGATGACGGAACACCCGGCGTCGCTGCCTCGCGCTTCCTCATTCGGAATATGTCTGCAAAGAAATTGTCCATATCTTACTTGCTTTTCTTATCTGTCGCTTTGTGGTTGTGGGTTTACTTTAGCCACCGTGCCCGTCGCTTCAGCGGCGGGTTATCACTTCACAATCTCCGTCGCCGTGATCTGAATCGTGTTGTCCTGGTAGTCGCGGTGTAGGCTCTGTATCTGGTACGTCACCCCGTCGTGCTCCAGTCGGCTGTCACGGCTCACGATGTCGTTATAGCGCATACGCACCATCACCGTGTCGTAGGCATCCAGCGCCCCTTCACGCAGCGACTTCACTCCCTTGCTCCACGTCACGTCTGCCCACACTTCCGCTGCCTCGGCATACCGTGTCGTACTGCCGAAATCCGCCTGTGTGGGCTGCACCTTGTTCAGGATTTTCACCCTGTTCTTCAGTATTCCGCTTGTATAAGCCATATCGTTGTCTCATTTTCTCGGCCAGCCGGAAACGAAAAACGCCAGCCATTGTCTGACTATCGGGCGTTTTTAAGTTCGGGGTTTACTCTGCCACCGTGCCAGTCGCGTCAGCGGCGGGTTTCCCTTCGGGTTTACCCTCCTTCTTCTC
>JAFUUL010000114.1 GCA_017483805.1 Prevotella sp.
AAGGAAGGAAAGGAGTAACTATGACCTACGACGAGACGACACTGTTTACGAAGTTCATGCAGGGCAAGGGAGTGATGAACAACTTCGACTACCTGTACCGCAGTCACAAGTTCGACAAGCGCGACCTCGACACGTACCTGAGCGAGGTGGCGGCGGAGGACGTGATACTGTCGGCCTTCGACTTCTCGGGGGCGGGCAACACCATCTTCGGCTTCAAGTACTGGAAGGACATCAACGAGAAGTGGCAGGCGAAACTGACCGAGTTCCGCAACACGGGCATCCTGACCGCCGACGAGGCGCAGGTGTACTGTCCCCACTGCCAGCGGGTGCTGCCGAGGACGGCCTTCGCCACGAAGTCGAACGGCGTGCTGCACAAGCACTGCCGCGAGTGCGAGGGCGGCAAGTGGGACAAGGAGAAGCGTGAGCGCGAGAAGGCTGAGAAGGAGGCCGAGAAACAGGCCAAGGCCATCAAGCAACTGGAGAAGGAGATTGCCGAGAAGCAGGCGAAACTGGAGCGGCTGTCGATGCAGGCACCTGAGCCGGAGCCGACGGGCAAGACGCTGGTGAACGCCCGCTACGAGACGGCCCGCCAGCAGATAGCCGAAGGGCAGGCGAACCTGGAGAAGACCACCAAGGTATGCGGCCACTGCGGCAAGCGCAAGTTGCGCTCGGAGTTCTACGCCTCTGACTCGGCGGAGGACGGACTGCAGGAGTACTGCAAGACCTGCCAGACGGAACTTCTGGCTGCTGCCGAGGAAACACAGCGCAAGGAGGAAGAGCAGCGCAAACTGGAAATCGAGATTGCCGAGCGCGAGGCCGAGGTGCAGCGGATGGAGCGGGAACAGAAGGCACTGGAAGAAGAGGTGCGCCGCAAGAAGGAAGCAGAGCAGAAGGCCGAGCAGGAGCGCAAGGCTGCATCGCCAGTCGAGCCAGACGCTCAGGAAATCCCGACGGCCCCACGACTGGGCGAGCACGACGCGACGCTGCACTACAAGGCGACGGAGAAGCGCATCACGCTGAACGCCGTGCTGTCGGAGCAGGTGCGCCAGGCGGGCCTCACGAAGTGCTACATCTACGCCGACCGCAAGGGCCACCAGTTCCTCGTGTTCAACAATGCCGAGGGCTCGAACGTCACCAAGGCCACGAGCCGCGCCAGCGACCTGCTGCAGGTCTGCTCGGCCAGCATCTGCCGCCAGTTGGCCGACCACTTCGAGTTGCGTCTGGGCGACAACTACTACCTGCACATCACAAAGAACCTGGCCCGCACGGCAGACATCATCAACGTCGAGGTGAAGCAGGTGCGCAGCCGCGAGGAGTATGCCGTCATCGTGGCCCAGCGAGAGGCAGCCGTGAAGACGGGCAGGATGCCCGACGCCGAACCGGAAGAGGAAGAGACCGTCGAAGCCCCTACCCCAACCCACAACGAGCCGCTGCTGGAGTTCTTCGACGAAGAGACACATACAGGCGACGGGCAGGCCCCGACCACAGGTGAGAGTGGCGGCAGTCCTGCCCCAACGCCTGAACCCAAACGCAAGGCGAAGGCCGACGGCAACGCCATCCCGCTCTCCGACCGCAAGCCGCAGGAGCTCATCCAGCAACTCATCGACCGTGGTCACCTGCAGGAGCGCGACATCGCCGCCTATCTATATAATAAAGGATGGGAACTGCACGAGCCCGTCATCGTCAAGAAGCACAAGAAATTCTCAGTATAACACATTATGGCAAGACACAAGGAACGGAGATACCCCGAACAGAAGCCCGCCGTGAAGATGAACGGCGGCTACACCCGTCGGCAGCGCGCCGACATACTGACCGCCCAGGGCGAGATCATCGAGTCGCTGGGCTACGAGAACTACCGCGTCGAACTCGATAACGGCGTCACCATCCTGGCCACCATCTCAGGCAAGATGCGCCAGAACCACATCCGCGTGATGACCGGCGACCGCGTGGAACTGGAACTCTCGGCCTACGACCTGACACGAGGGAGAATAACCAGAAGATTCAACGTTTCGATTAAGCGAGAGCCATGATGCTTGCATCAATGGCCGAGCGTGAGAAAGGTCGAACGTATGTTCAACGTTAAAACAGACAGATAATTATGAGACATTTAGACTTTACGATTGATTTTGAGACCTGTGCGCTGACGGCGAACGCAGCGCCGATGATGGTGGCCATCGTACCGTGGCTACGCGACAACCGAGAGGATCCGTTTGCGAAGGACGAGGACGGCATGCTGACCGAGGAACAGGCCAGCAAGTGGCCGGAGCCGCTGGAACTATACGTCGACCTGCGCTCATGCGTGGTGGAGGGCTACGACTTCGACCCGGAGACCATCGCGTGGTGGACGAAACAGAGTTACGATGCGAAGCGCGCCGTGTGCGACGGGCTGGCACAGCCGGTGGACGAGGTGACGGTGGAGATTGTGCGCTATCTGAGCCGCGCCGTGGAGCAACTGCAACTGGACAGCATCTGCCTGTGGAGCCAGGGCGATACCGACATGGGCATCCTGCGCAACCTCTGCAAGCGCAACGGCTACGACATGGAAGAGGACGTCATCGCCCATACACAACTGCGCGACTGTCGCACCGTCATTCTGGAGGCGGCTCACTTGAAGGCATGGAAAGAGCATCGTGAACTGGAGAAGCGCGACCCCTCTGCAGCATACGGCGGCAGCCCCGCCATACTGCGCGACCCTAAACGAGCCTACCTTCTCTTTGACCGCCTACCCGACCGCTACGCCAAGGGCAGCGAGGCCCACGACGCGCTCTACGACGCCCTGCGCTCCTCGTGGTACACATGGCAGGCGCTCAGGTGGTTGATGGAATAATCTATACAAAGGATTTTCAAGCAAAGGACAGAAAAGCGGGCCGACGGAGCTTGTGCCGTCGGCTCGCTTGCTGTTGATATCATTTTCGTGAAGCCACGAAAATGGTCGGTATCATTTCGAGGATGTGCTCGAAATGGTCAGAACGTGAAGTTGTCCTCCCCACCCCACTCGCCGTTGACGCTGAAGCCGAAGGTGGACTGGGTGAAGTTGCCCTCGGTGCCGTCGAAGAATTGGCCGGTGTAGGTGGTGATGCGGTTGCGGGTCACAGGGACCTGCTCAAAGACGCGCTGGCGCAGGGTGTTGCCATCGGCATCGTAGGCGGTGAGGGTCATCTTCAGGGTGCCGGATTCGGCAAGGTAGGGGAAGGTGAAGACCTGGTAGGTGGAGGTGTCGCTGCGGGCGCGGTTCTCGCTCTGCGTCGATTTCGTGGTGCCCTCGCTGGTCGACGGGTTGAAGTTCGCCGAGCCGCCGGTGTAGCCGATAGTCATCTTCGTGAACGATTCGGGAACGTCGGTGTCGGTCAGTTTGAACTGCACCATGGCGGCGACGCGCTGCATCTGGAAGGTCTGCTGCAGGTCCTCGTTGCCCACCTCTATCTCGCCGGCGTAGCAGAACGTGTCGGTCAGTTTCTCACCGTCGGAGGCGGTGAACTGCACCATCTGGGGCGACTTAATAGTGGCCGACTTGATGCTGCTATGGCCGACGGCGACGACGGTGTACATGCCCTCCTGCAACTGGCAGGCGAGGGAGCCGAAGCCGCTCTCGTCGGCGGTCTGCGTCTTGACCTGGCTGAAGGCTTTCTCGCCCCAGGCATCGAAGATCATGACGTTGAGCTTCTGGAAGAAGAGGGCGAGGTTGTCGGTGGCGGCTCTTGTCGGGGCGCGATGGCTCCCGGCGACGGCGCTCGACCTCTGGTCGCTTGCTACCGAAGGGACGCAAGAATCGCCGGGCACACTGGCTCCACGGGTCACGGGGTCGCTGTTCGTGGCGGTGAAGGTTAATACTACGTTGCCGTTAGGCGTGGTGCCATCCTCGTTATCGAAGATGGGCTTCTCACAGGCGAATAATGCCATGCTGATTGCGCACAGGGCGCAGAAATTCTTGATTGTTTTCATTGTCGTTTGGGTTAAAAGAGGTCGCTCCGCTTGAAATTTGGTTTAGAATTTATATTTATAATTTTATTTAAAATTCTATCCAGTCCAAGCGAAGCAGCCCCGATGATTACATCAACTTTACTTTTTCAATTTCACGGGTGAGAGGGTCGCGGCGGTACCATGCGGAGTACAGACGCTCGCTGCCGAAGTTTATCAACATACCGTACTCCGTATGCGTCAGGTGCATGTAGTTCCAGAGTTGGCGGACGTGTGCATCGTTAGTGTGGCTGACTGATTTCAGTTCTACGATGATATCGTCTATCACGAGGTCCATGCGGTACGACTGATCCAACTGAACATTATCCCAGAAGATGGGCAGCTCCTTCTGCCGCTCCACCCTGTGGCGGTCTTTTTCCAGCAGATACTTCATTGCGGCCTCGTAGGCTGACTCCAGCAGACCTGAGCGAAACTTGGCATGCACCTTCATGGCCACGCCCGTTATCACTTTCATTGGTTCCAGTCGCTTGTTGTATTCCTGTATTAAGTCCATATCAGCAAAAAAAATTTTTAATCAAATTCTAAATATAAATTCTAAACCAAATTTCAAGGCGAAGCCGCCCCAAAGTCCTATCAGAACTCCACCGGGTCGTAGGTGTTCCAGGTGCTCTCGACGGTGAAGGTGGCGGAGGAGGGGGCGTTGGTGAAGTAGGTGCCCTGGTAGGTGGTTTTGTAGCCGTTGCGCAGGGGGACGTCCTGGAAGGTGCGCTGCTGGGTGACGTCGCCGGTGGCGGTGAGGGCTTCGACGGTGACGGTGTGCAGGGTCTGAGCGTCGGTGGCGATGGCGTAGAGGTAGACGTTGGCCGTGCCGTCGGCCTTCTTGGCGATGGTGGCGGGGGTGAGGGTCATGTTCACCTCGTGGGCGGCGCCGCTGGTGATGCTCCAGCGGTCATGCACGGCGGCGAGCGTGAAGCGCAACTGCGTCACGTCGTCGGGCACGGCATCGGTGGTCTCGAAGTGGAACTGCGCCACGATGCGCTGCATCTCGCACGTCAGACTGGTGGTCTCGGCGGGCGTGAACGTCTGGCTGTAGTACATCGAGTGCGTCACCTGGTCGTCGGGCCAGGAGATGATGCCGTCGGTGAGCATCGCCGGTGCCGACTTATGAGCCACGGCGTAGAGGGTGTAGGTCTTCGTCTTGTCGAGGGTGGCCGAGACGGTGGTGAAGTCTTGGCCGTGCTCTGCGTTGCTTCGGTGGATGGCTACGACCTCGGTGCCGCTTTCGTAAATCCATACGTCCAGATGGTCCACGATACCAGAGAT
>JAFUUL010000115.1 GCA_017483805.1 Prevotella sp.
GCAAGGGCGGCAGCGACTTCTCTATTCGCGGCAAGAGCGATGCTGAAGTGATGCGCTTCTGCCAAGCGTTCATGATCGAACTGTATCGCCACATCGGACCCGACGAGGACGTACCCGCTGGCGACAGTGGCGTGGGTGCCCGCGAAATAGGCTACCTCTATGGACAATACAAGAAACTGACCCACCAGTTCCAGGGTGTGCTGACAGGCAAGGGTCGCGAATGGGGTGGCAGCATCCTCAGGCCGGAAGCCACGGGCTATGGCGCACTTTACTTCGTACACCAGATGCTGACGGAGCACGGCCTCGACATCAAGGGCAAGACTGTAGCCCTGTCTGGCTTTGGCAACGTGGCGTGGGGAGCCGCCAAGAAAGCCACGGAATTAGGGGCAAAGGTTATTACCATCAGCGGCCCTGACGGCTACATATACGACCCCGCAGGCCTGGATGCTGAGAAGATAGACTACCTGCTGGAACTGCGTGCCAGCGGCAACGACGTGTGCGCCCCCTATGCTGAGGAGTTTGAGGGTGCCCAGTTCTTCGAAGGCAAGAAGCCGTGGGAGCAGAAGGCCGACATCTATCTGCCCTGTGCCACCCAGAACGAACTGAACGGCGACGATGCCGACAAGATTCTGGCCCAGAAGCCGCTGTGCGTGGCCGAGGTGTCGAACATGGGCTGCACGGCCGAGGCTGTCAACAAGTTTATTGCTGCCGGTCAGTTGTTCGCTCCCGGCAAGGCCGTGAATGCCGGCGGTGTGGCTACCAGCGGCCTGGAGATGACCCAGAACTCGATGCGCATCTCTTGGACTGGCGAGGAGGTGGACCAGAAACTTCACCAGATCATGGCCGGCATCCACGAGCAGTGCGTGAAGTATGGTCGCGAAGGCAACTATATCAACTACGTGAAAGGTGCCAACGTGGCTGGCTTCATGAAGGTCGCCAAGGCCATGCTGGCGCAGGGAATCGTTTAAGTGAAGAGTGAAAAGTGAAGAGTGAAAAGTGAAGAGTGAAAGATTTGCTACCGCAATGTGGAGACGACGCATGGTTATGCTGTGTGTCTTGCTCTTCAGTGCGGCAGCAAATTCTTCATTCTTCACTCTTCGCTCTTCACTCATCTCAGCGCAGATTGAGACGGGCTATGCCTCTTTCTATGCTTCCAGGTTTACGGGCAAACCGACGGCCAGCGGCGAAAAGTTCCACAACGACAGCCTGACCTGCGCCCACCGCACGCTGCCCTTCGGCACCATGCTGAGGGTGGTCAACCTGAGCAACAATCGCGATGTGATAGTCAGGGTGAACGACCGGGGGCCGTTTGTGCGGGGACGTGTCGTCGACCTGACAAGACGGGCCGCCCAACTGCTGGGCTTCGTCAATCTGGGCATGACCAAAGTGTCAGTACAGCCGGTCAACATGATTCTGCCCCCTCTGGAAATAACATCTTCCCACACCATCCCCCCCATTTGGAAAGAGGATGATGTGGAAATGGTGATAGAATGGCCCTCTATCGAGCCCGTTTTGCCGTTGGCACCGTGAAGCAGCGCGTCTGCGAGGCTACTTCCTGCTTACCTTGTGCCACGCCCACCATCACCTGAATCTCGCCATCCTTCAGTTTCCGGTCTGCCAGAATGGTGGCCGTATAGCGCACGCCCTGATGCGGGGCTATGCTCTCCACCTTCAGGTTAGGCGATACCTTCACGTGCTTGTTGCCAGTGACGTCTTCCACGATGGGCCTGACGTCGTAGACGGGCTTGTCGGAGGTATTCATGATCTCAAACATCACCATGCACTCCTCGCCACGGGTGAGCACGCCGTCGTGCTGCGACTCAACGATCATGGCATTGCGAATCTCCAGCGGAGACTCGTCAGCGGCGAAGGTGATGCGGTCGTCGCCACGGCCCTGGGGATCGTAGCCGCTGTTGTCATGGTGGCGTGCCGGCGTGCGCCGATTGATGCCCGTCGTGCGCTGCTGCACCTCTTTCTCCTGAGCCTGGTCGATGGCCGAACCGATGACGGCACCTGCCACCAAACCGCCGATGGTACCAATCAGCGCACCCTTGTCATGGCCGCGCCAGCCGCCTGAGATGCCGCCGATGGCCGAACCGATGATATAGCCGAACTGTCCGCCTGCATAGGCGCCTCCTGCTGCATTGCTGCTGCAACTGCTGAGCAGAACGGCAGCACCCAAGATGAATACTAATCCTTTTCTCATAATCGTCTGTCTTTAAATCATTTCTGCTGCAAAAGTAGTCCGATTTTTATTGCCGGGCAAAGGATTTCCCCCATTTCATGATAGGGGAAACCCTATTTCTTCTTTCGTCTGACTGCCTGCATGAAGCAGATGACCACCACCGACAGCAGCAGGATGACAAGAGCCACATAGGCGATGGTCTCTGTTGTCTGGATGGTCTTGGGGAAGAAGCGCAGCACCACCTGATGACTGCCCGGCGTCAACCGCAGGGCACGCAGCACATAGTTCACGCGGCCTATCTCCACCTCGGCACCGTCGACGGTGGCCGTCCAGCCAGGGTAATAGATGTCGGAGAGCACCAGCACGCCACCCTTGGCACTGCTGACCTGATAGGTGAGTTCGTTGGGCTCGTAGGCCGTGAGTTCCACGGTCTGGGCCGAATCCTGGGGCACTGCCTCGCCCAGCACGTCCTGGAACTGCTTGTCGGCCACGGCCTCGTGGCGCAGGTTCAGACGGGCCAGTGCGTCCAGTTCCTGGTTGGCATTGTCCACATACTCCACCCGATCCACAAACCAGGCGTTGCCGTAGGCGTAGGGATTCTGCACGGGGGCCTGCACGCCGGGATAGATGAAGTACTTGGTGTTCAGCATGTTGAGCACGGCCCAGATGCTGTCGCCATTCACCTGCGTCAGGTCGCCATACTGGGCAGGAATGACATCGCGCACGGCCGAGAGTTGCGGCGAGATGTAGGCGTCGATGAGTTCCTGGTAGCGGCGGAGTTTGGCGGCATGATAGCCGCCCACGCTCTTGTGGTAGTAAGAGGTCTCGTTCTCGTTGAACACGTTGCCGGCCAGGTTCAGCACGCGGTAGTAGAGCGTCGGATCGTCCAGTATCTGGCGGTCTACCTCCGTCTGCGGACGTATCTGCTTGCGCTCCGACTTCTTCACAAACTGGTTCTTGTCCTCAGGATTCAGATAGCGACGGTTCACCTGCCACAGGTCCACCAGACAGAGCACCAGCAACAGGGCCACCGTCAGCCAGGCCTTCAACTTGCCTGCGCGATAGAGCAGGAGGAGCAGCGTGCCGATGGTGATGATGAAGAACGAGCGCCAGCAGTCGGCGGTGAACACGGCCTGACGGGCACTGCTCAGGGCGCTGAGCATGGTCTGGGCGGCAGGAGCGGGCAGTATCTGATTGAAGATGGTCTCCTCGGCGTTAGTATAGAAGTCGAAGAATACCGACGGCAGCAGGGCAAACAGCAGGGCGAAACCTGCCGTCAGGGCATAGGCGATGAGGATGTGTTTGTTGACGGTCGACCGCTGACTGTTGACCGTCAGCACCTCGCGCAGCGCCAGCATGGCCATCAGGGGGATGGTGAACTCGGCAATGACGAGGATGGACTCTACGGCACGGAACTTGGCGTACATCGGCACGTAGTCGATAAACAGGTCGGTCAGGCCCATGAAGTTCTTGCCCCAGGCCAACATGATGCTCAGCAGCGTGGCTGCCAGCAGGCCCCACGTCAGCGGGTTGCGGCGACAGATGAACAGGCACAGCACGGCCAGCATCAGCACAAAGGCTCCCACATAGACCGGGCCCATCGTGCCGTTGGAGCCCTCTTCGAGATGCTCCTCCCAGTACTGGGTGAAGTAGAGACCGTTCTGCATCAGGTAGCCAAACATCTGTTCGGCCGGCATCACCTGACCGTTGCCCAGGTCGACCTTCACGTCCTTGATGGCCTCCTTGGCCCCCTCGTCGTCGAAGAGCAGGCGCATCGACGTGCCGCCCTTGGCATTGGGCACCAGCAGCGTCCAGGTCTCGCCGATGCCGTAACTATAGTCGGTGATGTAGGTGCGCTCCAGTCCGCTGGAGGTCTGGTTGGCCGCGTTCTCCTTCACCAGTTCGCTCTTGCCGCGCATGGTCTCCTTGGAGTATTCCCAGGTGTGGTAGAGATTGGAGATGTTGACCAGCACACCCAGCAGACCGCCCACCACGCAGGCCGCCGTGGCCCGCAGGAAGCGCGCATACTCCTTCTTGAGGATGGCCTCCACCAGGAAGGCGATAATCATGAATAGGATGATGAACAGATAGTAATAGGTCATCTGCACGTGGTTGGCGTGCACCTCCAGGGCCGCAAAGATGCCCGTCACCACCAGTCCCCACAGGTATTTGCCCCTGTAGGCCAGCACGATGCCGCCAATCATCGGCGGCAGATAGGCCAGCGCCATCACCTTCCACAGGTGCCCGGCGGCTATGATGATCAGGAAATAGGTGCTGAAGGCCCACAGGATGGAGCCCAGTGCCGCCAGATGCTGGCGGAAGTCGAAGGCCCGCAGCAGGATGTAGAAGCCCAGCAGATAGACGAACAGATACCACACATTGTCCGGCAGCCACAGATGGTAGGCCTTCTCGAGGAACGAGACGGTGTCGGTGCTGTCGTACGACGGTGCAATCTGATAGGTGGGCATGCCGGAGAACAAGGCATTGGTCCAGCGCGTGCGCTCACCTGTCTTGTGAAGATACTGCGTGGCCTCCTCGCCGGCACCGATGCCAGCAGAGATGTCTCCCTGGTTCAGCACGCGGTTCTCCACGTCGGCCGGATAGAAATAGGCAAAAGCCAAAATGACAAAAAACACAACGGCTGCCAAGTCCAGCAGACCCTGTTTCAAGAATTTCATAACTTGCAAGTTTTTTTTCGTTTAGGCTGCAAAGTTACGAAATATTTTCGTAACTTTGCCAATAATCATTGGCGAAGTTACTCCGTCTCGGCAAAAAAAGAATAAATTCTTTTGTTTTGCTCTCAACTTTTCGTAACTTTGCACGCAGAAACCCCAAAAATATGAAAATAGGTATTATCGTAGCAATGGACAAGGAGTTGCGCCAACTGCAACAGGTGTTCAGAGACAGTGAGGTGCTGGTGCAGAAATGCGGCATCGGCAAGGTGAATGCAGCCCTGGGGGCACAGCGCATGATCAACGAGTTCCGGCCCGACTGCATCATCAGCAGCGGCTGCGCCGGCGGCAACGGCGACGACATTCAGGTGCAGGACATCATCGTCAGCACCCATCTGACCTATCACGATGTCTACTGCGGCCGCGCCATCGACGACACTACCCAGTACGGCCAGGTGCAGGGCCTGCCCGCCCGCTATCCTGCCGATCCCCATTTGCTGGAGAAGGCAACGGCGGTGGCCAATTCATCACTCATCACTCATCACTTTTCACTTCACCAAGGTCTCATCGTCACCGGCGACTGGTTTGTCGACTCGAAGGCCAAGATGGCCGAGATCATCGGGAAATTCCCCGATGCCAAGGCCGTCGACATGGAGTCGTGCGCCATCGCCCAGACCTGCTATATCAACCACGTGCCGTTCATCTCGTTCCGCGTCATCAGCGACATCCCCCTGCGCGACACCGACGCCTCGCAGTACCACAACTTCTGGGACACCGTGGCCGAGAACTCCTTCCAAGTCACCAAAACCTTCGTAGAAAGTCTGTAATATATGGAAGTCATACAAAGTTTCACCATCGATCACACCCACCTGAAGCCGGGCATCTATGTATCCCGCGAGGACCGCGGCTTCACCACCTTCGATCTGCGCATCACCGAGCCCAACCGCGAGCCCGCCGTCGCCCCAGCCGCCATGCATAGCCTGGAGCACCTCATGGCCACCTGGTTCCGCAACAGCGAGGCCAAGGACGACGTGGTCTACGTAGGCCCCATGGGTTGCCTCACGGGTATGTATATCATCATGACTGGGGCATACACCGTCGAGGATATGCGCCGCCTGACCATCGCGTGCCTCGAGTGGATTCTCACGCAGACAGAGGTGCCTGCCACCACGCCCCAGACCTGCGGCAACTACCTGCTGCACGACCTGCCCATGTGCCACTGGGAGAGCCGCCGCTACCTGGACCGCCTGCAGCACGACTTCCACTCGGAGTACACCTGCCTGCAGGTCACGCTGGACGACGGCCGCGTCTTTGCAGACGCGTAGAGGAAGTAATGCTTAATTCATATAGTTTGAAGCCTCCAAACGACCTGTTTGGAGGCTTCAAACGCTCCGTTTGGAGGCTTCAAAACTCCGACACACAAAAGAGCGAACTTTTCGGACTGTACACTTGCCGATTGAGTAGGGGGTTCTGGAAGCCTCCCCCTCATATCTATGTCCCCCCTTAAGGGGGACTAAGATATAGGAGGGGGGCGAGGCTTCAGAAGGGGGTCGCAAGGCGAACTGCACTCACTGCTTGGCAGCCTTTTTGCGCTGGTCGAAGGCACCAGAGTTGCTGCCATAGCGGGCATCGCCACGCACAATCTGCTGGGTGGCATGACTGGTCACACCGTATTTGCTTTTTCCATTGTCTTAGTTCATCAAAAAGGAGTGCCGCTGCCGACACTCCTAATGTATAAGTAATTTTTCTAACCTTTACAGGCTAACAGTCGCCGTCAGGCTGTCGCCCTGCGTTCCCCAGACGTTGCAGGCCGTCACCTTGATGGTATAGGTGTGACCGGCAGGCAGTGTGCCCAGACCGAGCGTGACGGGGTTGGCCATGTCCTCCTCCTGGGCTGTGATGAGCAGGTCGTTGATGTACTTATGGTTGTCGGCTACGATGTTGCCGGCCTCATCGGTGATGTTCACCAGATAGTAGAGCACCTGCGAACCGTTGCCCGAAGCACGCGGCACGGTCACGGTGGTCTGGCCGTCCTCCACCTGTGCCACGATGTTCTGTGAGGGGAAAATCGGGCCGGGCTTGTTGGCGCGGTCCCACCCGAAGCGCGTGAGTGAATTGCGGTAGCCCGGTGCAGGCAGCACCAGCGTCTGGCCCATCTGCTTGCCCAGACCGAAGTCGTAGTTGCGGATGCGCGTGGTGCCGTTCTTGTCGACCTCGAAGAGCGAACCTTGGGGATGACGGTCAAAATCCTCGGGGATGTAGGAGTTGCCCTCGTTCATGTTCCAGTAACCGTAGTCGGTAATCATGTAGTGGATGACGCCCATGTTAATCATCGTGAACTGGTCCTGCAGGATGCTGCGCTCGGAGTTCATCGAGAAATGGGTGTGGCCACTCAGCAGCACGGCCTGCGGATACTTGTCGAGAATGGGCTTGATGTAGTCGCAGGCCCACACCATGTCGGGCGTCGTCGGGGCGTAGTAGTCGCTGCCCGTGACGGTGTTCTTGATGGCCAGGTGCGACAGCACGAAGACGGGCTTGCCGGGGTCTTCGGTCGTGGCGGCCCTCAGTTCCTGGTCGAGCCACTGCTTCACATCGTCTGAGTAGACGCCGTTGCTCCACTCATAGTTGTTGACGTTCACCTGAATGAAGTGGATGCCGCCCACCACGGAGTGGCGCGAGTCGTTGGCGCCCCAGCCTCTGTCTGGGTCATCGGCATCATAGGCACCCGTATTGTCGAAGGCTTTCTTCATCTTCTGCGTGAAGGCTCCCTCGTCTTCGCTAAAGATATCGTGGTTGCCCGAGCAATAGATGAATGGTTTGCCATTGATGGCCGGCTCGTTCTTGTAGTACTTCAGCAGCGTGTCAATCTCCTGCCGGAAGCCGTTGTTGGTCAGGTCGCCGGGCATGACCAGTGCGTCGAGTCCCTTGCTGCTCTGACTGGCAAGGAAAGGCAGGGCAGCCTGGAAATACTCCTTGTTGCGGAACACGGTGGTGACGATTTTGCGGGTGTCGGGACTCAACTTGTCCAGTTCATAGCCCATGGCCAGAATCTTGTTAAGCAGATCCTGCATGCTCGTCTCAGGGTCTACCATGATGTGCGAATCACTTAGGGCGGCGAAGGTAAGCACGATGTTCCCCTCGTCGAAGTCGGGGGCGTCCATCCGCGCTTTCTCCTCGGCAGTCGGTCCGGTAGGATTGTCATTGTCGCTGTCTGAGCAGGCTGTAAGCCCTACTGTCATATTTGCGGCCAGCGCAACGGTGGCCAAACCAATAAAGAATTTGTTTTTTGTCATTGTCTTTATGATTTTATTTCTATGTTACTATCTCATAAACTTTCCCTGGCGGCCAATAGAAACACCTCTATAACAGCCTGAAGTCTTCAACTTCCTACCTCCGATGTCCCACCATTCGTTTGGCTGTACATCTTTCTCTGTCAGAACTGACACATCGGTTATTATCACATCGAAATGAGTTGTGTATGCTTGCTCAAGATAGTTGTCAAGCCAGACATAGTAGTCTGTCAGGGATTCTTCTGATACAGTACCCCATTGGCGGGCATCTATAATCAGGTCGTTTCCCCGTTCTATGATTTCCTCCTCAATCTTCAGAATACGTTGCAAGATACCAGTTTCCTCACGATTATAGAGTTTTGACAGGTCGATATTCTTGGTGGTGTTCTCCGAGTACGGGAAAATGACAGTTTTCAACTGCTGTCCTTTCTCGCATAGCCAGGCATTTCCACCATTAGCCATCGCTTTTTGAGGCAATATGCTGTTCGGGGTAAGGAACAGAGGGACTGCCGCAGTGGCTATCGGAGGTCCGACCATTGCCCAACAGGCGGTCAGGAGAGGAGATTCCTTGTTTTTTACTCCTTGCATCAACATGGCATTTGTACTTGAATGACGCGGTATAAAACCATCGATATCGGTTTTCGTCTCGTCGTTCCAAGTGGCAGGGGCTGTAACATAGAGGTTAGTACCATTACAATGCATTAAATAACGAGGAAGTTTTTGTAGGATATAACGCCAGTCCAGTTGGTCTGAGCCCATCGCGTCTGTAGCAAATTGTTCTGCTACTTTCCATCGCTCTTCGCCCACCTTTCTGTCTGTGTCGCCTGTAAGACTATAGTTCGTTCGCACCAACACTCCGTTAGGTGCTATTTGCGGGTCATTAACATCAAATTTGGTATAACCGTTTGGCCCTACTTCATAGAATGCTGCATGCTGTTGAGCATCAATAACACCATAATTGGCCTTGACATCAATTGGTTTGGGTAGTCCGTCTATCAACTGCTCAAAGTCTGCCGTCGTCCTACATTGGCGTAAAGCCATATCAATAATCTGACTATTCATGGAAGCTAATTCCGCACCAGAGAAGTTATACGACAGCGTATTGACAATGCAGAACCCTTCTTCATTAAAACCACCCCACGGTCCCATCCAGTTGCCGTCACTCAAGGCATATTGAGCCATATGCTTGAACCCGTTTCCGTTTTCAACTCTCATCTCCACCATATAGGCACTTGAACTGTCCCTATTTTTGAATAGTAGCGGACGACCGTCCTTTGTGGCTGATGCAGCAACGATCATCACTGTACAGCCTAACGCTTCCAAAGAGGCCAAAAGGATTAAAATGATGGTAAAAAGTGGTCTCTTGGCGACAAGGGCATGAATGATTCTTTTTCTCATTGCTTATTGGGCTTAAACAGATTACTTATTCACCCCATCGCTTGGGTTGGTGGATTTCCTTGATGCTCTTGATGCGGAGCGGGTCTCTATACATCACAATCCTGAAATTGCAGCCATAGCTGTTCTTCTCGTCCCAATGGGAGTTGCTGAACCAATAACTCATATCATCGCTCCAGTTCTCGTATATATAAGTACCAGACACAAAATACTCACGCTTGTTCCATTCTGCATAGACGCTGCTCTGCGTACGGCCACCCGGAGCAAGTTCTGCGCCGCCGGTATCAGCCACACGGACGTCGCCGTAACGTGTGAGGAACGTGGCAGACCGTGCGGGCCACGGGCTGGAAGCTGACATGTTATTGTAAAAACGCAGGTAGAGATACCGGTCTTCCGCATCCTTCCATTTTATACCTGTTTTAGAACTTTCGCCGCGACGGACCCAAAGGTTTCCATCATCATAATATTCGCCATAGTCGGGAAAGAACCTAACTCCACTGATTCCCGGCGTCTCATTTACGGGTGCCAAGGCATAATACCAATATTGGTTCTTATCCACATTGTCATCGTTGATGTAGGTCTTGTTCTTTAGTGGCTTGGGCTGGCCGGTTTCAAAGGCATAGCCCTTGTCCACGGCGGCAAAGTCGTTGGCCATGACGGGATAGTAGATACGCTTCACGCCGAAGGGGTCTTCGCGGACGATGGGCTTGGGTCCGCCGTCAGGGTGGCCTTTGTCCTTATCACGGTCGGCGGTCACCATGATGAGATCGGCCAAAACATACTCCGCATCTGCCCAGTCCTGAGCCAGCGAGTTGAGATAGTCTTGACGGGCATCGGCCAGTTTCTTGGCGTTGGCTTCCATACGGTTGACAAGGATAGAGTCACGGTGGGTAAGTCCTTCGAGGGCGAACATGGCCTTGTAGCCTGTGGCGAGGTTCTCGGCCATCTTGTGCAACGGATAGAGGGTGCTGCCTTGGCTGTTGGTTTCAGCATTGTCTTCCGGTTTCGAGGCTGAGGCACTATAACTGACAAGTGCCCAGTTGTCGTTGTTGTCGAAGCCGCTCATCCATGCTGCATCGGTAGAGCCGTTGCCACCGCCCCACCTGAAGTCGAGCGAGAATGCTTTCGATGCCTCATGATATTCTGAGTCCTCGCTGCCTAAATCAAAACCGGCGTTGCCGCCAATCTTTCCAGCCGCCTCACTCTTGAACTTCCATAGCAACACGGCCGCAGTAGTGGCCGAATCGGATTTGGGCATTTGGTCGACGCCAAGTTTAGTATGCAGCCCCAAGCTCAAGCCGGCATCCCATGCGGTCGTGCTGCCGCAGGCATTCTCCTGACGTCCGTAGATGTAGGTGTAGAGTCCCCCGAAGGTGCCCTCACTAATCATGTCGGTTCCCCAGTAGTCGTAGACGGCCTGTGCATTCATGTTGGCATTGAGAATATGGTCCCAGAAAGTGAGGTTGGTCAGCATGGAAAGTACCTTGAAGTGGTGGCTCAGCATGATGGATGAGTTCAGCCCGTTGTCCTCAAACTTCTGCATATCGAACTGCACCGTTGCTTTCTCTATGCGCCGCATGGCTAGCATGTATTCATAGGCCGAACTGGAGAACTCTGTCTTATGAAATCCGAAGTTGAAGGCTCCATTGAACAGCATCTTGCCTATGGGGAAGAGCCATGAAAGTCCGATGTTCATATTGAATGAATGGGTCACCTCGTCCATGCTCTGGTTGTCGTAGGCAAAGTCGACAATGCGCGAGTTTGAGGTGTTGGCTGTCAGATAGTCGGTCTCGTTGTAGGTCAGTCGCGGGAAGTCAGGGTCCGTCATGCCAGTGACATTCTTCAGACGGGTCATGTCGAGTAGTATCTGCTCCTGGTGGTTCAGCTCGTTGGTTGGCCGTGTGGTACGTCCAATAATGTCGCTGTAGCTGCTGGTCACGCCACTTCCGGCACGGGTCGTGGCCACAGTATTCCGTTTATAGACGATGATGACGGCACTGCGGGCCTCGTCGGGACGTTGCTTGGGAGCAACACGCAGACGTATGGTCTCAATAGTACCAGGCTGCACCTCTTGCTTTTGGTAGGGCTGCAGGTAGCGCTCGCCGTTCTTCTCGACAACGCGCACGCCGTAGTAGTCGCTTTGATCATAGGCTTGCAGATCAACATCGCGCAGCGAGGCCAGTGGCAACAGATAACTGTCGAGGCTGTCGGCATTGAGAGCATAGACCAGACGGCCCTTGAGCACGTCCTGCTCGCCTTCAGCAATGGCAGGCGATGTGTCGATGAGGGAAGAGGGATTGTCAGTCACGTCGGTGCAGGCGGTGAGTCCTGCGGAGAGGCCCAGGGCAAGCGCGGCGGCTGCGAGGGCGGGAAAGAACTTGTTACGTTTCATCATATTTATGGTTTCAGTTTTGTTTTGCCAACAAAGATACAAAAAAAGCCCGATGCAGTGGAAGGCGTCGGGCTTGTATAGGTATCAATTTGACTAAACAGGGGTATCAATTTGGCTGCGGAGCCTGTCCTGTGGGCAGATTCTGCCGATACTCCGAGGGTGTCGTGCCATAGTATTCCTTGAAGATGCGGTTGAAGGTGGCCTTGCTCTGATAGCCGCAATCCTGCATAATAGCCTCAATGCTATAGTTGGGCTGTTCGCGCATCAGCAGGTCGGCACGCCGCATACGTTTCTGGTTCAGATAGGCACTGAGGTTCGGCAGGCCGCTCTGTTCGGTGATGATACGGCTGAAGGTGGTACGGTCGGTGCCCATCACGCGGCAGAGATCGTCGCGCGAGATGCCAGGCTGGGCATACAGCAGACGGCACTCCACCTGCTCGTCGAATCGGAGGAAACGCTGGTGTTCGTCATACTGCGGTGCTGATGCCGTGCCGTCAGCCGACGGATTGCTTGCTGGCACTCTGGCCGGTGCGGTATAAACGCGCTGCATCAGTTCGTACCAGGTCCAGTAGCCGTAGAACAGGGCCACGCAGAGTTGGTGCAGATAGTGGAACCATGCGATATGGGTATGGGTAAAGGCCGACACCAACAACAGCAGGCCCATCACACCCGCGATATAACGGCGCAACCACAGGCTGTCGCCACCAGTCTCACTGAGGTTGACCACCCGCCCCATCATCAGCGAGCAATACACCAGAATCAGCGGCAACACCGTCAGACGGAAGATGACGTCGGGCTCGCCGATGTTTACAAGCAGTTCGTCAAAAGAATAGAGGCGATGCACCTCGGGGAAGAAGCCGGGGGCCACAAAGAGCAGCACGCCGGGCAAAAGAAAAAGCAATATGCCGCGCCATGAGCGCAGCCACTCCGGTCGCGCCACGCTGACGGGGTAGGTCAGCATGAGCAGCACGCTCAGCATCCCCCACCGGCAGTGAGCCATCGAGAGTACTTCGTAATAGAAATGGTCAGTGGGCTGCGCTATAATAGAGCAGTATTTCCCTGCCGACGTCACCACACAGTGGGCGGCTCCCAGTGCCAGCATCAGTCGAGAAGGGTCGGGCATGCCCCGCCGCTGCCGCCACAGCACAACGGCGCAGAATAGGCACACCACCAGTTCGACGGTGGCCACGATGAGCGTGATGAGTGTCGGCGCAAGTTCCATCGTAGGTGGCTACTTTACACTCACTGCTTCGCAGCCTTTTTGCGCTGGTCGTGGTCGAGGATGGCCTTGCGGATACGCATCGACTTGGGGGTCACCTCCACCAGTTCGTCTTCCTTGATGTACTCCAGGCACTCCTCCAGCGACATGATGACCTTGGGGATGATGCGGGCCTTGTCGTCGGTACCCGAGGCACGCACGTTGGTGAGTTGCTTGGCCTTGCAGACATTGATGACGAGGTCGTTGTCGTGGACGTGCTCGCCGACCACCTGTCCCATGTAGACCTCTTCGCCCGGGTCGATGAAGAATTTTCCGCGATCCTGCAGTTTATCGATGGCATAGGCGTAGGAGGTGCCCGTCTCGAGCGCAATCATCGAACCATTGACACGACGCTCTATCTCGCCCTTGTAGGGCTGGTACTCCTTGAAGCGGTGGGCCATGATGGCCTCGCCCTGAGAGGCGGTGAGCACATTGGTGCGCAGGCCGATGATGCCGCGCGAGGGGATGTCGAACTCGATGTTAGTGCGGTCGCCCTGGCTCTCCATAGAGGTCATCTCGCCCTTGCGGCGGGTGACCATATCGATCATCTTAGAGGCGAACTCCTCGGGCACGTTGATGGTGAGTTCCTCGATGGGTTCATACAGGCCTCCCCCGTCCCCTCCGAGGGAGGGGTGTGGCCTGCGGTTAGTGGAGCGCAACTGCTCCCCTCCCTCGGAGGGGACGGGGGAGGCTTCCTTATAGATGACCTGCGGCTGACCGACCTGCAGTTCGTAGCCCTCGCGACGCATGGTCTCGATGAGCACGGAGAGGTGGAGCACGCCGCGGCCGCTGACCACCCACTTGTCGGTGGAATCCTCAAACTGCTCTACGCGCAGGGCGAGGTTCTTCTCCAGTTCCTTCTCCAAGCGGTCGTTGATGTGGCGCGAGGTGACAAACTTACCCTCCTTGCCGAAGAAGGGCGAGTCGTTGATGGTGAAGAGCATCGACATGGTGGGCTCGTCGATGGCGATGGGCGGCAGGGGCTCTGGATTCTCCAGGTCGCAGATGGTATCGCCGATCTCGAACTTGTCCAAGCCGATGACGGCACAGATGTCGCCGCAATCCACCTGCTCGATACGGCTGTGGCCCATACCGTCGAAGGTGTGCAGTTCCTTGATTTTTGTCCGTTCCATCGTACCGTCGCGATGGGCGATGGTGACCTGCTGGCCGTCCTTGAGCGTGCCGCGATGGACGCGGCCCACGGCGATGCGGCCGGTGTAGGAACTATAGTCGAGCGAGGTGATGAGCATCTGGGGCGTGCCCTCCAGTTGCTGAGGGGCAGGAATCACCTCGACAATCTTGTCCAGCAGATAGGTGATGTCAGTGGTGGGCTTGTTGTAGTCCTCGCCCATCCAGCCGTTCTTGGCCGAGCCATAGACGACGGGGAAGTCGAGTTGGTCTTCGGTGGCGTTGAGCGAGAACATCAGGTCGAACACCATCTCGTAGACCTCCTCGGGCCGACAGTTGGGTTTGTCCACCTTGTTCACAACCACAATGGGCTTCAGGCCTATCTGCAGGGCCTTCTGCAGCACGAAGCGGGTCTGCGGCATGGGGCCTTCGAAGGCGTCGACCAGCAGCAGGCAGCCGTCGGCCATGTTGAGCACGCGCTCCACCTCGCCGCCGAAGTCGCTGTGGCCCGGGGTGTCGATGATATTGATTTTGGTGCCCTTCCAGTTGATAGATACGTTTTTCGACAGGATGGTGATGCCGCGCTCGCGCTCCAAGTCGTTGGCGTCGAGCACTTGGTTGCTCAGGTTCTGGCCCTCGCGAAACAGGTTTCCGGCCAGCATCATCTTGTCCACCAGTGTGGTCTTTCCGTGGTCTACGTGTGCTATGATAGCGATGTTACGAATGTCTTGCATGTTTGTACTTACCTTAAAAATTGGGTGCAAAGGTACAAAATAATTATGAATTATGAATTATAAATTATGAATTATTTCACATATCCCACCGGTGCACCCTGCCATTTCTCAAGCAGACGGAGCAGCAGCAGGCGGTTGCCGAGATGGGAGAGAGACACGCGCAGCGACTCGCCGCTGACGGTGCGGACGACCAGCACGTAGAAGCCGAGGCCTATCTCACGATGGATGTGAGCCACCTCCTCTTGCGTGAGGATGCGGTTGCCTATCTGCAGCCGACGGGCATCCAGCGAGATGCGCGGCGTGGCATAGTAGGGACGGGTGGCGCGCGGCTGGGCCTGGTTCTTCAGGTCGGGCTGGCGGAACTCGTAGAAGGTCTGGCGCTCCATCTTCTCCAGATCGTCGCCCAGCATGCCGAGCAACCAGTCGGTCCACTGGGCCTCCACGCTGCTCCAGAAGTAGAACTGCGGTTCGGGCACCACGCCACCCTCATAGCGCCGGCAGTGGGTGCCCAGGTCGAAGCCTGCCGACTGGTGTATCTCGTCAGGATGACTGAAGCGCAGGTTGAAGAAGCCAGACTCGAAGAGCGTGTGGCTGTAGACCTGCGGGTTACCCACGCCCTGCCACTGCTCAGACAGCAGAAAGACGTTGTAGTCGCGATAATGATAGGTCCAGTGGCTGTCCAGCACACGGCGGCGGCCCTTGAAGTTGACGATGCTGCACCCCAGGTCGCCCACGAAATAGTCGGTGCCGACGGGCGTCTTCCACAGCCGAAGGACGGAAATCAGCGTCACCACGGCCACCACGCCGATGACGATCCAGAAGAGTAGCGTCTGGTTCTCCTTGCCATAATTGCCCAGCCAGGCCATCGGCACGGCGATGGCTCCCACGATGACGACGACCAACAGCGAGGTGATCAGCGTGCGCTTCACCGACTGCGTGTTGGCATTCCAGCAGAGCGAATCGATCCGAAGGATGCGCCCGATGTCCTTGGGCATATCGTCGGCGAAGAGCGAGCGGGCGGTGCCCAGTTCCTCCAAGGCCTGACGGCGCTTCTGCTCAGCCGGGCCGTTCAAGCGGCGGCGGCGCTCCTCGAGGGTGCCCAGCAGTTCGTTATAGGTCTTATAGTCAAACACTTTCATACTCCAAGCAGTTTTTGCTTTGCAAAGATAATCATTTTGCGCTAAAAAACAAAAAAAATCTTTTTTTATTTGTTTCTTTGCTCGCTTATTCGTACCTTTGCAACGATTTTGGGCTCATAGGCCCTGTTTGCAAATGGGAAAAGGAAAAAGTTTTAAGCCGCGCCGTTGGCGTCTGCAACTGGTGACGCTGTGCATCAGTACGACGATGGTGCTGGTGCTGCTGGGCATCGTGGTGTTGTCGGTGCTCACGGCACGCAACCTGCAGAAGAGCCTCAGGGAGAACGTGGAGATCAGCGTCATACTGGGCGACACGGTGAGCGTGGAGGACGGGAAAGATCTGGGACAGTATCTGGAGACGGAACTCTATGCCCGCGAGGTGGTCTACATCAGTCGCGAGGACGCGCTGGAGATGGCCCGGCAGGAGATGGGCATCGACCCCTCGGAGTTTGCCGGCGGCAACCCCTTCTCGGCAGAACTGACGGTGAAGATGGAGGCGGAGTATGCCAACTCTGACTCGCTGGAGACAATCGTGGCCAACCTGAGGGAGAACCCGAAGGTGGTCGATGTGGCCTATACGAAGGACGAGATAGAGAGCATGAACCGCATTCTGGAACCGACGAGCATCGCCTTGCTGGTACTGGCCGGACTGCTCATCTTCATCTGCTACACGCTGATCAGCAACTCCGTGCAACTGAACATCTACTCGCGCCGCTTCTCCATCCACACCATGAAACTGGTGGGTGCCTCGTGGGGATTCATCCGCCGCCCGTTCCTCAACCAGGCCATCGGCGTGGGCCTGATAGCCGCCGTGCTGACCTGCCTCATCCTGGGAGGCCTCGGCTATGCCGCACGGCCCTACCTGCCCCACATCGAGGAGATTGTCACCTGGCGCGAACTGGTCATCACGGCCGCTAGCGTCTTCGCCTTCGGCTTTGCCATCATGGTGTTCTGCACCCTGCTCTCGGTCAACAAGTACCTGAGGATGAAGGCGAGGGAGTTGTATAAGATCTGAAGATTGAAAATTGGAAATTAAGAAGATATGGACAAGAGAAATCTGGCCTTTGGCCGAATGAACTTCATCCTGCTGGCCGCAGGAATGGCCATCGTCATCATCGGATTCATCCTGATGAGCGGTGGCGGCTCGACCGAGCAGGCCTACGACCCAGAGATTTTCAGCGCCCGCCGCATCAAGGTGGCCCCGCTGGTGTGCCTCTTCGGTTTTGTGTCGATCATCTGTGCCGTGGCCTACAAGCCTGCCGACAAGCACATCACTCACGAAGCGGAGAGCCAGGACACCCGACTGAGTAGTAAATAAAGGAGACAGATATGGATTGGCTACAAGCACTCATCCTGGGCATCATCCAGGGGCTGACGGAATATCTGCCCGTGAGCAGCAGCGGACACCTTGAGATTGGCAATGCGCTCTTAGGGGTAGAGATAGAGGAGAACCTGACCTTCGACGTGATGCTCCACGTGGCCACCGTGCTGTCTACGCTGGTGGTGCTTTGGAGCGAGATTGACTGGATACTGCGAGGACTCTTCAAGTTCAAGATGAACGCCGAGACGAAGTATGCACTCAACATCGTGGTGTCGATGATTCCCGTCGGCATCGTGGGCGTGCTCTTCAAGGACAAGATTGAGGCCCTCTTCACGGGCAATCTGCTGCTCGTGGGTTGCTGCCTGCTGGTGACAGCCCTCCTGCTCACCTTCACCTACTTTGCCCGTCCGCGACAGAAGGAGAACATCTCATGGGTAGATGCCCTCATCATCGGTATCGCCCAGGCCATAGCCGTCCTGCCAGGTATCTCCCGTTCTGGCTCGACTATTGCTACGGGTCTTCTCTTGGGAAACAAGAAGGAAAAACTAGCCCAGTTCTCGTTCCTCATGGTCATCCCGCCCATTCTGGGGCAAGCCCTGCTGTCGGCGATGAAGTTCGTCAAGGGCGATGAAGCCTTCGGCGGCGTGGGCACCACCCCCATGATTGTGGGATTCGTGGCCGCCTTCATCAGCGGTTGCTTCGCCTGCAAATGGATGATCAACATCGTGAAGAAGGGCAAACTGGTCTACTTCGGCATCTACTGTGCCATCGCCGGCACCGTCGCCATCATTTACAGCCTGCTCGGCTAACCGCCCACACCAAGGTCTAATTCCCCCAAGAAGCCTAACCGACGGAACATGAACTTCCAAGAAGGAGCATTCATATACATCAACAAACCCTACCGGATGTCGTCGTTCGGTGCGCTGGCCTATGTCCGCACCCGGCTGTCGAAAGCCCTCCACGTGAAGCGGCTGAAGACCGGCCACGCCGGCACCCTCGACCCTCTGGCCACCGGCGTGCTGATACTCTGCACGGGCAAGGCCACCAAGCGCATCGAGTCGCTGCAACTGGCATCCAAGGAATATACGGCCACGCTACAACTGGGAGCCACCACGGCCAGTTACGACCGCGAGCACACGGTGAACATGACCTACCCCACCCGCCATATCACCCACGAGAAGATAGAGCAGGTGCTTGCAGGGTTCGTGGGCGACATCCAGCAGGTGCCACCCATCTATTCCGCCGTGATGGTCGACGGTCACCGCGCCTACAAATTGGCCCGTCAGGGCAGTGAGGCAGAACTGAAGGCGAAGACGGTACATATAGAAGAGATAGAGTTGACCGACTTCAACCCCGCGACGATGCAGATGAGCATCCGCGTCAGTTGCGGCAAGGGCACCTACATCCGCTCTCTGGCCCGCGACATCGGCCAGGCCCTGGGCAGCGGAGCCTTCCTCACCGCCCTCTGCCGCACCCGTCTGGGCGACGTCCGCATAGAGGACTGCCTGACGCTCGACGAATTCCCAGCATGGATGGAGAAGGAGTTATGAGTTAAAAATTAAGAATTAAGAGTTATATAGATGAAACTATCGCAATTCAAATTCAAACTACCTGAAGAACTGGTGGCGCTCTATCCAGCCCACCGTGCCTTCGAGAACGAAGACGGCACCATAGAGCGCGTCTACAACCGCGACCAGTGCCGACTGATGGTCGTACACCGCAAGAGTGAGAAAATAGACATCTTCAAAAAGGATGACAACGGCAACGACACTGAGGAGCCCATCGTCTTCCGCAATATCGTCGACTACTTCGACGAAGGCGATACCTTCGTGTTCAACGACACCAAGGTGTTTCCAGCCCGCCTCTATGGCACCAAGGAGAAGACCGATGCCAAGATTGAGGTGTTCCTGCTGCGCGAACTGAACGAGGAACTGCGCCTGTGGGACGTGCTGGTGGAGCCGGCACGCAAGATCCGCATTGGCAACAAACTGTTCTTCGACGGCGACGGCCCCATGGTGGCCGAGGTCATAGACAACACCACCTCGCGCGGCCGCACCCTGCGCTTCCTCTACGACTGTCCGCACGACGAGTTCAAACGCGAACTGTTCTCCCTCGGCTCTGCCCCCCTGCCCCACTACATCGTGGACCATCGTTCAGTAGAACCTGACGACATGGAGCAGTTTCAGACCATCTATGCCAAGAATGAGGGTGCTGTCACCGCTCCCTCCACGGGTCTGCACTTCAGTCGGGAACTGATGAAGATCATGGAGATTCGCGGCATGAACTTCGCTTTCATCACCGTGCACTGCAGCCTGGGGGCCTTCGACCCCATAGAAGTGGAGGACCTGACAAAGCACAAGATGAACTCCGAACAGATGGCCGTGACGAGCGAGGCCTGCCAGGTGGTCAACCAAGCCAAGACCGAAGGCCACCGCATCTGCGCCATCGGCATCAGCACCATGCGTGCCACCGAGACTGCCGCCGGCACCGACGGTATGCTGAAGGAGTACACGGGCTGGACCAACAAGTTCATCTTCCCGCCCTACGACTTCAGCCTGGCCAACACGCTGGTGACCAACTTCTACCATCCCGAATCGACCATGATGATGGCCACGGCAGCCTTCGGCGGCTACGACCTGATCATGGAGGCCTACAAGGTAGCACTAAAGAACGAGTTTAAGTTTGGCTGCTACGGCGACGCCATGCTCATTCTTAATGATTGAAAATTGAAGATTGAAGATTGAGGATTGAAGCATCACATATGGTCTATCTGGGGCTTGGCTCCAATTTAGGCGAGAAGGAAGAGAACATCCGAAGGGCCATTGCCCTGATTGGCGAGCAGATTGGCGTCGTGGAGCGCCAGTCTGCTCTCTATGATTCCGAGCCGTGGGGCTTCGAGTCGGACAACCGCTTTGTCAATGCCGTCGTCTGCGTCAGCACCACGCTCTCGCCCCACCGCCTGCTCCGCGCCACCCAGCGCATCGAGCGCCAACTTGGCAAGACGCATGAACACGCCACCGATCGCCAATCTTCAATCTTCAATCTTCCGCTCGGCTCTGCCGCTTGGCTCGTCCAAGAATCTTCAATCTACAAAGACCGTCCCATCGACATCGACATCCTGCTCTACGATGACCTCCACATCGACACGCCCAAACTAAAAATCCCTCACCCGCTGATGCAGGAGAGGGACTTTGTGATGGTTCCGCTTCGCGAAATCTGTCCTACTTACGCAGACCCAGAGCCTTCACGATAGCACGATAACGATTGATATCGTTCACATAGAGGTACTTCAGCAACTTGCGGCGACGACCTACCATCTTGGTCAGCGAACGGGCGGTGTTGAAGTCCTTGTGGTTCTGCTTCAGGTGCTCCGTCAGGTGCTTGATGCGATAGGTGAACAGTGCAATCTGGCTCTCAGCCGAACCCGTGTCGGTAGTAGCCTTGCCATACTGGCCGAAGATCTCTTGCTTCTTTGCTTGATCGAGATACATAGTTTTTTGTAACGATTAATTAAGTTGTTGCTCATACATTCTTCCGACGCTTACCGCCTTAATCACAACGCCTTCACGTCGTCGAATGCTCCGGATTTTCCGAAAAGCGGGTGCAAAGGTACTACTTTTTTTTGTAAGTTCCAAATTTTTTTTGTACTTTTGCAGCCCTATGGCAACAATCATCTATCCCTCGCCCATCTTCGGGCCCGTTCATAGTCGCCGCCTCGGCATCTCACTGGGCATCAACCTGCTGCCCGCCGACGGCAAGGTCTGTTCGTTCGACTGCATCTACTGCGAGTGCGGCTTCAACGAGGAGCATCGCCCCTCGCTGCCCCTACCCATGCCCGCCGAGGTCTCGCAGGCACTGGAGGCCAAACTCCGCCAGATGGCGGACGAGGGCCAGTTGCCCGACGTGCTCACCTTTGCCGGCAACGGCGAGCCCACCTGCCATCCGCGCTTCGCCGAGATCATCAGCGACACCATCCGTCTGCGCGACCGCTATTGTCCGCAGGCCAAGGTCTCCGTGCTGAGCAACTCCACCATGATCCACCGCCCCGAGGTGCACGACGCGCTGATGCGGGTGGACAACAACATCCTGAAACTCGACACCGTAGACCCCTTATATATAAATAAGGTGGACCACCCTGCCGGCACCTACGACGTGGAGAAGATCATCGAGCGGATGAAGGCCTTCCACGGCCACCTCATCATCCAGACGATGTTCATGCGTGGCGAGTGCAACGGCGAGAGTGTCGACAATACCGGCGACGAGTACGTGCAGCCCTGGCTTGATGCCGTGAGCGAGATTGGCCCCCGCCAGGTGATGGTCTACACCATCGACCGCGAGACGCCCGCCCAGGGTCTGCTCAAGGCCACACCCGCTCAACTCGACGCCATCAAGCAGCGCGTAGAGGCCCTCGGCATCCCCTGCTCCGCCAGTTACTAAGTCCCTTTTTCATCCGACTTACCAGAAGGCGCACTCTTGATTTAGAGCAAGTGTGCGCACACAATTAACATAAAAATCCTAAAATTATTTGCGCAACTAATTCTTTTTCAATACCTTTGCACCCGATTTGAGACAAATCACAGCGTTTCCCGTGACGGGAGGTACGCAAGAAAGCATAGAACCGAGGGCCTGGCAAGCCCCATTAAAATAGAGTATATGAAAAGATTAGTGAAGCAAGTATGTCTGAACTTGTCAATTCTAACCCTGATGCCCCTCAGTGCTGGGGCCGCCACAAAAGTTGAAAGTTCAGAGCCGTTTGATTGGTCACCCGTGATGGAAGCCATCATTCTGGTAGAGAGCGAAGGAAACGCCCGCGCCGTTTGCGGAAATCAAGCAGGCGCCATGCAGATCACCCCGATCCTGGTGAAGGAGTGCAACAACATTCTGAAAGGACGTGGCAGCAATCTGCGGTACACTCTGGCCGACCGTTTCAGCGTCGCCAAGTCGAAAGAGATGTTCCTTCTGATTCAGTCGCAACACAATCCAACGAACAACGTCGAGAAGGCTATACGTTCGTGGAACGGAGGTCCACGCTACAGTGTGCGTGCCACCAACCGCTACTACAACAAGGTGTTGCACCGTATGAAGTAGAATTCATGCAAACCAATGAATCTTATACAAATCCGGTTGTCGGGCTGCGAGCCTGTCGACCGGATTTCGTTATTATTGGCATAAAAAATCTTAAAATATATCCGCCATTCAGTTTTTGGTATTATCTTTGTAGCCGAATCAAATAGATACCAAGTAATATTTACGTATATGAGTACAACAGTTTTAAGTATGGGAACATTAGCCATCATCGCTATTGCCATCATTGGCATCATCATCGTCGTCGCCCTTTGGGCCATCAGCATCTACAACCGTCTGGTCAAGTTGCGCAACAACCGTGAGAATGCCTTTGCCAACATCGACGTGCAACTCAAGCAGCGCCACGACCTGATTCCTCAGTTGGTGGCCACCGTGAAGGGCTATGCCGAACATGAGAAGGAAGTACTGACCCGTGTGACGGAAGCCCGTGCCGCCGCCATGCAGGCCAACGGCATCGACCAGAAGATCCAGGCCGAGAACGCCCTGTCGAGTGCCTTGGCCGGACTGCGCGTCTCACTGGAGGCCTATCCCGACCTGAAGGCCAACCAGAACTTCCTGCAACTCCAGCAGGAGGTGTCTGACGTGGAGAACAAACTGTCTGCCGTGCGCCGCTACTTCAACACCGCCACCCGCGAGTTGAACAACGCCGTGGAGACCTTCCCCGGCAACCTGCTGGCCGGTATGTTCGGCTTCAAGCGCGAAATGATGTTCGAGGTGCCCAGCGAAGAGCGTGCCGCCTACGACAAGGCCCCCGAGATCAAGTTCTAAGAGCCATTGAGATACGTAGGCATACAGACCCAAATCCGGCGCAACAACACGCTCAGCATGCTGTTGCTGCTGGGTTTTCCCACCATCCTGCTCGTCATGGTGTGGGTCTTTCTCTTCGTCATCCACAGCATCGAGGGATCCTACTACGATGCCTACGGCAACGTGTCGTACGGTGTCAGCCTGGATCAGGTGACCCATGAGTTCCTGCTGACGCTGCCCTGGGTGGTGGGCGGCGTGGGCATCTGGTTTGCCATCGCCTACTTCTCCAATGCATCCATGATCCGCCATGCCACAGGCGCCCGCCCCATCAGCCGCCGCGACAACCCGCGCATCTATAATATTGTGGAAAATCTGACGATGGCTTGCGGCATGTCCATGCCCCAGATCAACGTCATCGACGACCCGCAACTGAACGCCTTCGCCAGCGGCATCGACGAAAAGTCGTACACGGTCACCGTCACCACCGGCCTGATGAACCGCCTGAACGACGACGAACTGGCCGGCGTAGTGGGCCACGAACTGACCCACATCCGCAATCGCGACACCCGCCTGCTCATCACCAGCATCGTCTTCGTGGGCATCATCTCGACCGTCACCTCGCTGATAGCCCGCATCCTGTGGAACACGTTCATCTACGGAGGTGGTGGTCGCCGCCGTAGCAGCAATAACGGTAAGAATAGCGGCGCGAGCATCATCGTGGTGCTGCTCATCGGCCTCGTCTGTGCTGCCATCGCCTATTTCTTCACCCTGCTCACGCGCTTTGCCATTTCCCGCAAACGCGAGTACATGGCCGATGCCGGAGGTGCCGAACTCTGCGGCGACCCGCTGGCCCTGGCCTCAGCCCTGCGCAAGATATCCGCCAACCCCGGCCTGGGCAACGTAGACCGCGAGGACATCGCCCAGATGTACATCATCCGTCCCAAGTCGATGGCCAACAGCCTGATGGAGCGCATCAACGCCCTCTTCAGCACCCACCCCAGCACCGAGCGGCGCATCCAGTTGCTCGAACAATTTTAGTAACCGAGGCAGGATTCGCGCTCGGCCCGAAGGGACGCTTCGCTTTGCGAAGAACGTCGACCGGGAGCACGGTCGAATGCTGCAGTAGCAACACGAAAAAGCCCGACCAAAGTCGGGCTTCTGTGTTGCGGAGGCAGGATTCGAACGTGCGACCTCCAGGTTATGAGCCTGGCGAGCTACCAACTGCTCCACTCCGCGATGTTTTCGTTTAGCGGCTGCAAAGGTACAACTATTTTTCGAGATATGCAAATTTTTCTGAATCTTTTTTCACTTTCCTCACTTTTTCTGGCAAAACGCTTGGTCATATCAAATAAAAGTCGTACTTTTGCACACGCAAACATTAGTGTGCAATATCGTAAATCACAAAAATAGAACGATGTCAATATCAAAAACTAGACAACTCCTCGTGGACGTGGCCAGGCAACTATTTGCCAAGAACGGTCTCGAAAACACCACCATGAACGATATCGCGCAAGCCTCAGGCAAGGGCCGACGCACGCTTTACACCTACTTCAAGTCGAAGGAAGACATCTACTTCGCCGTCATCGAAACCGAACTCGAGCGCCTCAGCGAGAAACTCGACGAGGTGGCTGCGCGCAAGATCAGTCCGCAGGACAAGGTCATCGAACTCATCTACACCCACTTGAGCATGATCCGCGAGACGGTGGTGCGCAACGGCAACCTGCGCGCCGAGTTCTTCCGCAACATCTGGATGGTGGAGAAGGTGCGCAAGCACTTCGACCTGGCCGAGGTGGAACTCTTCCGCAAGGTGTTCGCCGAGGGCAAGGAGGACGGCGAGTTCGACATTGAGAACGTCAATCTGGTGGCCGACATCACGCACTACTGCATCAAGGGCCTCGAGGTGCCCTACATTTACGGCCGCATAGCCCACGGCATGAAAGAGGAAGACACCAAGCCCCAGGTGGCCAAGTTCGTCTATGGCGCATTGGGCAAACAGAAAATTTGAATATTATCAATACAAAGAATAGAAAAAAAAATGGGATTATTAACTGGAAAGACTGCACTCATCACTGGTGCAGCACGCGGTATCGGAAAGGCTATCGCACTGAAGTTCGCCGCTGAAGGCGCAAACATCGCATTCACTGACCTGCAGGTCAACGAGGAAACAGAACAGGAAATCGCCGCACTGGGCGTGAAGGCCAAGAGTTATGCCTCCAACGCCGCCGACTTCGCCCAGACCGAGGAAGTGGTCAAGGCCGTGAAGGAGGAGTTTGGAAGCATTGACATCCTGGTGAACAACGCCGGCATCACCAAGGACGGCCTGATGCTGCGCATGACCGAGCAGCAGTGGGACGCCGTGATCGCCGTCAATCTGAAGTCGGCCTTCAACTTCATCCATGCCTGTGTGCCGGTGATGATGCGCCAGCGCGGCGGCTCGATCATCAACATGGCCTCTGTCGTGGGTGTTCACGGCAATGCCGGTCAGGCCAACTACGCCGCCTCGAAGGCCGGCCTCATCGCCCTGGCCAAGAGTATCGGCCAGGAGATGGGCCCCAAGGGCATCCGTGCCAACGCCATCGCCCCCGGCTTCATCGACACCGCCATGACGCAGGCCCTGCCTGAGGACGTGCGCAAGGAGTGGTGCCAGAAGATTCCCCTGCGCCGCGGCGGCACCGTGGACGACATTGCCAACTGCGCCACGTTCCTGGCCAGCGACATGTCCAGTTACATCAGCGGACAGGTCATCCAGGTGGATGGCGGCATGAATATGTAAGAGAGAGATGGAGGTCGTTTACGAGGACAACCACATCATCATCGTCAACAAACGGAGCGGGGAGATCGTACAGGGCGACAAGACTGGCGACCGCCCCCTTTCTGAACTGGTGAAGGACTATGTCAAGGAGAAGTACCACAAGCCCGGGGCCGTGTTTCTCGGTGTGGTGCATCGCCTCGACCGTCCTGTCAGCGGTCTGGTTGTCTTTGCCCGCACCTCCAAGGCTCTCGCCCGTCTGAACCGAATGTTCGCCGAGCACGAACAGATCAAGAAGACCTACTGGGCCATTGTGGAGAAGTCTCCCCTCCCTCACAGGGAGGGGCTGGAAGAGAGCCTTCTCACCCACTGGCTGACCCGCAACGAGCAGCGGAACAAGGCCTATGCCCACGACCACGAAGTGCCCGGCTCCAAGAAGGCCATGCTGCGCTATCGCACCATCGGGCACGGCGAACGCTACGACCTGCTGGAGGTGGAACTGCTCACGGGCCGCCACCACCAGATACGCTGCCAACTCGCTGCCACCGGCCAGCCCATTCGCGGCGACCTGAAGTACGGTGCCCGCCGCAGCAATCCCGACGGCAGCATCTCTTTGCTAGCCCGTCGCATCGAGTTCCAGCACCCCGTCAGCCACCAGCCCATCGTCGTCGAGGCCCCCCTCCCCTCCGATCCCCTCTGGGCTACGTTAGCCCCTTAGTCCCCATCACTTTACGGTATTGTCAGTGGAACCGTCCCCGATTTACTTCATCTTATCAGCGAATCACCATGAAAGTGGGTCTTATTGAAATAAATTGCCGTAATTACCGTAATTCTGTCCGTACAAACCGAAAAAAGTGGGTGAAATATTTGGATTTCGACCGAAAATGTTGTACCTTTGCAATTGAGTTCTTTGACCCCTCTGACATGAACTGGACAGTATGACAGTAAATACAGTAGAATAACAAAAAATGTATCGCGTACC
>JAFUUL010000116.1 GCA_017483805.1 Prevotella sp.
AGCCTAAAAATTCAATTAGAAGGCTTTCATGCCAAATTAGAATTTTTTAATTTGCATCAAAGCCCTCCATAAAAAAGCATCCAGATGTAGTTTATTATTTTAATCTATCTCTTAAAGTCTAACTACAAGTCTATCGTTTTCCATCGTTTTCTATGAAAGAAAACACCGTTTTCCTTTGAGGAAAACAACATTTTCCCACGCAGAATCTACTTTCCCACGCAGAATCTACTTTCCCACGCAGAAGTGGGAGAATATGGTGTTCAGCGTCTCTTGGGGCAGAATCTGGCCACCGGTTATCTCGGCCAGAATCTCAAGCACCTGCCGCAGGTCTTCGGCCAGCAGGTCGCCGCTCAGACTTGTGCCGATGCCGTCGATGATGCGGAGGAGAACTTTGCGGGCACGGACGAGGGCCTCGTAGTGGCGGGCGTTGGTGATGATGATGTCGGTTGCCGAATAGGTTGGGGCGGCGTTTATGAGTTGCTGACGAAGTGCGTCGAGGCCGAGGCCGGTCTTAGCCTGAAAGTGCTCGGTCTTGTTTTCTATGCGTATAACGGTCTGATGGTCATCCGTAGGGATATCGGGGTAGGGTACGCCGGGCTCTGTCATCATGAGTATGATTCGAGCCTTACGGGCTGCTGCCATCGACCGCTCGATACCCATCTGCTCTATCTGGTCGGAGGTGTGGCGGATGCCGGCGGTGTCGATGAAGCGGAACTGGATGCCGGCGAGCGTGATGGTGTCCTCGATGGCATCGCGGGTAGTGCCCTGTTGGTCGCTTACGATGGCGCGCTCCTCGCCTACGAGAGCGTTCAGGAGCGTGGACTTACCCACATTGGGGGCTCCAACGATAGCCACTGGGATGCCGTTCTTCAGTGCATTGCCTGTTTGGAAACTTGCGGCCAGTCGACTGACTTCTGCCTCTATGTCCTGAGCCAGTTGCATCAACTCGGTGCGGTCGGCAAACTGCAGGTCTTCGTGATCGGAGAAGTCGAGTTCAAGTTCGAGCAGCGAGGTAAGGCGGAGCAGTTGTTCACGCAACTGGGCCAGTCGCGAGGAGAAGTGGCCGCGCAGTTGGCTGATGGCCATGCGATGGGTGGCCTCGTTGGTAGAGGCGATGAGGTCGGCCACGGCCTCGGCCTGACTGAGATCGAGTTTGCCGTTCATGTAGGCGCGCTGTGTGAATTCCCCAGGCCCAGCCATGCGGCAACCATGCTTAACGAGCAGTTCCAGCACCTTATTTAGTATATAGGTGGAGCCGTGGCATGAGATTTCTGCGCTGTCTTCGCCGGTGTAGGAGTGTGGGGTGCGGAAGATGCTCACGAGTACATCGTCGATGGGGGTGGGGTGCTGTGATGCAGCGTCATACTCGATGATGTGTCCGTGGTGGATAGTGTTTGGCAGGCTTTCCGTGAGGTCTCTGCTGAATACACGAGAAAGAATCTCAAGCGACTGATGGCCTGAGATTCTTATGATGCCGAGGGCACCACCTGGGGCTGTTGCAAGTGCGCAGATCGTGTCAGTCATCAGATGCGGTCTAATACTTTCTCGATGAGCGTGTCGATGCTGTTCTTGTACTCGGTGTTCATCTTCTGGGCATAGCGGTTAGCAATGACCATGCAGCAGGTCATGGCACGGTGGCCAAGAAGCGAGGCAAGTCCGGCCAGAGCCGAGGACTCCATCTCGAAGTTGCAGATATTCATGCCCTCATACTCGAAGGCTTCAATCTTCTTGTTCTGGTCGGGGTCGGCAATGTCGGCACGCAGTTGGCGGCCCTGTGGCCCGTAGAAGCCACCGCAGGCCACGGTGTAGCCGCGCACCATATCGTCCTGGGCAATCTGGTCGATGAGTTCCTGATCGGCCACGGCCACGTAGGGAGCACCCTTGATGGCGTCCCACGCCATGTGCTCGCAGAAAGCCCGCTCCATGGGAATGTCGCACACCACGTTGCGCCCGGCATAGTAGTTCAGCAATCCATCGAAGCCGATGCTTTTTACGCTTGCCACGAAACAGCCCGTGGGCGTGAAGGGCTGCAGACCGCCGCAGGTGCCTATGCGTACCATTGTCAGCGTGCGGTGCTCATCCTTCTCTGTGCGCGTCTCGTAGTCGATATTGGCCAACGTGTCCAGTTCGTTGACCACGATGTCTATGTTGTCGCAGCCGATGCCGTGACTCTGGCAGGTGATGCGCTTGCCCTTGTAAGTGCCAGTGATGGTGTGGAACTCGCGGCTGGAGACTTCGCACTCGCGGCTGTCGAAGTGGTCGGCCACGGTATTTACACGCGCCGGGTCGCCCACGAGCACCACGCGGTCGGCCAGTTGTTCGGGCTTCAGGTGCAGGTGGAAACACGAGCCATCGCTGTTGATGATGAGTTCGGACTCAGGGAATGTTCTTTTTGTCATAGTCGTACAGATTTTTAGTTATTTCTTTTGACGAGTGGCAGCGTTTCGTCGCTGCTTCTCAATCTGGCGTATCTTCAGTTGCAGGGCCTCCAGTTCCTGCTCGCTTTTGATGATCTCGCCGCGCAGCGTCTGGCGGTCGGCGGCATTAGCCTTGGCGTAGTAGTTGCGAGCCAGGAGGAGGGCTTTGTCGAGCACTTCGGCCTGATGGCGCAGGTTGTCCAGTTCGGTGGCTGGCTGCTGGTGGGCATTTTGTTTGCCATTGCGCGCGGCCTCGGCTTTGGCAGCCTCCAGTCGGTGCAGGGCCTGATTGCGCTCGGGCACCGAAGTCCACGTGTCGGCTATGCGGTCGATGCGTGCCAGCGAGCGCAGTTTCTCTTCTCCATAGGCTTCTGACTGATAGACCTTACGGGTGGCATTGGGCACGAAGACGTAGATGCACACTTTGCCCTCGGGCTGGCGGCGGTCGGTGACAAAGTAGCCCAGTTGGTGCTTCTCGTCGATGGCGTATAGGTAGTCGTTGGCATCGCTGGCAAAGGGCATGCCCAGGTTCTCGGCCCGCAGGAATGCGGCCTCGTCACCGTCGTAGCGAGTGACGAAGAGGTCGTAGCCGCCCAGACTCTTCTCACCCTTCTGAGCCATGTATAGCGTGATGCCGTCGGGCATGAGGAAGGGGAAGTTGACGGCCGCGTCGCCGATGCCACGTACCCGCTCGGGCGTTGTCCAGTAGTTGCCTATGTAGTCGCTCTGGGCCATGTGGCACAGCGAGTCGGAGGCATCGAAATAGGTGGTCAACCGATGGTCGCCCAGTTCGTTGGTGAACTGCATCAGCGAGTCCTTCATCTCCAGCGTGCCGCACTCAGCAGAGAGAGGCAGGTGGCGCACGAAGTCAGCCTTGTCTACCACCATGCTGTCTATGAACATGATCTGCTGCGTGGCGGCCAGCATCTGGGCGATGCGTGGGTCTTCCACCACCACCGGCTTGGCGGGTTTTCTCGTCACGCGCTTGTTGCGTTGCGCTTCGGCCGCTGTGCCCAGCATGAGCAGTGCCAGCAAGAGTATTGTGAGTCTTCTCATTGTCATTCGCTGTTTATTAATTAACAAAAGTACAAAATATAATTGATAATTGTACGCAGACAGGCGTATTATTAACGGAAATTAAGATTCTTCCACCAGTTTGCCGCTTTCTGCGATGGCTTTCCACAGCGAATGGCGGGCTTCGGAGTTCTGCTGCTCTATCTGCTGGAAGAGGCGGGCCATGTCCGTGCGATGGCTGTCGTGCTCGTAGGGACACTGCTTGACTTGCTTCTCGTAGGCGTGCTGCCTGGCATATTCACGAATGTCAGCCTCCTCTAGCATGCACAGGGGACGGATGATGCTGAGGGGCATTTTTTTCATACGCAGCAGGGCGGGCATGGTGTCGAAGCGACCCTGATAGAAGAGGTTCATCAGAGCCGTGTGCAGCAGGTCGTCCTGATGGTGGCCCAGGGCAATCTTGGCGCACCCCAGACGCTGGGCCAGATTGAAGATTTCCTTGCGCCGATACCACGAACAAAGGAAGCAGGCGGGCTTCTTGCCGGCTGTCGAGGCATCGAAGCGGGTGGTGACGATGTGGAGCGGCACGCTGCGCTCGCGGCAGAAGCGTTCCAGATAGTCGGTTGAGGTCTCGTAGGAGATGTTGTCCATCCTCACATGGACGGCCTCCACGCTGAACCGTGGCTTCAGGATGCGGGAGCGACGCGAAAGAAACTCGAGCAGCAGCAGCGAGTCCTTGCCACCAGACAAGCCGACGAGGATCTTGTCCCCATCAGCAATAAGTTGATACAGGCCCAGGGCCCGGTTAAAATTCTTCCAGAGTTTCTCTTCCAGCGTCATTTGATTTCATCGAATTCCATCGTATCATTTCATGAAGACCAGATAGACGGCACATATGATGAGCAGGAAGGCCAGGATGTGGTTCCAGTGCAGGTGGTTGCCCTGAAACATGATGTTGGCGATGATGGCAAAGACCACCAGCGAGATGCACTCCTGCACCACCTTCAACTGAACGAGCGAGAAGGGGCCGCCGTTGCCCTCGAAGCCCAGTCGGTTGGCGGGCACCTGGCAGCAGTACTCGAAGAAGGCGATGGCCCACGAGAAGACAATGACACCGAAGAGCGGCCAGTGACTGCTGGTGCCAGTCTCCTGCAGTTTCAAATGCCCATACCAAGCCAGCGTCATGAAGACGTTGCTTAGTATGAGCAGTAGGATGGTATAGAGTCCGTTCATGGTTCTGGTTTGGGTTGTTGCTATGGTATAGCAACAGACGGGACTATTTCTTCTGTTGGAGGTATTCGTCCATGTGCTGGGCGGCACGGCGGCCGTCGCCCATGGCCAGAATGACCGTGGCTCCGCCGCGAACGATGTCGCCGCCGGCGAAGATCTCCGAGCGTGCCGACTGCATACCCTCATTGACCACGATGGTGTTCTTTCGACCCAATTCCAGACCCTCGATGCTCTTGGGCACGAGCGGGTTGGGACTGACGCCAACGGCCACGATGACCTGATCGACATCGAGCGTCACGGTCTTACCCTCAACGGGCACCGGCGAACGACGGCCCGAAGCATCGGGCTCACCCAGTTCCATCACCTGCAGCACGGCTGCCTTGACAGCACCATTTTCGTCGGCCAGATACTCGATGGGGTTGTGCAGCGTGAGGAAGTCGATGCCCTCCTCCTTGGCGTGCTTCACCTCCTCCAGACGGGCAGGCATCTCCTGCTCCGAACGACGGTAGACCAGTGTGACATTGCCGCCCAAACGCTTGGCCGTACGACAGGAGTCCATGGCCGTGTTGCCGCCACCCACCACGAGCACGTTCTTGCCCAGGTTGATGGGCGTGTCGGTGGTCGGATTGGCTGCATCCATCAGGTTGACACGGGTCAGATATTCGTTCGACGACATAATGTTGATGGCGTTCTCGCCAGGTATGCCCATGAAGTTGGGCAGACCTGCACCGGAGCCGACGAAGATACCCTTAAAGCCTTGTTCTTCAAGTTGTTCGACCGAAATCGTTTTACCAACGATGACATCCGTCTGGAAGTGCACGCCCATCTTGGCCAGATTCTCAATCTCCACGTCGACAATCTTGTTGGGCAGACGGAACTCGGGGATGCCGTACTTCAGCACACCGCCAATCTCGTGCAGGGCCTCGAAGACATAGACATCGTAGCCCTTCTTCACCATGTCGCCGGCAAAACTCAAACCAGCAGGGCCAGAGCCCACGACGGCAATCTTGATGCCGTTGGCCGGTGCAATCTCAGGCAACGAGATGTTGCCGCTCTCGCGCTCGTAGTCAGCAGCGAAACGCTCCAGATAGCCGATGGCCACGGCTGGCTCGTTCATCTTCAGGTGGATACACTTGCTCTCGCACTGCTTCTCCTGCGGACAGACGCGACCACATACGGCGGGCAGGGCAGAGGTGTTTTTCAGCACCTTGGCGGCAGCCAGGAACTGGCCGCGCTCGATGTTCTTGATGAACGAGGGGATATTGATGTTCACCGGGCAGCCCTCTACGCACGAAGGTTTGGCGCAATCGAGACAACGCTTGGCCTCGGTCATGGCCATCTCCTTGGTCAGGCCGATGTTCACCTCCTCGGTGCGGGTGGTGGCGCGGTAGACGGGATCCAGTTCTGGCATCACGACACGCTCAATCTGGGTGCGCTCCTTTGGTTTCATGGATTTCTGTAACTCCTTGCGCCACTCAGCGTTACGGTCGGTCAGGGTGTCGATGGTGTCGTTCGTGGGGTCATCGTCCATCACCACATCGGTGTTGCCCGACGGAGAACCGTCGGGAACGGTGGCTGATGCACTGATCAGGTGCTCCTCGTAGTGGGCCAGTTCTTCCTGCTCCTCGCGCTTGAAAGTATTCATGCGCTTGAACATCTCGTCCCAGTCGACAAGGGCACCGTCGAACTCGGGGCCGTCGATGCAGACGAACTTCGTCTTGCCGCCGATGGTCAGTCGACAGGCACCACACATGCCCGTACCGTCTACCATGATGGTGTTCAGCGAGACCTCGCAGGGGATGTTGTGCTTCTGGGCCGTGAGGTTTGAGAACTTCATCATGATGGGAGGACCGATGGCGAAGACCTTGTCCACGTGCTCCTGCTCGAAGAACTTCTCCATGCCGACGGTTACCACACCTTTCTCGCCGTAGGAGCCGTCGTCGGTCATGATGATGACCTCGTCGGATGACTCGCGCACCTTGTCTTCCAGGATGATCAGGTCTTTCGAACGACCAGCCATGACGCTGAGCACGCGGTTGCCGGCAGCCTTCAGGGCCTGGATGATGGGCAGCATGGGAGCCACGCCCAAGCCGCCGCCTGCACAGACCACAGTGCCGTATTTCTCGATGCGCGTGGGGTTGCCCAGGGGGCCAACGATATCGGCCACGTAGTCGCCCTCGTTCAATGCGCACAGTTTCTTCGACGAGAGGCCCACCATCTGAACCACCAGCGTGATGGTGCCCTTGTCCTTGTCGGCGCCGGCGATGGTCAGCGGCATGCGCTCACCTTTCTTGTCTACGCGCACGATGACGAAGTTGCCGGCCTTGCGGCTCTGGGCAATGAGCGGTGCTTCCATCTCGAAGAGGAAGACCTTCTCGGAGAATTGCTCTTTTCTTACTATCCTGTTCATATTTGTTTAGTTTAGCGTGGATTAGTCGATGATGTCGAAGCCGGTGAAGGGCACCAGGGCCTTGGGGATGCGGATGCCCTCGGGCGTCTGGTTGTTCTCCAGCAGGGCGGCCACGATGCGGGGCAGGGCCAGAGCCGAGCCGTTCAGCGTGTGGCAGAGTTCGGTCTTCTTGGTGTCGCTACGGCGATAGCGGCACTTCAGGCGGTTGGCCTGGTAGGTGTCGAAGTTGCTGACCGACGAAACCTCGAGCCAGCGGCCCTGGGCCTCGCTGTAGACCTCGAAGTCGTAGCAGATGCTGCTGGTGAACGACTGGTCGCCGCCACAGAGCAGCAGGATGCGGTAGGGCAGTTCCAGTTTCTGCAGCAGACCCTCGACATGGGCCAGCATCTCCTTGTGGCTCTCGCGCGAATGCTCAGGCGTGTCGATGCGCACGATCTCAATCTTCGAGAACTCGTGCAGGCGGTTCAGGCCGCGCACGTCCTTGCCGTAGGAGCCGGCCTCGCGACGGAAGCACTCCGTGTAGGCGCAGTTCTTGATGGGCAGGTCTTTCTCGTCGATGATGACGTCGCGATAGATGTTGGTGACGGGCACCTCGGCCGTGGGGATGAGGTAGAAATCGTCCACCTCGCAGTGGTACATCTGGCCCTCCTTGTCAGGCAACTGGCCTGTGCCGTAGCCCGAGGCGGCGTTGACCACCGTGGGAGGCATGATCTCCGTGTAGCCGCTCTTGTTGGCCTCGGCCAGGAAGAAGTTGATCAGGGCGCGCTGCAGTTGGGCACCCTTGCCGATGTAGACGGGGAATCCGGCACCGGTGATCTTGACGCCCAGGTCGAAGTCGATGAGGTTGTACTTCTTGGCCAGTTCCCAGTGGGGCAGGGGATTGTCGATGCCCAGGGTGGGGTTGACCGTCCAGTTGCCCACGGTATCGTCGGGCGTGCACTCCTTCAGGTTCGACTTCACCACGTGGTTGTCCTCGGCGGCAGCACCCTCGGGCACTTCGTCGTAGGGGATATTGGGAATCTGGCAGAGTAGGGTGGTCATCTCCTCCTGAGCCTGGTTCATGGTCTGCTCCAACTGGCGGTTGGTCTCCTTCATCTCCGACACCTGAGCCTTGACGGCCTCGGCCTCGTCGCGTTTGCCTTCCTTCATCAGGCCGCCAATCTGTGCGGCCAGTTTCTTGGCGTCGGCCAGGTTCTTGTCCAGTTGCTGCTGGGCCTCGCGACGGCGCTTGTCCACGGCCAGCACCTGATCGATGGCCTCGCGGGCTCCCTTGAAATGTTTCTTCTCCAGACCGCGAATCACGCGGTCGGTCTCCTCGGTAATGAGTTTAAGTGTAAGCATAATGTTATTTTGTTTTTTTTATTTGTTTCCTATGACAATTGCTGCAGTCGGGCGATGTATTTGCCCATGATGTCGAACTCGATGTTGACCACCGTGCCCACGTGGATGTCCTGGAAGTTGGTGTGCTCCATCGTGTAGGGGATGATGGCCACCTGGAACGAGTTGGCCGTAGGACGGCAGACGGTGAGCGAGACGCCGTTGACGGTGACCGAGCCCTTGTCTACGGTGAAGTAGCCGTGGCGAGCCATCTCGCGGTTCTCGGGATACTCGAAGGTGAAGTAGGTGGAGCCGTTGGCATCTTCCATGGCGGTGCAGGTGGCCGTCTGGTCTACGTGGCCTTGCACGATGTGGCCGTCCAGGCGTCCGTACATCAGCATCGAGCGCTCCACGTTCACCTTGTCGCCCACGCGGAGCAGTCCCAGGTTGGTGCGGTCGAGGGTTTCCTTCATGGCCGTGACCACATAGTTGCTGCCCTCGATGCTGACCACGGTCAGGCACACGCCGTTGTGGGCCACGCTCTGGTCGATTGTGAGTTCGGCGGTGAAGGAGCAGTTGAGTGTGAAGTCGATGTTATCTCTGTCGTGGCGAATGTCGACCACGGTGGCAAATTCTTCTATGATACCAGAAAACATAATTCTTTTTTATTCTTAACTCTTAATTTGAAAAAAGTGGGGCCGCCAGGGTGATGTGATGAAAACTCCTTTATCACAGGTTGTGGGTGCTCTCTGTCTTTGTAATCCACCGGCATTCAGGTAAACGCTTGGTTAGTGGCCCGCCATTGACAAGAGAAGACTGCCCGGTTTTCAACGAAATTTGATGAGTATCCCGATCGAACCGAGACGGCCCCTTTACCCTCTCTTCTATATCTCTCTAACTGATGATTTCATATTCGTCAGTGCTTAGGTCTTGTTTCTTCTCCCGATATTCCTCGGGCGACATTCTCAGTTTCGTGCGGAAGGCGAAGTCGAACTGATCGGCGCCCTCGAAGCCTGTCTCCTGCCAGATGTCGTCCAGCGACTTGTTGGTCTCCTCCAGCAACTGGCGGGCCTTGGATATGCGGAAGGCGGTGAGGAACTGGCGGGGCGACTTGCCTGCTTCGCGCTTGAGTTCGTCGGTGAAGCCCACGCGGCTCATCCACGTGCACTCCATCATCTCGTCCTCGCTGGCTGCGGGGTCGCTGTAGTGGGCTTCCAGCCAGGTGCAGAGTTGCTGCATGAAGGGCTCCTGGCTGTTGTGGTGCTCGAGCATCTCGTCTACGTCGAACTCGTTGTGCTCGTCGTCGGCGTTCGGGTTCAGCGAACCGCCGTTCTTGGCTATGCGCTGCTTGGTTCTGTCCTGAGCCCTGAAGAGCAGGAAGATGCTCAGGAGCATGGCGATGACGATGTAGACCCAGATGGCGAACGACGAGTTGAAGAACGACGCGGGGATGACCACATCCAGTGTCAGTTGGTCTTTCTTGTCGGGCGACTCCTGCAGGAAGGCCTGCACCACCAGCCGGTAGGTGCCGCCGGGCAGGTTGCGGTAGGTGGCTATGCGCCGCTTGTCGGCATTGTGCCACTCCTCCTCGTAGCCCTCGAGTCTGTATTGATAATGTACGCGATGCTGCAGGTGGTAGTCGAGCGAGGCGAAGCGGAAACTGATCTCCGACGGGCGGCTCTTCAGTTCCACGCGACGGGCATTGGGCACGTAGTAGTCATAGTCGGTGGTGAAGCGGGGGCTCTGCAGCACGCCGTCCACCCAGAAGTCGGTCAGGTGGACCTTGAGCATCGAGCCCGTGGCGGCCATCAGGCGGGTCAGGTCGATGTAGTAGTAGCCGTTCAGCGTGCCGAAGAGGATGGTGCCGTCAGGCAGCGATATGGCCGATGCCTCCGAGCAGAGGGTCTCGTCGACGCCCTCCAGGCTGGAGTAAGTGGAGATGATGCGGCGCTCGGGGTTGTAGGAGCAGATGATGTAGTCGGTGGCAAACCACACGTTGCCGTTGGTGCCGAAGGTGATGCTGCGCACCTCGTCGGATGGCAGCCCGTCCTGTATGCCGAAGCACTCGAAGAGGAAGTGGCCCTGGCTGTCCTTGCCCACCTCGTGGGCCAGTCCGCCGCTGTTGGTGCCCATCCAGATGCTGCCCACGGAGTCGCGCGTCATGCACACGATGTCGTTTGAGCGCAGTATCATCTCGGGCTTCTCGTAGGAGGGCTCCAGTTTCGATGCCGTCACCTGTCCCTTCTCGTAGTTGAGCAGCAGTATGCCGTCGGTGGTGCCGGCCCAGATGGTGCCGTCGCGATCCATGGTGATGGTGCGCACCTTGCGGTAGGCGCCGTGCGGATAGTCTATCATGTCTTCGGGATGGATGAACCGCTCGGTGCCCTTGGGCATCAGGTTGACGCCGCCTCCGTAGGTGGCCACCCAGATGTTGCCCTGCATGTCTTCCTGCGACAGGTAGGCGCGGTTGTCACCCAGCGACTGCGGGTTGTCGGGGTCGTGCTTATAGTTTTTGATGGTGTACTGGCCGTCGTCCGTGGAGGACATCTTGAAGAGGCCGTGGTCTTTCGACGAGAGCCACACGTTGCCCTGGCTGTCGCCTGCTATGCCGTAGACGCGGCCCAGGGGATTGCCCTGGCTGTCGCTGGTGAACTCGCGGCGGGTGCCGTCGTCGGCGTAGACGAAGAGCGAGCCTTTCTTGTTGCCGATGATCAGGGCGTGGCGCTTCTTGTCGTAGTATAGGGCGCGTATCTCGTTGTCCAGCGACGACGTCTCGGTCTCTACCACGCGCCGGCGCTCAATGATGTTCTTCATGATCTCCAGTTTCTCCAGTCCGTGGCGGCTAGTGGACTCCCATACCACGCCGTCCTTCAGGCTGAGGAAGGCGTTGACGGTGTTGGAGAGGTTCCACGAGTTCTCTGGCGAGTTGTAGAAGTAGCGTATCTGGTCGGTCTCGCGGTCATAGTAGCCGAAGCCGCCGTGGTTCATGCGTGCCCAGACGATGCCCTCGGTCTCGCTGAACTCGCCGCCGTAGCCGTCGTAGTCGGGGAACTTCACTTCCTGCGAGAAGAAGCGTTCCTGCATGGTCTCAGGATTCAGGTAGCCCACGCCGGAGCGCGAGTCGGAGTACCAGATGAGCCCGTGGCTGTCCACGAAAATGCAGTTGATGGGCTCGCCGCCGGCCTTCAGTTGCTGCGGCTCCTGTCCGTAGGCGAAGGAGAGAATCTTGCCCGACTGGGTGCCGGCATAGACGTTGAAGCCGTTGGAGAAGATGGCCGTGATCTGCTCGTCGAGGAAGTAGCCCTTGCGCTCCACGGCCAGGTTGTCGGCATCCATGCGGTGCACGCCCTCGTTGGTGGCCAGCCACACGTCGTTCTGGTAGCCCTCGGCCATGCCGGTCACCTTCAGGTCGCCGGTGGTGACGAGTTGGGCCTCCACGCCGCCGCTCTCCAGGCGCAACTTGTAGATGCCTATGCCGTCGACCACGGCCAGCACGTCGCCATTGCTAACCACGGTGACTGGCTGACTGATGCGGAAGGTCTCGCTGGCGGTGATGCCCTCAAAGGGGTTGATGATGCGGTCTTCGCTGCGCTTCATCACGAAGACGCGCAGGTCGTACATGTTCATCCACACGTTCTGTGCCTTGTCGATGGCCAGCGTGGCTATGCGGTTGTGCAGGTGGGGTATGCCGCTGATGGCTCCGGTCTCGTAGTTGTAGAAGTCGAAACCGTCGAATCGCGTCAGCCCGTTCCACGTGGCTATCCACAGGAATCCGTAGTCATCCTGCTTGATCTTCGAAATGGCGTTGCTGCCCAGTCCGTTGTCGGTGGAGTAGTGCTTCACCGAGGCCTGCAGCGTCTGTCCTTGGGCGCTTCCGGTGCCCAGGAGTAGGCCTGCCGCCGTCAGTGCCGCTGCCAGTATGAAAGTATGTCTCGTTCGACCCATTGTCATGATTTTTCTCTTACGGGCTTCAAAGGTACAAAAAAAACGTCACATAGCGTACGTTTTAAGGTTTTTTATCAATAAAAATGGGCTGCCGACTGCATCGCGCAGGCGACAACCCCGTATAAAATAGTCATATTAAGAGAAATCTTTACACAATACCTTGTGCCATCATTGCTTTAGCAACTTTCATGAAGCCTGCCACGTTGGCACCCTTCACGTAGTTGATGTAGCCGTCCTGCTGGGTACCGTACTTCACGCAGTTCTCATGAATGTCGTTCATGATGCGCTTCAGATAGTCGTCCACCTCCTTGGCAGTCCACGACAGACGCTCGGAGTTCTGGCTCATCTCCAGGCCGCTGACGGACACACCGCCTGCATTGGAGGCCTTGCCGGGAGCATAGAGAATCTTGGCATTCTGGAAGATCTTGATAGCCTCAGGCAGCGAAGGCATGTTGGCACCCTCGGCCACGGCAATCACGCCATTGTTGACCAGAGCCTGAGCCTCGTCGCCGTTGATCTCGTTCTGAGTGGCGCAGGGTAGGGCGATGTCGGCCTTCTCGTACCAGGGGCGTTTGCCCTCGTAGTACTTGGCTGTGGGATATTCCTCCACATACTCCTTGATACGTCCGCGCTCCACGTTCTTCAACTCCATGATGTAGTCCAGTTTAGCGCGGTCGATGCCGTCGGGATCGAAGATGTAGCCGTCGGAGTCGCTCATGGTGAGCACGGTGGCACCCAGTTGCAGACACTTCTCTGCAGCATACTGGGCCACGTTGCCGGCACCCGAGATGAGCACCTTCTTGCCGGCCAGTTCGATGCCGCGAGTGGCGAGCATAGAGGTCAGGAAGTAGACGCAGCCGTAGCCCGTAGCCTCGGGACGGATGAGCGAACCGCCGAACTGGATGCCCTTGCCGGTGAGCACGCCCTGGAACTGGTGGGTCAGTTTCTTGTACTGGCCGAACAGATAGCCTACCTCGCGGCCACCCACGCCGATGTCGCCTGCGGGCACGTCCTCGTCGGGACCAATGTGACGATACAGTTCGTTCATGAAGGCCTGGCAGAAGCGCATCACCTCTGCGTCGCTCTTGCCGCGGGGCGAGAAGTCGCTGCCGCCCTTGGCACCGCCCATGGGCAGCGTGGTCAGCGAGTTCTTGAAGGTCTGCTCGAAGGCCAGGAACTTCAGGATGCCCAGGTTCACGCTCTTGTGATAGCGGATGCCGCCTTTGTACGGGCCGATGGCGTTGTTGTGCTGAATGCGGTAGCCCATGTTCGTCTGCACGTTGCCCTTGTCGTCAACCCAGGTCACGCGGAACTCGATCACGCGGTCGGGGATGCAAAGACGCTCGATGAGGTTGGACTTCTCAAACTCGGGGTGCTTGTTGTACTCTTCCTCAATCGTAGGAAGTACTTGACTCACGGCCTGGATGTACTCGGGCTCGTTAGGAAATCTCTGCTTCAGAGTTTCTACAACTTGTGCTGCATTCATAAATCTTTTACCTTTTTAATAATTAATATTATTTGAACTAAAAATTATTTGCTCGCTTCTTCAACAATTTCTTGTTTGCGGTTGCAAAATTACATCAAAAATTCGAATCCACAAACATTTTATCAACTTTTTTGCGAAAAAAGTATCGTTTTGATAGTCTTTAACCCAAATTCTTGCTTTATGTCAAGACTTCGAGGCCCGATTGGGTGCGAAAACAGTATTATTCAATTTGATTAGAATCGGCATTATGATAAATAGGTAAAATAAGAAATAGGAGATAATTTATACTGAGCGCAATTTTGCGCCCAGTGAAGTAAGGATCAGCCCAGTGCACGAAGAAATGTGAAATCGTGACAAATGACAGTTATGGAAAAACGAGGTGCGCTTACATTATTAGTATTATATATATTGTAAATTATATAATACTAATCTCCTCTATACTCCTCATTTTCCATAACTGTCATCTGTCATAGAAACGTAATGGTTGGAGGCCTAAAATTACGGCTCCCCTATCCCGTGCAGCCGCCTCGCTGACAGCCGCCCACAGAGGCGAAAATCGGGGCTGCAGGCGCGCCGAAAGCCAATTCGGGCGGTTGGCTGCAAAAAAGCCCGAAACCGACCCTCAGAATTTGGTGGCTTCGGACTTTATGCTTATCTTTGCAGTCGATTCCGGAAGTGCAGCCAACGGATGTCAGCAGCGGCTGAACCGTTTTCTACTGTCTTTGACTTGCTGATACATGAAAAACACTACAAAACCTCAGATCAGAACGTGTACGTGAGCGAGAGCAGCAACTGGTGGCGCTTGTGGCTGACCTCCGTGGGCGACGATATGCAGGTCTGGTAGGAGCCGTCGGCGGGGTCGATGAAATCCACGTTGGGCTGGAAGGGATAGAACTGGCCCTTGGTGGTAGAGTACTGGTAGGCCAGGTCGACCGACAGGTGCTCGTACTTGTAGCCCAGGCCGCAGGTGATGCGATGGGTGCCCTCCCAGTTGGTGTAGTCGGCCGTGGAGGCATACATGTTGAGTTCGCTGTTCAGTTGGGTATCGCGGAAGCCCTGCTTGCTGTAGGTGGGCGACACGTAGTTGTAGCCCAGGCGGACGGCCAGTGCGGGGTCGGGACGGAACTCGGCACCCAGTTTCAGCAGGTGGGCACTCTTGAGCGACTGCTCGGCGTTCTGCTTCATCTCGTGGTCGCTGTAGGAGTCGGGGTCGCCGTAGTAGTCGTAGCCGTCGTTGACGCGCGAGTCGCTGGCGGTGTAGTCGGTGAACTCGTAACTGGCGCCCAGTGCAATCTCAGAGCCGATGGTGTGGCCCAGCGAGAGGCCGAACTTCCAGGGCGTGTAGTACTTGAAGTCGTACGACTCGCCGGTGTCGCCCTTAGAGTAGCCCCAGTTGTTCCAGTTTCGGTCGGTGTTGTTGTACAGCGTGGTCCAGTTCACCGACTTCAGGTCGTACCACGTGGGCGTGGCGATGGAGAGGCCGAAGCGGAAGGGCGAGTCCTCAATGGGACGGAAGATGGCGCCAATCTTCACGTCGGCACCGGCTCCGCTGATTTCGCGCTCGTCGGCCAGCGTCATGGTGCCGCGGTCTTGTCCGTCGAACGACACGATGCGCTCGGTGTAGTTGGAGAATCCCTTGTAGTTGACGCTGTGCAGCCCGATGGTCAGGCCGAGGAAGACGCGGTTGTTGATGTTGCCGCTCAGGTTGAAGTCGTAGTCTCTGATCCAGCCGCGGTGGGCGCGGTCGAAGATGTAGGCGTTGTCGCCGCCGTAGGGCTCAGCCTCGACGAAGACGGCCTCCTGTGCTTCCTGGTCGTAGCCGATGGTGTTGAAGTACAGATAGTCCCACTGCGTGTACTGCCAGGCGCGCTCGTTGCTGGTCTGGTTTCGCCATCCGATGATCTCCCCCTGCGAGTTGGTGTCCCAGTAGTAGCCGCCGTTCTGGTCGCTGTCCTTGGTGCCCTTGGCAAAGGCCAGTTTGCTCATCGAGGCGCCGCGCATCTGGTTGTTGGCGGCCGAGAGTATCTGGTCGAAGTTGCGGCTCTTGTGATAGTTGAACGCAAAGTTCAGATAGGAGTTCTCGCCCGTGCGGCTGCTGTAGACGAAGCCTGCCTGGTCGAAACTCATGTTGGTCTTGCCCAGGTTGTCGAAGTCCTGGCAGTCCTGCTGGCTCACCAGTCCGAACGACAGGCTGGCGCTGGAGCGGCGGAAGAGTCCGATGCCGGCGGGGTTGGTGGAGATGGTCGAGATGTCGGCTCCCAGAGCCTCCAGGGCGCCGCCCATGCCCACGTAGCGAGCCGTGCCGTTCAGGTCGCTGCCCAGCAGTCGGGCGTTCTCGTAGGTATCTTGTGCAGCGGCGGGCATCATGGCCATCGCGAGTGCTGCAAGCGAAAAAATCTTCTTCATCATATATATTTTCAATTAATCTTCAATTTTCAATCTTCAATTTTCAATCAGAAAAAAATCACCTTCTGCTGCCGCCCGAACGACCGCCGCCGCTGCTCATGCTGCCGCCGCCACCGCCACGGCTGCTGCTGCCGCTGAAGCCTCCGCCCGAAGACGAGCCCGACGATGTGCTGCGACTGCCGCTGAACGAGCCGCTGCCACTGGACGAGCCGCCGTAGGACGAACTGCGACTGCCCGTGAACGAGCCGCTGCCGCTGTTGGTGCTGCGCACGGTGTTGCGCCCATTGCTATGTGAGCCGAGATTTCGGCCGACATCGCTGCGCACCGATGCACCACGGCTGTTGATGCCGCCGCTGCGATTGCCGCTGAAACTGCCTCCGCTGGTGCGTCCGTAGCGGTCTATGGTGCCGTTCTGGCGGGCATAGCCGTGGCCGCCGCCATAGTAGTAGTGCGGATGATGGTAGCCGTACCAGCCGTAGCCGTAGTACCAGGGGTCGCAGTACCAGCCGTAGTGCCACGAAGAGTAGTACCAGGGATCGTAGTACCAGCCGTAGTGCCACGAAGAGTAGTACCAGGGATCGTAGTACCAGCGGTCGTAGTACCAAGAGTCGTACCAGGGATAGTACGACGAGTAGTACCAGGGCGAGTGCCAGCCGTAGGAGTCGCGCTGACCCTGTGCGTAGCCCTCCCAGTAGGCCGTCGTGGGCACGTAGTCATCCCAGCGCTGCATCTGCTGCGTCAACTGGAAGTCGCCCACCGAGTCGGGATAGACGCCCTCCACGGGAGCAAACGAGATGATGTCGCCCGTGTCGGCAGGCAGCACCTCATAGGAACTCTGCAGGCGGCGGTTGTAGTCGTCCACGCTGCGCTTGCTGCCGGAATAGTAGACATCGCCACCGCCGCGGCTCACGTTCACCGACTGAGTGCGGTGCGAAGCCGACTGCTGCTGGTTCTTCTGCTTGCTGGAAGCGAAGTACATGTCGTCGTCCTGAGCCATCATGGCTGCAGGCAGGGCGGCAAAGACCATTGATAGAATCATCCACTTTTTCATATCGTTCTTTTTTTCTTTAATTATAGTTCTACGGTGCAAAAATACTGCTTATTTTTCTGCAAAGATACGGAAAAACCCTAAAACGTGGTAGGATTTTCCCTATTTTTTGTAATTTTGCCCCAAATTTAACAAACGATATGAAGTATTACGAAGTAGAATTCACCATCCAGGGCCCCCAGGAACTGCACCAGGAGGCCTGCGACGTCCTCTCGGCCATGGCTGCCGAGGCGGGCTTCGAGTCGTTCGAGGATACGCCCAAGGGCGTGACCGGCTACGTGCAGCAGACACTCTTCGACCGCGAGGCACTCCGGCAGGTCATCGACGGCTTCCCCCTACCCGACCAGCGCATCGATTTCTCGGTTTCCGATGCCGAAGACCGCGACTGGAACGAGCAGTGGGAGCAGCAGGGCTTCGAGCCCATCGTCGTTGGCGACCGCTGCATCGTGCACGACGGCCGCCATACCCAATCTTCAATCAATCAATCTTCAATCTTCAATTTTCAATTTTCAATAGAGATTGACGCCCGCCTGGCCTTCGGCACCGGCACCCACGAGACCACGCGCATGATGCTGCAGGCCCTGCTCGACATGCCGCTGCAGGGAGCCCGCGTGCTCGACTGCGGCACGGGCACGGGCATTCTGGCCATCGGCGCACTGAACATGGGGGCCCAGGAGGCCGTGGCCTACGACATCGACGAATGGAGCGCTGACAACGCCCGCCACAACGCCGTGATAAACCGCGTGGACAGCCGACTGACGGTGCTGCTGGGCGACGCTACCTTATTATATAAAGAGGTAGAGGGAGAGTTCGACGTGGTGGTGGCCAACATCAACCGCAACATCCTGCTGGCCGATATGCCTGCCTTCCGCCACCGCATGAAGCCCGGAGCCACGCTGCTGCTGAGCGGCTTCTACCGCTCTGACATACCATTGCTCACGGAGCGGGCCGCCTCGCTGGGCCTCACCCCGACAGCCGAAAGCCACGACGGCGACTGGGCCCTCCTGGCGTTTCGCGCGATGACAGATGACAAATGACAGTTATCGGAAACTGAATTGACACTCAAGGGATGAGCAGCGACGAGTCGCCGTAACTCAGGAAGCGGAAGTCGTGGCTCAGGGCGTAGTCGTAGATGCTGCGCCAGTCGCCCTTGACAAAGGCACTCACCAGCAGCAGCAGCGTGGACTGCGGCTGGTGGAAATTGGTGACCAGCATCCTCACGATCTTGTATTCATAGCCTGGTGCAATGATGATTTGAGTGCTTGAATGCAGCGCACTCAACCCGTTATCGTCCAGCCACTTAAGTAGCGCGCTGATGGCCTGCTCACAATTCACTATTAACTCATCACTCAAAGCATACGGCTCCCACTGGCTGACGTGCAACTCCTGCTCGCTGACGGCGGGATTGCGCAGCACCTTCAGCCCCATGTAGTAGAGGCTCTCCAGCGTGCGCACACTGGTGGTGCCCACGGCAATGGCGCGGCACTGGTGGCGCAGCAGTTTCTCCAGAGTCTGGCGGTGCACGCAGATGTACTCCGTGTGCATCTCGTGGTCGGCTATATCCTCGCTCTTCACGGGCTTAAACGTGCCTGCACCCACGTGCAGCGTCACCTCCTCGCGGTCGATGCCGCGCTCGTCCAGGGCCTGCAGCACCTGCGGCGTGAAGTGGAGTCCAGCCGTCGGGGCGGCCACGCTGCCCTTTATCTTCGAGTAGACGGTCTGATAGGTGGTCTTGTCGCTCTCCTGCGTGGCGCGGTTCAGGTAGGGCGGAATGGGCAGTTCGCCCACCGACTCGAGTATTTCGGCAAACGATACCTCCGTGTTGTCCCACTCGAAGTCCACCCAGTGGCTCGTGCACACCATCTGGCGGCGCGTGGCCCGCAGCGTGAGCGTGGCCGAGCCCACGGTCAGCGTCCGCTCCAGCGTGCCCTCCTTCCATTTCTTCAGGTTGCCCACCAGGCAGAGCCACGAGCAGCGGCCGCGCGTCTGAAACATCAGTTCGTAGTCGGCAGGCTGGGCAGGCTCCAGCAGAAACACTTCGATCAGGGCACCCGTCTGCTTGTGGAAGTGCAGGCGCGCCTGAATCACCTTCGTGTTGTTGAACACCATCAGTGCTCCCTGCGGCAGGTGCTGCGGCAGGTTCAGAAAGAGATCTTCCCCCACCCTGCCGTGCTCGTAGACGAGCAGTTTCGAGTGGTCGCGCTGCGCCAGCGGAAACTTGGCGATGCGCTCGTCAGGCAGGGGATAGTTATAGTCGCTAATGCGGATGTGCTTGGTTTCCATTTCGGTTTTAAACATAAAGATAAAAACAGGCCCTCAGGATGGCGTAGACGAGCGTGAAGACCAGCACGGCTATCACCACGTCCACGTCGCGGTGCTCGTAGCCCGTCGTGGTGTACTGCTTGGAGATGAACACCTTCTCTTCGAAGAGCCGCCTGTAGGCGTAGCGGTGCAGCAGCCAGACGCCAGTGCCCACCAGCGCGCCCCAGAGCAGGCCGCAGGCCACGTCGCCGGGGAAGTGGACGCCCAGGTAGAGGCGCGTCCAGCAGTTGACCAGCGACCACGCTACGAGCGACACCGAGAGCACGCGGCTGCGGATGAGCAGCGAGAAGAAGATGGCTATGCTGAACGTGTTGGACGCATGGGCTGAGAAGAACCCGAAGCGGCCGCCGCGGTAGCCGTTCACCACGTCTACCATCATGCCTATCTCGCCGTCGTGGGTGGGTCGCCAGCGGGCCATCCAGGGCTTCACTATCTCGTCATCCACCGTGCCGGCAATGAGCACGCAGAGGCCTGCCCCAGCCAGCACCAGCAGCACTTTCACGAGGGTGTCGTTGTTCTTCAGCACCAGGTAGAGCAGGGCCACGTAGAGCGGAATCCACGTCGGTGCTGCGGTCAGCGTCTTGGTCAGCCCGTCCAGGAAGAGCGAGTCGCTGCCGTTCAGTGTCAGCAGCAGTTGCTTGTCCAGTTGTATCAGTGCGTCCCAGTCCATTGTCAATTCTCAAATTATTGTCAGATGACCTCGATCTGGCTGGCCATCACCCAGCCCTCCTTGCCGTCGGCCACGCGAATCTCCTTCCACGTGTCCATCGAGTTGTCGGTGATGCTGACCTTCGTGCCCTCGTGCAGTATGAACAGGTCGGTGCCGCCCTGTGCGGGGGTGCTCTTCACGGGCACGGCCGGCTGGATGATGATGGCACCGCTACGGCTGCGCAGGGCACCCTGCTGCTGCCAGGCAAAGACATTGAAGAGCAAGAAGCCCGCCACGGCCACTATGCCGCCGAAGAAACCCACCTTGCGCAGCCACACGCGGCCGGCAAACAGGTAGAGCAGTGCCAGGACGATGGCCAGTGCCAGCGAGCCCAGTGCCAGGTAGGCCCAGCCGTCCACGTCGGCCGTGTTGACCAGCGAACGGTACCACGTGACGAAGAACATCTCCGACTCGGGCACTATCTTGTCCACCGTGCGGCTCTGGGCCATCTGCAGGTTGAAGCGGATGTCGGCATCGCCGGGAGTCAGCAGCAGGGCCCGCTCGTAGTTCAGCACGGCATGGGTGATGTCGTCCACGCGATAGTAGGCGTTGCCCAGGTTGTAGTACAACTCGGCACTGGCTCCCTGCTGCAGCAGCGTCTCGTAGGCCGCAATGGCGCGGCGGTAGTCTTCGTTCACGTAGGCGCTGTCGGCGTCGGCCTTGGTCACAGCCTGCTCGGCAGCAGCCGTCAGCGGCAGCATCAGCAGCAGAAGCAGCACGCTCACGGCGGCAGAGGCCTGCTTGCGGAGCTTGCGCTTCATGTCGCCCTCAATCTCTTCGATGGCGGTCATCGCCTTCTCGTATACCTTACTCATATTTCCCTTGGGGTCGCCCGGCGCGTAGCGTTCAAACTCGCACTCGTCGATGGCACCGATAAATTCGCCGATGGTGGCCGTCTCCACACCCCGCTCCTGCAGCCGCTCGGAGATGTTTTCACGCGAGAGTTGCTCCACGGGGATGTTCAGTTTGTCGCCCACGTAGCCCCACAGGGCGCGCAGGGCCTCGTCGTAGAACTGGCCGGGCTTGTTCTCCTTCATCAGTCGGGCGGCCTGCTTCAGTCGCTTGGTGGCCACCTTGTTGGCCTTCTTGCCGCGCGACTTCACCACGTCGGCATTCTCGATGGCACGGCGACGGAAGATGAGGAACAGCGAGACAAAGACGATGAGCAGCGCGGCAAAGGCCGTCCAGTAGGCCGGACTGCCGAAGAAGAGGTCGTCGTGACGATGCTGGCGGGCGTCGCCCAGTTTGATGTAGTGTATGTCCTTGGCCAGCGTCTCCACATCCTCCTGGCCGAAATTCTGCATGGCATTTTCGCCGCCCTCGCCCTTGGCCACATCCAGGTGGAAGCCCTCTGAGGTGAGGGTCTTGTAGGCCTTTGACTGCGTGTCGTAGTAGATGAACTCCACGGGCGGGATGTCGAACTGACCAGCATGGCGCGGCACGGCCAGATACTCGAACACGACGCTGCCCTCCAGGCCGTTGGCCGTCAGGCGGGTGTTGTCGCTGCGCTTGGCGTCGTAGGTGTCGAAGTCGAGCGGAAACTTGACCACAGGCTCCTTCAGCAGTTGCAGGTTGCCGATGCCGCTGACGGTGACCTTCACGGTCAGGGGGTCGTTCGACTTCAGTTCGGTCTTGTCCACCTCGGCCTTCATGCTCAGTCGGCCCACGCCGCCCGAGAAGCCCGCAGGTCGCTCAGGCAGGGGCTCCACTTCGATCTCTACGCCAGGGGCCTGAATCTGCTTCTTCACCTCCACGTAGCCGGAACCGCCGTTGAAGAAGGCCTCGAAGGGGTCGATGTTGCGGTTCACCTGCATCACCGTGCCATTGAACGTGAGGGGCGGTATCTGCAACTTGCCGGTCATCTGCGGAAACATCACGTATTGGCTCCAAGTGACGGTCTTGTAGTTGCGGCCGTTGAACTGCTCCACCGTGAAACTCTTCTCGCTGGGCAGGGGTATCTCCTGCGTGTGGAAGCCCTTCAGGTCGGGCATCTTGCCTTCCAGTTCGGTCAGGCTCACCAGCGTGTAGACCTTGTAGGTGAGCAGGATGGGTTCCTGCTCGACCACCTTGCGCTTAGAGGCACTGACCTTGATGAACAGGTCGGAGCCGGAGATGGCCGAACCGGCCTGGCGCGTTTCGGTCTGAGCCGAACGGCCGCCGCCACCGTTGCCGCCATTGCTCTGGGCCGTGCCCTCCACCTTGATATTCAGGGCGCTCGATGAGACTTGCTTGCCGTCTACGCTGATGCTGGCCGCAGGAATGGTGAAGGTGCCGTTCTTGGTGGCACTGAGGATATAGGTATAGGTGACCGAGGAGGTCTGCGACGTGTGGCCGTTGATGATGCTGAAACTCGACTGCGTGGAGGTGCTCGGCCCCATCAGCACGTCGAAGGCATCGGGAATCTGGCCCACGCGGAAGTCCTTCACGTCCTGCGAGTTAACCGTATAGGTGAGCCTGAACTGCTGTCCAACGGCCACCTGCTGTGGGGCGTTGGCCGTCAGGGTCTGTGCCGAGGAAGTGGTCAGCGAGAAATGTAAGGCGACGAGTACAAGCAGTACCATCACCCATCCCTTCAGACGCACTTCCATCTTATTTGTCTTCATATTTCCTATCATTTCACTTTTTCACTTATCACTCATCACTTTTCACTTATCACTTCAAGTTACCAGTTTTTCTCGATGCGGCGGCGCTGGGGCTGCTGGTGCTCGTTCACGCGCTTCTGCGTCTCCTTCTCGCGCTGCATGGCGGCATTCAGCAGTTGCTCAGCGTTCTCTTTGCTCATTGGCGGCTCCTGCTGCTGTTGCTGCTGGTTCTGCTGCTGTTGTTGCTGATTCTGCTGTTCGTCCTGCTGCTGTTGCTGCTGGTCTTGCTGATCTTGCTGATCCTGACTGCCACCACCGCTGCCGTTGCCGTTCTGGTCCAACTGGTGCTGACAGACCACGAGATTGTATCGCGATTCATCGTCGTTGGGGTTGTTGCGCAGGGCATCCTTGTAGGCCTCGATGGCGTTCTGGAAGTCGCGCGCACTCTGGTAGAGCACGCCCTTATTGTGATGGGCCTTGGCCTTGCGCAGCGGGTTGGTCTCCAGTTCGGCAGCGGTGTTGTAGTACTGTATCATCGAGTCGCGCTGGGCCTCCTGGGTGGCCTTCCAGTTTTCAGGAAACATGGCCGTGGCCAGATTGTAGTTCACGCGGGCATCGGTGCTGTCGGCATTCAGTCCCTTGTAGTAGTCGACGAGCGCAAAATTGCGCTTGTTGCTGCGGAACTTTCGGTTGCCCTCGCGCACCATCTTGCGGGCCTTCAGGTTCTGGGCTTCGGCAGGCGTGGCAGCCATCAGTAGCACGCCGCACAGCAGTCCTATCGTGAGTCTGAGCATTTTCATTTCTTGTTGAATAGTTTGATGTTCTTAAACAGCGAGTTCTTCCTCTCCAGCAGGCACACCTCCACGATCAGCAGCAGCAGGGCAATGATGCCTACGGCCTGAAACTGCTCGTCGAAGTCGCTGTAAATGGTGGTCTCCTGCTTCTGCAGGCGGTCCAGTTCGTTATCCAGCAGACGCTGGGCACCCGAGGTGTTGTCTACGTGAATGTAGGCACCGCCACCGGCCTGAGCCAGTTCGCGGCACATATCTTCATTCAGGCGCGACATGACGGTCTCGCCGCGGTTGTCAATCATGTAGTTGCCTGTCTCGGGGTCGGGCACGGGCGAGCCTTTCGTGTCGCCGAAGCCCAGCACATAGACGTTCATGCCCCTGTCCTTGGCATCCTTGGCGGCCTCCACGGCACCGCCCTCATGATCCTCGCCGTCGGTGATGACGATGATGGCCTTGCCCACGTTCTCCTGCTGGGTGAAACTGTAGGAAGCCATCTCGACGGCCGCCTTGATGTTAGTGCCTTGGTTGGCCATCATTGAAGGGTCGATGTTGTTGAGGAACATCTTAGCCGACACGTAGTCGCTGGTGATGGGCAGTTGGACGAAGGCATCGCCGGCAAAGACAATCAGGCCGATCTTGTCGTCCGTGAAGTTGTCCACCAGGTTCTCCACCATCATCTTCGCGCGGTCAAGTCGGCTCGGCGACACATCCTTGGCACGCATCGAATTGCTGATGTCAATACAGATGATGGTCTCGATGCCCTCGCGCTTCTCATCGCTGATGCGGTTGCCCATCTGCGGACGGGCTACCATCACCACCAGCAGTGCCAGAGCGGCCTCGAGCAGCCAGAACTTGACGCCCGGACGCCAGCGAGACACATCGGGCATCAGTTCGCGAAGCAGGTCGGGGTCGCCGAACTTCTTCAGTTTGCGTTTCTGCCAGAACCACGTGGCATAGCGGATCAGGGCCAGCACAACGACGATGGCCAGCAGCCACAAGTATTGGGGACTTTCGAATCTGATCATATTATGGTATCCTCCTAAAGATGGTTATTCTGAGCATCAATTCCAGCGCAAGGGCTATCAGGGCCGCCAGCGCAAACTGCTGGTAGGCCTCGTAGCGGCGGCTGTAGCGCTGCACGTCGATTTTCGATTTCTCCAGTTGGTCGATGGCGTGGTAGATCTGGCGCAGTTCACGCTCGTCCTTCGCGCGGTAGAAGTTGCCGTTGGTGGTCTGGGCAATCTCCTTCAGCGTTTCGGTGTCAATCTCCACGGGTATCTGCACATACTGCACCCTATTGCCCACCATCAGCGGATAGCGGGCATTGCCATTGGTGCCTACGCCGATGGTGTAGACGCGGATGCCCAGGCTCTGTGCTATTTCGGCAGCCGTGGAGGGCGAGATGTCGCCACGGTTGTTGCTGCCGTCGGTCAGAAGGATGATGACGCGGCTCTTGGCCTGCGAGTCCTTCAGACGGCTCACCGCGCTGGCCAGGCCCATACCGATGGCCGTACCGTCTTCGATGAGTCCGCGGGCGGCAATGTCGGTGCGCACGTTGTTCAGCAGCGAGAGCAGCGAGGCGTGGTCGATGGTCATGGGGCACTGCGTGAAGGCCTCGCCGGCAAAGATGGTCAGTCCGATGTTGTCGTTAGGACGGTCGGCAATGAACTCTGCCGCCACCTTCTTGGCAGCCTCGATGCGGTTAGGCTCCAGGTCTTCGGCCAGCATAGAGGTAGACACGTCCATGGCCAGCATGATGTCGATGCCCTCTACGGTCTCGTTCTTCCACGAGTTGTGGGTCTGCGGACGCGCCAGTGCGATGACCAGCAGGGTGAACGCCAGCAGGCGCAGCAACAGTTGCAGCGGCATGAGCATCACCCTCCAACTGCGCGGCGCATGGCGGAAGGCATTGGTGTCGGCCATGCGGATCGTTGGTTCGCTCTTCTTGCGGAACATCACATACCATATTATATAAGGTATGATGAGCAGCAGCAGAAACAGATATTCTCGGTTGGCAAATTCCATAATCTCTTTTTACAGTAAATCGTAGACACTATAGACAACGTAGACGAGGAGCACTGTACTGGCTACGAGCAGCACGGCGATAGATGCCTTCAGGGCCCGGCGGCTCTTCTGCGAGCGCTCTTCTTCCTTAGTCAGCGTGGGCTTCACCTGCTGTTCGGTGACGGGTGTCTCTATCTTCGTCTTGTTGATGAAGTCGACGGCACTCACCAGATTGGCGTCGTTCTCGTTGATCAGCGTGGAGTACTTGGCAAACTTCACCAGGTCGGCCGTCAGGAACAACTGGCTGAGTTCTGCCAGCGACTGCTGGTCACCAGCCTTCATCAGGCGGTCAATAATCTCGCTGCTGGTCATCTCCATTGCGCTGAAGCCGTAGCGTTCCTCGATGTACTTGCGCAGCGTGTCGGTCAGTCGTGTATAATATTCCTTCGGGTCTTCGGCCGTCACCATCTTCTCTGCCTTGATTTCCTCGATGGCCTTCATGGCCTTCTGGTGAGGCAGCAGACGCTTCACGATGCGGATGCGGGCGATGACGGGCTTGTTGTCGCGCAGGCGCAGGTAGAGATAGTAGGCCACGGCCAGCAGCACGATCATCACCACGCTCAGCCAGAACGGCAGGCTCCACTCATCCCAGAGGAAAGGGTTGTCCTGTACATCCTTCGGGCCGAAGTAGTTCTCGTAGTTGGTTGTGTCTACCTCCACGGTCAGCACCTTCAGCGCCAGTTGATTGGTCTGATAGTCCTGGTCGTTCACCTTGACCGTCATCGGTGGCAGGTAGTAGAGCGTGTCTTCGAAAGAGGTGATCACATAGCCGCGCTGATGACGCACCTGCCCATTGTCGGCCGACTCGTCGGGCAATTCAACGGCTCCCATGAACTCTACTCCAGCCGGGAAGAGGGCCTCGCGCGGAAACTCCACGTTGGCGTCTTTGTCGGCAGTGGCCGCCACGGTGATCTGCACCTGCTGGCCCACAAGCATCTCTACGGCACTGAGCCACGATTCAACCTTTACCTGTGCTGATGCCTGTAACGAGCAGACAGCCAATGATATAATGATGAGAAACTTCTTCATTTAACCACGTTGTTTAAACAATCCCATGAGGGCTTTCACGTAATCTTCGTCGGTAGCCACGCTGATGCTGTCCACGTTGCTCTTGGCGAAGGTTTCCTTCAGGTCGGCCTGACGCTTCATCCAGTAGCGGCGATACGATTCGCGCAGCCGTCGGCTACTGGTGTCCACATACTGCTCGAAGCCCGTCTCGGCGTCCACCACCTTCATCAGACCTACGTCGGGCAGGTCGCAGGCACGCTTGTCGTACACCTGGATGGCCACCACGTCGTGCTTGCGGTTGGCGATGGTGAGTTGCTGCAGGAAGTTCTGACGCACGTAGAAGTCGCTGAGCAGAAAGGCTGTACAACGACGCTTGCTAACGCCGGTCAGGAACTCCACGGCCTGTCCCACATCCGTTCGGCGACTGTCGGCATGGAAGTCGAGCATCTCGCGTATGATGTAGAGGATATGTTTGCGGCCCTTCTTCGGAGGGATGTATTTTTCAATCTTGTCAGAGAAGAAGATGACGCCTATCTTATCGTTGTTTTGAATGGCCGAAAAGGCCAGCGTGGCAGCAATCTCGGTCACCATGTCGCGCTTCATCTGCTTGCGCGTGCCGAAGTCGAGCGAGCCGCTGACGTCGACGAGCAACATCACCGTCAGTTCGCGCTCCTCTTCAAACACTTTCACGTAGGGCTTGTTGAAGCGGGCTGTCACGTTCCAGTCGATGTCGCGCACGTCGTCGCCGTACTGATACTCGCGCACCTCGCTGAAGGCCATACCCCTACCCTTGAAAGCCGAGTGGTACTGACCTGCAAAGATATTGGAACTAAGACCGCGCGTCTTAATCTCAATCTTCCTGACTTTCTTGATGATTTCCGATGTTTCCATCAGGGCACTTCCACCTTATTGATGATCTTCGAGACAATCTCCTCGCTGCTGATGTTGGAGGCCTCGGCCTCGTAAGTCAAGCCGATGCGGTGACGCAGCACATCGTGAGCCACGGCACGCACATCTTCAGGTACCACGTAGCCGCGACGCTTGATGAATGCGTAGGCACGGGCAGCCTTGGCCAAGTTGATAGATGCACGGGGCGAACCGCCAAACGAAATCAGGTCTTTCATCTCCTTCAGGCCGTAGCGTTCGGGATAGCGCGTGGCAAAGACGATGTCGGCAATGTACTGCTCGATTTTTTCGTCGATATACACCTCACGCACCACCTCGCGAGCCTTCAGAATCTCCTCGGCAGTCGTCACGGGCGTCACCTTGGGCAGGCCGCCGCCAATGTTCTCGCGGATGATCTTCTTCTCCTCTTCCAGCGAGGGATAATCGATGATAACCTTCAGCATGAAGCGGTCTACCTGGGCTTCCGGAAGCGGATAGGTGCCTTCCTGCTCAATGGGGTTCTGGGTAGCCATCACGAGGAAGGGACTGGGCAGGTCGAAGGTCTCGCTGCCGATGGTCACCTGCTTCTCCTGCATGGCCTCCAGCAGGGCGCTCTGCACCTTTGCCGGAGCACGGTTGATTTCATCGGCCAGCACGAAGTTGGCAAACACGGGGCCCTTCTTTGTCAGGAAACGCTCGTCTTTCTGCGAATAAATCATTGTACCTGTCACGTCAGCAGGCAGCAGGTCTGGAGTGAACTGGATGCGGCTGTACTTGGCATCGATAAGTTGTGAGAGGGTCTTGATGGCCAGCGTCTTAGCCAGGCCGGGCACGCCCTCGAGAAGGATGTTGCCGTCGCTGAGCAAGCCGATGAGCAACGAGTCCACCAAATGTTTCTGACCAACGATGACGCGGTCCATGCCAGTCACCAGATTGGTGACGAAGGCACTTTGCTGTTCTATCCGTATGTTTAGTTCGCGGATGTCAATATTTTCTGCCATAATGAGTTATGATGTTTTAATTGTTCTTTTGCTTTAATCTCTTCTTACTCACCAGTTTGGGTATCTTGATTGTCTGACCGGCGGTGAGCACATCTGTGGACTTCATGCCATTGAAGGCCTCCACGTAGCACTCCATGTCAGGGCCGAGAATGCGACGGCTCAGGTGGCCGAGTGTCTCACCTTCCTTGGCAGAAACCTCGTGGTCAAGGCCTACGATGCCATAGTAACCCAAACGGATGCGCTGATCCATAGCGTCGTATTTCTGCCAATCGGCAGGTTGCTGCTGAGCAACTGGCTGCTGCGGTTCGACGACAGGTTGTTCGGCTACGACAGGTTGTTCGGCTACGACAGGTTGTTCGGCTGCTGCGGGCTCAGGTGTCTCTGTGGTGTCCAGAGTCAGTGTGTCTACTGGTGCAGCAACGGGAGTTGATACGATGGTGTCTGCAGGTGTCTCCTGCTCCTGCATGGGGGCTTCGGCTGGGGTTTTCTGAGTTCCGAGCCAGTATCCGGCTCCGAACGAGAGTCCGCAGGCCAGCAATGCTGCCACCAGCCAAGGCCACCACGGAGTGGATTTGGCTGGGGCAATCGGCTCTGCGAGGGGTGCAGGCTCGTCGGATTGGGGTATCGGAGCCGAAATCGGCTCCTGACTCGGCTCTTCCAGCTCGGGCTCTGCTGTGGGCTCCTCTTGTTCTGCTATGGGCTCCTCTTGTTCTGCTATGGGCTCTGGCTCCACATCGGGCTCTGGTTCCATCACGGGTTCTTCAGGAATCGTGGGCTCTGGTTCTACTACGGGTTCTGCCTCGGGCACTTCTTGCTCCTCTGTTTCTCCTTGTTCCTCTGGCTCTTCATGCTCGTCGGGGAACACTACACCTTCGTTGAGGACTACGGTCTCAAAGTGGTTAAAAGGCTTGTTTACCAAGTCTTTCATCAGGGCATCGGGCGTAAACGAAATCTTCTGATGCCCCTCGATGAGCACACGTTCACCTGTGCGGATGTTGACGCTCTCACGAGGTTCGATGCCGATGACCTTAAAGGTGCCAAGACCTTTCACTTTCACCAGCCCGTCTTGCTCGATGCCTTCCTTGATGACCTGCACAAGATCGGTCAGAAACTGCTGGGCCTCTTTCTTCGTGACATCGCAGCGGCTGGCCAGCATCGTAGCCAGGGCATCCATGTATATCTTATCTGACTTCTCCATCATTCGTTGCCTCTGTTTTTGATTGAGTCTTTCCATGCGGGATGTGGCTTGAAGGTCAGCACCAGTTTGGGCGGAACAAGCATACGCTGGCCAGTGGTGGGATTGACCATGACACGCTCCATCTTCTTACGCAGTTCAAAGGTGCCGAAGTTGATCATCTGGATGTCGCTGCCCTCCATGAAACAGTCGCCCATGGCACTGATCATCTCGTTGGTCATCTGCTGTGCCTTTGCGGTTTTCAGTCCTGTTCGCTGTGCCAATGCACTGATAAACTCTTTGTTGTTCATTCTCTTGTTATCTCCGTTATTTTTATATGATTTCTCCGTATAGGTCGAACTCTTCAGCGTCGGTGATGTGCACGTCGTAGAACTGCCCGACAGTGAGCGGCCCCTGGCTCGTAGGAATGAGCACCTCGGGGTCCACTTCGGGTGAGCAGAACTCGGTGCGGCCGATGTAGTAGCCGCCTTCCGTGCGGTCGATGATGACCCGCAGGGTCTGCCCTACCTTGGCGGCCTCAATCTCTGCGCTGATGTTCTGCTGGACGCGCATCAGGCGGTCCAGTCGCTTCTGCTTCACTTCCTCTGGCACGTCATCCTCGTAGTGCTCGGCCGAATAGGTGCCCTCCTCCTCGCTGTAGGCAAAGGCACCCATGCGCTCGAAGCGGGCCCAGCGGGTGAAGGCCAGCAGTTCCTCGAAGTCCTCGTCGGTCTCGCCCGGGAAGCCCACCATCAGCGTCGTGCGCAGATGGATGCCAGGCACCTCGTGGCGCAGACGCTCAATGAGTTCGATGGTTTCCTGCTTGCTGGTGTTGCGGCGCATGAGGGTGAGCATGTGGTCGCTGATGTGCTGCAGGGCTATGTCGAGGTAGCGGCACACGTTGGGCTTCTCACGCATCACCTGCAACAGTTCCCAGGGGAAGTGCGTAGGATAGGCGTAGTGCAGTCGAATCCACTCCACGCCTTCGATGTCGGCCATCCGACTGATGAGTTCGGCTATGCGCTGCTCTCCGTAGAGGTCTACGCCGTAGTATGTCAGTTCCTGAGCGATGACCTGAAACTCCTTCACGCCCCGTTTGACCAGTGAGCGTACCTCGCTGAGGATCTCCTCCATCGGACGGCTCTGGTGGTGACCAGTGATGAGCGGGATGGCGCAGTAGGCGCAGTGGCGGTCGCAGCCTTCGCTGATTTTCAGGTAGGCGTAGTGACTGGGGGTGGTCAGGTGGCGCGGAGTCTCTAGATGGGCAAGATTGTCCTGATGCTCCAGATGCTCCAGATTCTCCAGCAACTGCCGATAGTTGAACTTGCCATACCAGCCGTCCACTTCGGGGATTTCAGCCTCCAGGTCAGCCAAGTAGCGCTCCGAGAGACAGCCCATCACGTAGATGCGCTCCACCAGGCCCTGCTGCTTACGCTCCACAAACTCCAGGATGGTGTTGATGCTCTCCTCCTTGGCATCGGCGATGAAGCCGCAGGTGTTGATTACAGCGATTTCACCCTCTGGCTCCTCGCTGTCGTGGGTCACATGGTAGCCGTGAGCCTCGAAGAGGCCCATCAGCATCTCCGAATCTACCAGATTCTTCGAGCAGCCCAGCGATATGAAGTCAATCGTTTTCAAAATGCTCAATTCTTAAACAGCGAGTCTACGAAGTCCTTGCGGTCGAAGAGTTGCAGGTCTTCCATTCCCTCGCCCAGTCCGATGTATTTCACGGGCACCTTCAGTTGGTCGCTGATGCCGATGACCACGCCACCCTTGGCTGTGCCGTCCAGTTTGGTAATGGCCAGTGAGGTGATTTGAGTGACGGCTGCAAACTGCTTGGCCTGCTCGAAGGCGTTCTGCCCGGTAGAGCCGTCCAGCACGAGCATCACCTCGTCGGGAGCCTCGGGCAGCACTTTCTTCATCACGTCCTTTATCTTCTTCAGTTCGTTCATCAGGCCCACCTTGTTGTGCAGTCGGCCGGCCGTGTCGATCAGCACCACGTCGGCCCCGTTGGCCTTGGCGCTCTGCAGCGTGTCGAAGGCCACGCTAGCGGGGTCGCTACCCATCTGCTGCTTCACCACGGGCACGCCCACGCGCTCACCCCAGATGCACAGTTGCTCTACGGCTGCTGCGCGGAAGGTGTCGGCAGCACCCAGGTAGACCTTCTTGCCTGCCTGCCGGAACTGCCAGGCCAGTTTGCCGATGGTGGTAGTCTTGCCCACGCCGTTGACGCCTACGACGAGTATCACGTATGGCCGATGATCAGTCGGCAGATCCCATTCGGCGTTGTCCTCGCTGTTGTTCTCGGCCAGCAGGGCGGCTATCTCCTCGCGGAGTATGGCGTTCAGTTCGCCGGTCGACACATACTTGTCTCGTGCCACGCGCTGCTCTATGCGCTCGATAATCTTCAGCGTCGTGTCCACCCCTACGTCGCTGGTGATCAGCACCTCTTCCAGGTTGTCCAGCACGTCGTCGTCAACCTTCGACTTGCCTGCAATGGCGCGTGCCAGTTTGTCAAATACCGACGCTTTGGTCTTTTCAAGGCCTTTGTCCAGCGTCTCTTCCTTTTTCTTCTTGCTGAAAATGTCAAACAATCCCATAACTCGAATACGTACTCTTTTACAGAGTGCAAAATTACGAAATAAAAACGACACTGCCAAATTCCTCCCCCCGTTTTCACCCGCTTTTTTGCATTACTTGACTTTTGTTATCTCAACTTTACTGACTGGTGCCTCTGTCCTCTTCGTGACCGAACGAACGAACGAACAGTTCGAACAGTTTTCGGTGTGAGCGATGAAAAATGGTTATAATATATTTTTATATATTATACTCTCTATGGCCTGTTCACTCACACAAACTGTTCGAACTGTTCGTTCGCCCCCAGTGAACCAATACCTCGGAAAACAAAAGGACAAGGCATCTCCATCGAGCGGAAATGCCTTGCCTCTGTACGGATAATTACTTTTCGACTTTTTTAAGCCTCTGCGGGAGCCTCTTCGGCGGCTGCAGCCTCCTCTGCGGGAGCCTCTGCCTCTGCGGCCTCTGCTGCTGCGGCAGCCTTCTTCTCGGCCACCTTCTTAGCAATAGCCTCGTTCACCTTCTTCTCCTCGGCCAGAGCCTTGGCCTCTGCGTCCTTCTTGGCTTTTGCCACCTCGGCAGCCACCTTCTCCAGACCCTTCTGCTTGTCGGCCTTCCATGCATCGAACTTCTTCTGAGCGGTCTCCTCGTCGAATGCACCCTTCTTGACGCCACCACGCAGGTGCTTCATCAGGTAGACGCCCTCGCGGCTCAGGATGTTACGAACGGTGTCGGTAGGCTGTGCGCCTGTCTCCACCCAATACAATGCACGGTCGAAATTCAAGTCTACCGTGGCGGGATTGGTGTTGGGATTGTAAGAACCAATCTTCTCAGTGAAACGACCATCACGTGGTGCACGAGCGTCGGCGATAACGATGCTGTAGAAAGCATAACTCTTGCGTCCGCCACGCTGCAATCTGATTTTTGTTGCCATTTTTGTTGTTTTTTGTTGTTAAAAGTTTGAATTTCATGCTCTCATCTCGTGAAAGCGGGTGCAAAATTACTGCTTTTTCGCGAAACTTGCAAACTTTTTCTTCTTTTCTTGCTCCGTTTTACCATTTTTTGTGTAATTTTGCTTCTTGAAATGAGCAAAAACGAGATTTCCATCCTCATTCCCGTTTACAATACGGTTTGCGTTGACGTCGTTCAGCGGCTGCTCGTCATGTGCGAGGAGGCCCAAGAGCGGCGTCCAGACCTGCGCTATGAGGTTGTGGTGGCCGACGATGCCTCGCCTGACCGAAACAGTGCCATGCAGAACCGTGAGATCCGGCGTCTGCCAAATTGTCGGTATATAGAGAAAGAGAGCAATTCCGGCAGTGCCGCCACCCGAAACCTGCTGGCCCGCGAAGCCCGTTATCGATGGCTGCTCTTCATGGATTGCGACCTGCGCATAGAAAATCCCGATTTCATCGTCAACTACCTTTCCTTCCCAGGCGAGGGCATCATCAACGGAGGCATCGCCATCGGTGCCGGCGACTGCCGTAACCTGCGTTTTCTCTATGAGAAGTCTTGCGAGCAAAGGCATACGGCAGCCATGCGAAGTCAGCGGCCCTATCAGGCATTCCGATCGGCTAATTTCATGGCAGACCGGGCTGCTATGCTGCGCTGTCCCTTCGATGAGCGATTCAAGAAGAGTGGCTACGAGGACGTCATGCTGGGCAAACAACTGGCTAGCTTTGGCATACCCGTTCATCACATCGATAATCCTACGGTGATGGTCGACTTCGAAGACAATGCTGCCTATGTGGCTAAGATAGAGCGAAGCATGCGCACGCTGCACGACTTTCGCCAAGAACTGCAGGGCTACTCTCGCATCATCACCCTGGGCAGCCAACCGTGGCTGGCTCCTGTGCGCTGCGTGCTGCGCCTGTGGCATCTGCTGCTGGGTTCTGCCGAACGGCGAAACCTGTGTGGCGACCACCCTAACCTGACCATTTTCAAACTCTATAAAATCGGATATTATCTAACCCTTAAAAACCAATCTGTCAAATGATTAAGAGATTTGCATTCAAGATGTTCCTCAAGCCTGGATTCGAGGAAGAGTATCAGAAACGCCATGCTGCCATCTGGCCCGAACTGGTCAAGATGATTAAAGAGCAGGGAGTACAGAACTACAGCATCTACTGGGACCGCGACACCAACATCCTCTTCGCCTATCAGGAGTGCACCAAGGAGGGTAACTCTCAGGACACGGAGAACGTAGACCCGATTACGCAGCGCTGGTGGGACATGATGGCTGACATCATGGAGGTCAATCCCGACAATTCGCCCGTTACGATCCCCCTGCCCGAGTTGTTCCACCTCGATTGATTCAGCAGATTATTTGGCGTTGCGACGGTATTTCTGGTAGCGCGTGCGGATGTTGTCCACGTAGGCTGCCGTCTCCTGACCGCGCATGTATCCATTTCTGACCAGCGAGTCCTGATAGTAGCGGGGCTCGCTGAGTCTTAATATATAGGTACGCACGTCGCTCCATCGGTTAGGATTGCGGCCGTCGCGCTGGCAGAGCCGCTGAGCATCACGCAAGTGGTGCAGCCCGCCGTTGTAGGCCGCCATCGCCAGGTTCTGCCGTTCCGTGTGGTCGCGCACCGAGGCCAGTTCGCCTTCCAGTTCCTTCAGATAGCGCGCGCCCGCCTCTATGTTGCGCTCTGGGTCGTAGAGCATCTGTCGCGGCAGTCCCAGGTGGTCGGCCGTGCCGGGCATGATTTGCATCAGGCCCTGGGCACCGGCAAACGAGCGTGCCCGCGGGTCGAAGGTGGACTCCTGATAGCACAGAGCCGCCAGCAGCCGCCAGTCCCAACCGTACTGCCTTCCGTAGCGTTTGAAGAGGTCATCGTAGCGAGAAATAACGCCGCGCGAAAGCATCGGTGCAAACACCTGTCGTACCACGCGACGATGGGTCAGCCAGTCCTGCTCCTCCTCACGGGTTTCAGCCAGCAGCGCGGGGTCATACCAGTCGCTCAGGGACCGCTCCAGTTCGGGCTTGCCCTCACCTACCCTCCAGCCGCTCACGGTCGTGTCTGCCTCCAGCCGGAGGATGGCCACGTCGGCATCGTCTGCAGCCAGCCGCTCAAGGATGGCACTGGTGTCGCGGCACACCTCTACGCGCAGTTTCACGCCGATGGAGGCTGCAAAGCGTTCTGCCATCAGATACTGCACGCCCAGGTGCCGCCCGCCGAAGTCGTAGTAGGTGTCGGGGCCTGAGAGTGTCACGGCTATCAGTTCGCCTGCCTGCTGAATCTCGTTAAGGTCGAAGCCGTCAGTCGTGTCCGCTTGCCCTTCGCCCCAGGGTGGCGCAGGTGCCTCTTTCTGCGGGCCGCAAGCCGAAAGCAGGGCGAAAGTGAGTATAAATATGCCGAGAAGTTTCAAATTCATCACTTTTTCGGTGCAAAATTACGCAATTAATTGCATATTCGGAAAAATTTTGGTAATTTTGCCACGATTTTCAAGATAATTAGACAAGTTTTATGCTTAGAATCGCAGTACAATCAAAAGGTCGTCTGTTCGACGATACCATGCAACTGCTCAATGAGGCAGACATCAAAGTAAGTGCCAGCAAGCGTACCCTGCTGGTGGAAGCCAAGAACTTCCCCCTGGAGGTGCTCTATCTGCGCGATGACGATATCCCGCAGAGCGTAGCCACTGGCGTGGCCGACATCGGCGTGGTGGGTGAAAACGAGTACGTGGAGCGCGGTGCCGAGGCCGAGATTGTCTCGCGACTGGGCTTCAGCCGCTGCCGGCTGTCGCTGGCCATCCCCAAGGAAATAGAGTATCAGGGGCTCGAGTGGTTTCAGGGCAAGAAGATTGCCACCTCCTACCCCGTCATCCTCAGTAAATTCTTGGATGACAACCACATAGAGGCCGAGATTCACGTCATCACAGGTAGCGTGGAGATCAGCCCAGGCATCGGATTGGCTGACGCCATCTTCGACATCGTCAGCAGTGGCTCCACGCTCGTCAGCAACAATCTGCGCGAAGTGGAGGTGGTCATGCAGAGCGAGGCCCTGCTCATAGGCCATCCCGGCATGAGCCCAGAGAAGCGCGAGGTGCTCAACCAGATGCTGTTCCGCTTCCAGGCCGTGCGCGAGGCTGAAGACAAGAAGTATGTGCGCATGAATGCTCCCAAGGCCCGTCTGCAGGAGATTATCAACGTGCTGCCCGGCCTGAAGAGCCCTACCATCATCCCCCTGGCTGACGATGAATGGTGCTCGGTGCACACCGTGCTCGACCAGAAACGCTTCTGGGAAATCATCGGCCAACTGAAGGAACTGGGTGCACAGGGCATCCTGGTGACACCGATTGAGAAAATGATTCTATGAAGATAATCCGATATCCCAAACAAAATGAATTGGCAGAGATCTGCCAGCGTCCGCACCTGGACATCACTCAACTGCAGCAGACTGTCAGCAGCGTGCTGAGCGATGTGAAGGCTCGCGGCGACCAAGCCGTCATCGACTACGAACAGCGCTTCGACCACTGCTCGCTCACCTCGCTGGCCGTCACGCCACAGGAGATGGACGAGGCTGAGGGCCTTGTATCGCCCGCGCTGCGCGAGGCCATCGTGCTGGCTCACGAAAACATCCTGAAGTTCCACGCTTCGCAGAAGTTTGAGGGACAGAAGGTGGAGACGCGCCCGGGCGTGGTATGCTGGCAGAAGAGCGTGGCTATCGAGCGCGTTGGGCTCTACATCCCCGGCGGCACGGCCCCGCTGTTCTCCACGGTGCTCATGCTGGCCACACCCGCCAAGATTGCCGGATGCAGCGAGATAGTGCTCTGCACGCCTCCTAGCCGCGAGGGCCGTGTCAATCCCGCCATCCTCGTTGCAGCCCGCGTGGCTGGAGTCAGCAGGGTGTTTAAGACCGGTGGCGTTCAGGCTATCGGTGCGATGGCCTACGGCACGCAGTCGGTGCCCAAGGTCTTCAAGATTTTCGGCCCTGGCAACCAGTATGTGATGGCCGCCAAGCAACAGGTGTCGCTGGGCGATGTAGCCATCGATATGCCTGCAGGCCCCAGCGAGGTCTGCGTGCTGGCCGACGAGACCGCCAACGCGACCTTTGTGGCTGCCGATCTGCTCTCGCAGGCCGAGCACGGCATCGACTCGCAGGTGCTGCTTGTCACCACCTCTGAGCAGATACTTTCACAGGTGCAGCAGGAGGTGGATCGCCAACTGGCACTCCTTCCCCGCAAGGAGATTGCCCAGAAGGCTCTGGAGAACAGTCGCATGGTGCTGGTCGCCTCGGCTGACGAGATGATGCATCTATCTAACGCGTACGCGCCCGAACATCTTATTATTCAGACGCGCGACTTCGAGCAGATGGCCGAACGCGTGGTCAATGCTGGCAGCGTATTCCTGGGCCCCTATGCCTGCGAGAGTGCCGGCGACTATGCCAGTGGCACCAACCACACGCTGCCCACTCACGGCTATGCCACGGCTTACAGCGGCGTCAATCTGGACAGTTACTGTCGCAAAGTCACCTTCCAGCACCTCACGCCTGAAGGCATCCGACAGATAGGCCTTGCCGTCGAACTGATGGCCGAGGCCGAGCAACTGGATGCCCACAAGAACGCAATGACAGTGCGTATTGGCGCAATTAAGAATTAAGAGTTAAGAATTAAGAGTTATCGCTTTGCGATTAAGAATTAAGAGTCATGACGAGTCTTGAGAAACTAACGCGAAAGAATATTTGGAACCTGGCGCCCTACTCTTGCGCACGCAACGAGTTCACAGGCACCACGGCCACCGTCTTTCTCGATGCCAACGAGAATCCCTACGGCGGCACCTTCAACCGCTACCCCGACCCGCTACAGACGGAACTCAAGAAGAAAATCGAGCAGGTGAAGGGCATTCCGGCTGACTACACCTTTGTAGGCAACGGCAGCGACGAGGCCATCGACCTGATGTATCGCTGCTTCTGCGAGCCACGGGTGGACAACGTGGTGGCCATCGAGCCCACCTACGGCATGTATAAGGTCTGCGCCGACATCAACGACGTGGAGTACCGCCCCGTGCTGCTCGATGAGCACTATCAGATAACCGCCGATACACTGCTGGCTGCCTGCGATGAGCACACCAAACTCATCTGGATCTGCAGCCCCAACAATCCCACGGGCAACGACATTCAGCGCGAGGAGGTCATCAAGGTGATTGACTCGTTTCAGGGCATCGTCATCGTCGACGAGGCCTACAGCGACTTCTCCCGCCAGCGCCCCTTGCGCTTCGAACTGCCTCGCCATCCTAACATGGTCGTGCTCAATACGCTGAGCAAGGCATGGGCATCTGCCGCCATCCGTCTCGGCATGGCATTCGCTTCACCTGCCATCGTCGACATTATGAACAAGGTGAAGTATCCCTACAATGTCAACCTGCTCTCGCAGCAGCAGGCCATCAAGGTGCTGAGCGACCCCTTCGAGGTAGACCGCTGGATTCAGATGATTCTGCAGGAACGATCGCGCACCATCGAGGCTTTCCGCCAACTGGACATCTGCGAGGAGGTGTTCCCGTCAGATGCCAACTTCTTCCTGGCCCGCGTCACCGATGCCCAGCGCATCTATGACTATCTGGTGGAGAAGGGCATCATCGTGCGCAATCGTACGCGCATCATGCTCTGCCACAACTGCCTGCGCATCACCATTGGCACCCGTAACGAGAACAACGAACTCATCGGTGCCCTGCGCACCTTCCGCTAATCGTGGGCATCCATCACCGCAGTTTGGCACGCCTTTTGCTTGTGGCCTTTTCGAACCATTACAACAAGAAAGGAAACGAATGACAAGTCAATTTTCACCCAAGGTGTCTGAAATACTGGCTTTTTCGCGCGAAGAAGCCCAACGGTTGTCTTCATCGTCGGTTGGTCCCGAGCATCTGCTGCTGGGCCTGCTCCGCACGAACGACGGCCCCGTCTGGAACGTGTTCAACCGCCTGCAACTCAACACGGCGCAAATCAAGCAACAACTGGAGCAACTCGTGCGCGAGCCTATGAACTTCTATACCCCGCTCAACTCTCAGGAACTGGTGCTCAATGAGAAGGCTTCCAACATCCTAAAACTGGCGGTGCTCGAAGCCCGCATGCAGCGCATGCAGAAGGTCAACGAGGAGCATCTGCTGTTGGCCATCCTGCACGACCAGGGCGAAAACAGGGCCAAGGGCGTGCTGGAGGATTGTCAGATGAACTACGACGACGTGCTCAGCCTGCTGAAGGCTGCCAACTCGCCGCAGGATGCCATCCAGTTGCCGGAGGAAGACGAGGAGGAAGATGGCGGACAGACCACCACCAACACCCAGAATGAGAAGGACGGACAGAACAAGAGCAAGTCGAAGACGCCCGTGCTGGACAACTTCTCCACCGATCTGACGCGTGCGGCCAAGGAGGGCAAACTCGACCCCTGCGTGGGCCGCGAGAACGAGATACAGCGCGTCATCGAGATACTGGGCCGTCGCAAGAAGAACAACCCCATCCTGATTGGCGAGCCCGGCGTGGGCAAGAGTGCCATCGTGGAGGGGTTGGCTCAGATGATCACCGCCCGCAAGTGCTCGCCTATGTTCTTCAACAAGCGCATCGTCAGCCTCGACATGACCGGCATCGTTGCCGGCACGAAGTATCGCGGTCAGTTTGAGGAACGCATAAAGGCTCTCTTGAAAGAGATTGAGCAGAACCCCGATATCATTGTCTTCATCGACGAGATTCACACCATGATAGGTGCCGGCTCCACTCCTGGTTCGATGGATGCTGCCAACATCATGAAGCCTGCGCTGGCCCGCGGCACCATGCAGTGCATCGGTGCCACCACGCTTGACGAATACCGCAACTCCATTGAGAAAGACGGCGCCCTGGAGCGTCGCTTCCAGAAGGTGATGGTCGAGCCTACCACAGCCGATCAGACGCTGCAGATCCTGCACAACATCAAAGACCGCTACGAGGAGCATCACCACGTGGAATATACCGACGAGGCCCTGCTGGCTTGTGTCAAATTGACAGAACGCTATGTCACCGACCGTGCCCAGCCCGACAAGGCCATCGATGCCCTCGACGAGACAGGTGCCCGTGTGCATCTGCGTGCCGCTCATATTCCTCCTGAAATAGACGAACTGGAGAAGCAACTCGAAGTCATCAAGGAGAAGAAGACGCGGGCCGTGACCAACCAGAACTATGAGTTGGCAGCCAGTTATCGCGACAATCAGACACAACTGGAGAAGCAGTTGGCAGAGGTTCAGGCCCAGTGGCTGTCGGGCAATACCGATGAGCGGCTGACCGTGACCGATGCAGAAGTGAGCGACGTGGTGAGCATGATGACCGGCGTGCCCGTGCAGCGCATGGCTGAGAGCGAAGGTATGCGGCTGAAGGGAATGGGTGCTGCTCTGAAGAGCAGCGTCATCGCCCAAGATGCCGCCATCGACAAAATGGTGAAGGCCATCCAGCGCAACCGCGTAGGACTGAAAGACCCCAACCACCCCATCGGTGCCTTCATGTTCCTGGGTCCCACTGGTGTAGGCAAGACCTATCTGGCCAAGAAACTGGCAGAACAGATGTTCGGCTCGGCCGATGCTCTCATCCGCATCGACATGAGTGAATACACCGAGTCGTTCAACGTGTCGCGACTTATCGGTGCGCCTCCGGGCTATGTGGGCTATGAGGAAGGCGGTCAACTCACGGAGCGCGTGCGCCGCAAGCCCTACTCCATCGTCCTGCTCGACGAGATAGAGAAGGCTCACGGCAATGTCTTCAACCTGCTGCTACAGGTGCTGGACGAAGGTCGCCTGACTGACGGCAATGGTCGTTACGTCGACTTCCGCAATACCGTCATCATCATGACCTCGAATGCCGGCACGCGCCAACTGAAGGACTTCGGGCGCGGCGTGGGCTTCACTGCCGGCAACATCGGACTGGCCATGAACGAGAAAGATCGTGAGCACGCCCGCAGCATCGTGCAGAAGGCACTCTCCAAGCAGTTCTCGCCCGAGTTTCTCAATCGTCTTGACGAAATCATCACCTTCGACCAACTGGACCTGGAGGCCATCAAGCGCATCATCAACGTCGAACTGAAGCCGCTCATGAAGCGCATCGAGGATTTGGGCTACACCATCGAACTGACCGATGCCGCCAAGGAGTTTGTGGCTACCAAGGGCTACGATGTCCAGTTTGGTGCCCGCCCGCTGAAGCGTGCTATACAGAACTACATCGAGGATGGCATCTGCGAGCGCATCCTGGGCGACGACATCACAACCGGCACCGTCATCCACATCGACAAGCATCCCGAAAAAGAAGAACTGGTATTCACGGCCTGAAGACTTAAAGAATCTTAAATAACGCCATAAAAGTAGGGCGCAAAGGGCTCATTCTCAATAATTTTGAGTACCTTTGCGCCCGCTTTATGCACCTGTCCGGGTGCAGGGGAGTCAGAACAGGCGCCGGCTCCCAGTAATATTAACCATTTAAGCATGGTCTGATCAACGCCTGTTCAGGCCAAAACCCCTTGAAGGGGACAAGAGAACAATTATGTCAGAATTAACAAAGAACGTACAGCCGTTGCAGGACTTCAACTGGGACGAGTTTGAGAATGGCACCGTGGCCAACGTCAGCCGTGAGGAACTGGACAAAGCCTACGATGAGACCCTCAACAAGGTGGCTGACCACCAGGTGGTAGAGGGCAAAGTCGTCTCCGTTGACAAGAAGGAAGTCATCGTGAACATCGGCTACAAGAGCGATGGTATCATCCCCGCTACCGAGTTCCGCTACAATCCCGACCTGAAGAGCGGTGATGTCGTGGAGGTCTACGTGGAGAGCGTCGAGGACAAGAGTGGCAAACTCATCCTCTCGCACAAGAAGGCCCGCCTCTCGCAGGCTTGGGATCGCGTGAACCAGGCTCTTGACGAGCAGCAGATCATTCAGGGCTTCATCAAGTGCCGCACCAAGGGTGGTATGATTGTCGACGTATTCGGCATCGAGGCCTTCCTGCCCGGCAGCCAGATCGACGTTCATCCCATACGCGACTACGACCAGTTCGTGGGCAAGACGATGGAGTTCAAGGTGGTCAAGATCAACCAGGAGTTCCGCAACGTCGTTGTCAGCCACAAGGCTCTCATCGAGCAGGAACTGGAGGCCCAGAAGCAGGAGATCATCTCTCGTCTGGAGAAGGGTCAGATCCTGGAGGGTACCGTCAAGAACATCACCTCTTACGGTGTATTCGTCGATCTCGGCGGCGTAGACGGTCTGATCCACATCACCGATCTGTCTTGGGGCCGCGTTGACGATCCCAAGAAGGTTGTCGAACTCGACCAGAAGATCAATGTCGTTATCCTCGACTTCGATGAGGAGAAGAAGCGCATTGCCCTCGGCCTGAAGCAACTCACCCCGCATCCCTGGGATGCCCTGGATGCCAACCTCAAGGTGGGCGACCACATCAAGGGTAAGGTTGTTGTCATCGCTGACTACGGCGCATTCGTTGAGGTGCAGCCCGGCGTTGAGGGCCTTATCCACGTCAGCGAGATGTCTTGGAGCCAGCACCTGCGCAGCGCTCAGGAGTTCCTGAAGGTAGGCGACGAGGTGGAGGCAGTCATCCTGACCCTCGACCGCGAGGAGCGCAAGATGTCTCTGGGCATCAAGCAGTTGAAGGAAGATCCCTGGGAGGCCATCGAGGTGAAGTATCCCGTTGGCTCGAAGCACAGTGCCAAGGTTCGCAACTTCACCAACTTCGGCGTATTCGTCGAACTGGAGGAAGGTGTCGACGGCCTGATTCACATCAGCGACCTCAGTTGGACCAAGAAGGTGAAGCACCCCTCAGAGTTCACCAAGGTTGGCGAGCCCATCGACGTTGTCGTGCTCGACATCGACAAGGAGAACCGTCGCCTCTCGCTCGGTCACAAGCAGTTGGAGGACAACCCCTGGGATGTCTTCGAAGGTAAGTACACCGTTGGTTCCGTCCACACCGGCAAGATCACCGAGATGCTCGAGAAGGGCGCCGTGGTTGCCCTTGAGGAGAACGTGGAAGGCTTCGCTACTCCTAAGCACCTGCAGAAGGAAGATGGCACTCAGGCACAACTGGGTGAGGAACTGGACTTCAAGGTGATTGAGTTCAACAAGGATTCGAAGCGCATCATCCTCTCTCACAGCCGCACCTTCGAGGATGCACAGCGTGATGAGAAGCGTGCTGCCCGCAAGGCTGCTGCTCCCCGTCAGAAGAAGGAAGAGGCTCCGAAGATCGAGAATGTTGCTGCCAGCACCACGCTGGGCGACCTCGATGTTCTGGCCAACCTGAAGGCTCAGATGGAGAAGGGCGAGTAATATCTGCCCTACCCTCTATTCCATAAGTAAAGGCTGCACCCCGCAATAGGGAGTGCAGCCTTTTTTAATTAAGTACCTGCATCATCATATCATCAATGCTGATTCATCCAGACGAAATTGTAACGGGTGAAATAGCAGCCCCTATCCATGTTTCAGATTCTAGGCACTTCGTCAGGAGATTCTAGGCACTTCGTCAGGAGATTCTAGGCACTTCGTCGGCACATTCCTGCACCTTCGTTTGGAGATTGAAGTCGTTGGCTTATCAAAGGGTGTTATAACAGAACGGTTCTCCTAATTCTAATGTGAATTAGGAGAACCGTTCCACAATATATTTGAATTTTTCTCTGAATCGCTTGGCGGTTTGGATTTTTTGTTTTACCTTTGCAACGTCGCTTGTAAACTCAGCAATGGGTGAGCATGTGATCTTATATATGAGAAAGACGTTTTCGAACGTCTGTCGTTGTAGAGCACGAACTTCGCAAATTCCAAACCTACAGCAGGCAGATGGCAACCGAAGCGTCTGCGAGGTACGTTCATATACCTATTTTTATATAGTTATGCGTACTGGCGTGGGCATTTCTGCGTTGTCTATCCTGTGTAGGTTGGGCAATGCGAAGGCCTGTGCTCTAGGGATGGACAGAAGAACAGAACACCTACGCCTTTTTTGTATCGTAAGTAGAATTCCATTATTAAATAGCCAATTCTGGGGTGTCGCATGGCTCAATTAAACGCTAAGAGAAAATGAGAAGTATCCTACAGGGCAGACTTGTTGCTTTTCTACTGATGGTTATGCTTCCTGCATGCTTTATTGCATGTGGAGGAGATGACGATGATGATAATTCAATAATTACTCCTCCAGGTACGGGAGGTAACGGCAATGGCAACGGAAACACTGAACCAACTGACAAAGTGGATGATCCTGAAGGCACCATATCGCTGTCTATGCGCAATGCAAACAATGGTAAGACCTATTTGGATGATTTCGTCTACATTGACAAGGCTGACAACTTTACGAATGCCCACTTTGTTTCACTTGGTAAAATGAACGGACTGGGTAATGTAGCGAAAATTCCCGTTGCTGGGTGGGCTGAAACTGTATCGGCCATTCCAGGTTGCGGTTATGTCATTTATCGGGCAAGCACTAATACTTACTATCGTCTTTTTGTGACGGAGTACACTGTCAATACCCTTAATGAAGTTATTGGTTCAGAGGTAAAATACCAGCGACCGTTTAAAGGTGTTGATGAAGAACTGAAACCGGATAATACTTCTGTCAGTTTTAGTCAGACGAACGAATACGGAGACTTCACAGAGACCAAAACTGTGACAATGCTTAATCAGACTATCGTTCCTTATGAGGTAGCGTCATCAGCAAGTTGGTGCTCAGCCACACCATTTCTCAATGAACTCCGTATCCATGCGGGCCGTGCCACATCAACTGAGACAGAGGAGGCAACACTAACACTGACAACGCTTTACGGGAAGAAAAAAGAAATAAAGGTGACGCGTTTCATGAGCCCTTATGCAAAACCAGACAAAGAAAGTGTCAATATCGACTCTTATGGTACAGGGGGGGATTACGGTTTCCTAACAGGAGTTCGTTGTAACGTGAACTACTCCGAACTGACTCTTTCATCTAACGTCAATTGGCTGGAAGTGGCCATTGACTCCCCTTACGACAAATCATTCAGCATTATCTACAAGTCAAAGGCAAACTACGGTTCACAGCGCTCAGGACGTATTGATATTAATACTAAGGCTGGCAAAACAATTGCTAGCATCAATGTCACGCAAGAGGCTGGCGACCCCAGTCACGTGTTTTCCCAGCAAAAGGTTGGATTCGACAAGAACGGAGGTGCAGTGACCATTACTTGTGGAATAGATGCTAATAGCGAGCATGCCACAAGTTCTGCCTCATGGTGTACTTTCACGCAGAACGGCAACCAATTGACTATTCGGGCCAGTTCTACCACTTCAGACCGAAAGGCAACCATCAAGTTCGCCGAGTCTGGGCTCTCTCTAGAGGTGGTGCAGGCTAAGTATATGGTGGGTGACTCATATAGCGAGAATGGGGTCACGGGAACCGTCACTTATATAGGAGATGACGGCAAGCGGTTTATCAGCAAGTATGCGGGTAAAGCCCAATGGTCAACGGAAAACGTAAAGATTGGCTGTATTGATGAGGATGATGGTCGAAACAACCTTGCTGTTGTGAAGAAGATTTCAAATTGGGAAAAAATATATCCAGCATTTGCATTATGCACAGCATTCGGCGATGGTTGGTATCTGCCATCATATACTGAAGGTGGCTATATTTACTACTTCAATAGCGGTGGCAGAACATTGTATTTGCAGGACTACTATTTATGGACTTCATACGAGTATGATATAAATACGGCTGATGTCTCTGGCTTTGGTGGGGGTAATAAAACATCGACTTATCCAGTCTATGCCATCCATCAATTTTAAGAAATAAAATAAATACAGAACGGTTCACTTGATCCACTTCGGGACAAAGAGAGCCGTTCTTTTTTTACCAAGGTTGAAGGAATGGACAATTGCTTAATCCACGTCTCATCGCGAAAAGACCCAATCCTCACTAAACTGTGTGAAAGGTCGAGATAGATACAGGTGTTGCAGCGAGTGAGGTTGCCCTCTCTTAACCTCACAATATCATAGGCACGACCAAAAAGTGACGCAACTGGTGGAAAGGAGCGAAATGGAGAGAACTTTCGCAAGCCTTGTGTAGGACCTATCTATTTTTCCTCTCAAGGCTATGCATGTAGTTCCCTGAAAAATGCGATGCTTTGTTCCGATATCATCTTCGAGTGCAAAGTATGGCAGGTTAGGCAGTAAGGTATGGCAGTTTATAGGGGTAAAGTCCTATCGGAACGAGCGCAAGATGCTATTCCTTGCACCCGAAGATGGCATCGGAACGACCCGAAAGTGACGGGGGCTGGTTTGAAGGCTCCAAACTACCCGTTAGGAGCCTTCAAACTATTCGGGGGCAGTCAACTCGAAGATGCCGGTGGGCATGGTGCGCTTGAGGACATCGAGTTGGAGGTCTTTGCCGACGACGATGCCGTAGGAACGGAGGACGCTCTCGACGGTCTTGCGGGCTAACTCGGGGTGGTTGTTCTCCTCGGAGAGATGGCAGAGCCAGACGTGGCGCAGGTGCTCGCTCATGTGCTGGGCGATGGCCTCGCCGCAGAGGGTGTTGTTCAGGTGGCCGCTGCCGGAGACGATGCGGTTCTTCAGGTGCTGCGGATAGGGCCCGCTCATGAGCATCTCTACGTCGTGGTTGGCCTCGATGACGAGATAGTGGGCACGGCCGATGCGCTGGGCAATCTCTTCGGTGATGTGGCCCACGTCGGTGACGATGCAGAAGACGATGCCGTCGGCAATGATCTCGTAGCCCACGTTGTCGCTGCTGTCGTGGGGCACGGTGAAGGGGGTGACGGTGAAGGCACCCACCTGCAGCGTGACGCCGGGCTCCACGTAGCGACGCAGGTCGGCGCTGACCTTCTTGGCCACGCAGTAGTTGCGGTCGATGCCCTGATGGACGGTGCGCGTGGCAAAGACGGGCAGGTGCAGGTCGTTGCTGAGACTACCAACGGACTTGATGTGGTCGGCGTGGTCGTGGGTGATGAGGATGTGGTGGACGCGCGACAGGCTGAGGCCGTAGTCGCGGAAGTGCTTCTTCAGGCCGCGCACGCCCACGCCCGCATCGATGAGCAGGGCATCGTCGGCGGTGTCCAGATAATAGCAGTTACCACTACTGCCGCTTCCTATGGATATAAATCTGAGCATATATTTACTTGTCAATTCTTAACTCTTAATTCTTAACTCCTAGAACGGTAGGCCGACGGCAAAGTGGAAGGCATTGTCGCGGCTGAACTTGGGATGGAGGATGGGATAGTGCTCGTCGCCCTCTTCGAAGGCGGGATTGATGGCCTTCATGCCCAGGTCGAAACGCAGGATGAAATAGTCGAAGTTGAGCCTGAGGCCGAGGCCGTAGCCCACGGCCAGTTGGCTGGGCAGATCCTCGAAGCGGAACTGTCCGCCCGGCTGCTCGGCATACTCGCGGAGGGTCCAGATATTGCCTGCGTCGATGAAGGCGGCTCCGCTGAATTTCCAGAAGAGGCGGGTGCGATACTCCACGTTGAGGTCGAGTTTCATGTCGCCCGTCTGGTTGATGAAGTTGATGCGGCCGTCGCGCTCCTTGTATTTGCCTGGTCCCAGCGAGCGCACGCTCCACCCGCGCACGCTGTTGGCGCCGCCGGAGAAGTAGCGCTTCTCGAAGGGCAGCACGCTGGAGTTGCCGTAGGGATAGGCGATGCCGAAGTCGAGGTGGAACACCAGTTGGTTGGCGGGATCTATCTGGAGCGTCTTGCTGATATCGATGTCGCCCTTCACGTACTGGGCGAAGGCGATGTTGAACACGCGGTAGTAGCCGCGGTCGTTCTTCTCGGCGCCAAAGAGTTTCGAGCCCACCTGCAGCAGGTTGCCCGACGTCTCGACGTTGGTCTTCAGGGCCAGGTTGCCGCGGGTGAAGGAGTAGCCGAAGCCTATCTTGGTGATGAAGAGGTCTTCGTAGTTGTAGCGCAGGATGGCGTTGCGGGTATTGTCGTTGTCGAGATACTCGCGGCGGAAGGTGTCGGATATCCAGGGCATGAACACATAGTTCAGGTCGAGCAGATCGAGTTGGTAGCGGCTGTTGCTGCCGGGGAAGTTCCACTTGTAGCGCCAGGCGGCAGAGAGGAGGCGGCGGTGGAACTCAGGACGGTCCTGCAGGTCGTAGAGCAGCGACAGTTCGCTGGTGGCGTTGACGCGGCGGCGCAGGGGCTGGCTGAAGAAGGGCGCAATGAGGCGCGGGAACTGCAGGCGCGTCTCGGCGCTGTACTCCACGAAGTCCTGATTGGAGTAGCCCTCCAATCCGCGGATGGCCTCGTAGGCACCACGCAGTTCGATGGAGAGCACTTCGCTGCCGCGGAAGAGGTTGCGGTTCTGATAGGTAAGCGACGCCGCGGCACCCAGGTCGCCGGCCGTGTTGGTGCCTTCCGGCTGGAAACTGATGGTCGACGGCTTGTTGGCCAGGAGCAGGATGTCGCAGTCGAGCGAATCGGCGTCGGGCACCTGCTGCATCAGTATGTTGGTGTACTTGACCGCCTGCAGCCGGCCGAAGTGGTTGTAGGTGTTCTGCAGGCCAGTGGAGCGATAGGGCTCGCCGCTGCTCAGGTGGGTGCACTCGTGCAGCACGTGGCGGCGCAGGTGGATGCGGTCGTCCTGCGGGTCGCCGCTGGCATAGCGGATGTGGCGCATCCAGTAGCGCGTGTGCAGCGTGTCGGGCTGGTCGCTGCGGTGCATCAGGCCCAGGTGGAGCGTCAGGTCGATGAGCCGCGAGGCGGCAGCCGTGTCGGCCTGATAGGTGATGTACTCCTTGTGGAAGCGGTAGTAGCCCTTGTCGGTCAGTATGCCGGTGATGCGCTTGCGCTCGGCATCGAGGAGTGACACATCGAACTTCATGCCTTCCGACAGCAGGCTCCTGCTGCCGGCATCGGCCAGGATGCGGGCGATGCTGTCGTCGGCTATTTCCTGACGGATGGAATGGATGAAGTAAGGCTCGCCGGGCTTCAGGCGATAGACGAGGTTGACCTTGCGTCCGCTGACCTGCCGCTCCATAGTGACCTGCGCATTGAGGAACCCCTCGTTGCGCAGTTCCTGTTGCAGGTCGACGCAGGTGACGGCGGCCTTGGCGCTGTCGAAGATGACCGGCGCCTCGCCCATAGAGCGCAGCGTGCGGTTGACCCAGCGGGTGGTGTCGCGGCCGGAGAGCGAATAGGTGGCCAGGGGCAGTTTGAACAGCGAGAACCAGCGGCGGTTGGGGTTCTGGCGCACGTAGTTGCGCAGCGTGGCCGTGTTCACATCGTCGTAGTCACCCTCGGTCTTCACCTTCACGCTGTTGAGCAGGTACTCGCCTTCGGGCACGTACTTAGTGGAGGAACAGGCGCTCAGCAGAGCGGCCAATCCCACCACAAAAAGGACGATATGGTGCACTTTTCGCATAATCAGCCGCAAAGTTACAAAAAAAATCGCTATCTTTGCACCATGATTAGCAAAAATCAAATAAAATATGTTCATCAACTTGAACTGAAGAAGTTCCGCAAGCGCGATGGCGTCTTCGTGGCCGAGGGCCCGAAAGTGGTGGGCGACCTGCTGCGTGCCGGCTTCGAGGCCGTGCAGTTGTATGCCACCGGCGAGTGGCCCGACGAGGGCCGGGAGGCGCAGGAAGTGAGCGACGAGGAATTGCGCAAGATCAGTTTCCTGCAGCATCCGCAGCAGGTGCTGGCCGTATTCCGCATGAAGGAGAAGCCGGTGGCCGACTCCGACCTAGTGCTCGCTCTCGACGGCGTGCAGGACCCGGGCAACCTGGGCACCATCATCCGCATAGCCGACTGGTTCGGCATCACGACCATCTACTGTTCGGAGGATACGGCCGACGCCTGGAATCCCAAGGTGGTGCAGGCAACGATGGGCAGCATTGCGCGCGTGAACATTATTTATACTGATCTGGAGGAGATGATCCGTCGGGCGCAGGTGCCCGTCTATGGAACGCTGCTCGACGGCGAGAACATCTACGCGCAACCGCTGAGCAGCAAGGGCATCATCGTGATGGGCAACGAGGGCAACGGCATATCGGCTCCCATCCGCTCGTTGATTACCAACCGCCTGCTGATACCCCAGTTCCACGAAGGCCCGGAGAGCCTGAACGTAGCCATTGCTACGGCCATCACGTGCTCGGAATTCAGAAGGCGAGGGTAATTCTTACAGAAGATAGTGCAGCAGGACGGCATCGTGGTAGGTGGTGCCGTCGAAGAGCCAGTCGGAGAGCGTGGCCGAAGGCTGATAGTCGAGCGTGCGGAACAGATGGAGGCACGCATGATTGTCGGCAGGTATGACGGCATAGACCTGATGCAGGTGGAGCGTCGACTTGGCGTAGGTGTGCAGAGCCAGCATGGCCGCATGCGCATAGCCCTTCTGCCGATGGTTAGCGGCAATGACAAGTCCCAGTTCGGCCCGCTGGTTCTTGGGGTCGAAGGATGTCAGGTCGACCATCCCAACGGTCTCGCCGGCCTCGTTGACAATCATCAGGCGCACTTGCTTGTCGGTGTAGATGTCGCCCGTCTGCTGACTGATGTAGTCGTGGAGCACGTAGCGCGAATAGGGCGCGTTGGTCATACCCAGATGCCACAGCGAGGCATCGTTCTCCATGCAGTAGAGCGTATCGAGGTCTTCGGGCTCCATAGCCCTCAGTCGGATGGTGGGTAGTGCTGTCATTGTATGATTTCCTGTGGAGTGATGAGAATGTGGGTGTCGGTGCTGTAGGTGCCGATATACGAGCGGCCGTCCTGTTCGGCGCGACTGATGACGTCGGCAAAGGTGAAGGTGTCCAGATCGTAGACCACACACTGCTGGCTGGCGGGCTTGACCGTTTCGTCAGGCGTGAGGAACTTGGCCGAAAGCGCCTTGCGGCGAGCCAGCAGGCGGCACTCGGAGAGCATCTTCTGGCCGCCCACGAAGACATACTCCATCGTGGCAGGACGGCTGACGAAGCCCATTTCCCGGCGGATGCGGTAGTACCACATCTGGATGAGGGCCAGGAGGGCCCGCAGGTAGATGGCGGCCTTGATGGGCAGGGTGATGAAGAGGCTGAGATGGCCGTAGTGCTTGCGGAAGAAGATGAGCATGGCCTGATAGAACACATGGACATAGCGGAACGACGACTTCTGGGTGGACTCGCCCTTGTAGTGCACGATGTCGGCCGGCACATACCAGTTCTCGAAGCCGCCCTTCAGTATGCGGTAACTCAGGTCGATGTCCTCGCCATACATGAAGAAGTCTTCGTCGAGCAATCCCACCTGGTCGAGGGCACTACGGCGCAGCAGGCAGAAGGCGCCGCTCATCACGTCGATGCGCTCGGGCACGTCCCAGGGCAGATGGCTCATGTAGTAGCGGCTCGACTGCCCCAGCATCTTGAGCAGCGACACGTAGGGCGTAGGAAGGCCGCGACGCGACTCGCGGGCCAGCGTGCCGTCGGCATTGTGCATTCTGACCCCTGCCCCACCCGCCTGAGGATGTTCGTCCATGAAGGCCAGCACCTGACGGAGGGCATCGGTTGCCACGAAGGTGTCGGGATTGAGCAGCAGCACATACTCGCCCTTCGACTGGCGGATGGCCATATTGTTGGCGCGGGCAAAGCCCAGGTTGTGGTTGCTGTCGATGAGGGTGATCGACGTGCCGAAGGTCTGCGTCAGATAATCCACTGTGCCGTCCTGCGAATGGTTGTCGACCACGATGATCTCGCAGTCGATGTCCTTCGTCGCCTGCCGTACACTACGGATACACTGCTCTACGTAGTAGGGCACCTTGTAACTGACTATGATGACACTCAGTTTCACGCTTCTTGGGATTCTGATGGGGTTTCAGGTTCGGGCTCTTCTGTCTCTTCGGCCTGTGGCGTCAACTCTGCCTCGCAGCGGCCCTTCGTGGGGATGATGAAGGGCAGGATGAGCACCAGGATGACGGCCAGCCAGCCGAAGGTGGGCTCCTCGGCGTAGAAGTAATAGAGCACGATGTTGAGAATCAGCAGGGCAAACAGCGACAGCATACGCAGCAGGGCCCACCACTTCAGGGCCACCTCGCCGCGACGGATGATGTCGGCCTCCACGCGCTTGAACTTCAGCAGGCGCAGGGACAGCGGGATGACGGCCAGCGTGACGAGAATCATCACGGAGGTCAGGGCGAAGCGTTGCTTCTCGGAGACCATCTCGGCAGTTATGTCGACCAGGAAGAGGTCGAGCATGAAGTAGATGCCTGCCGTCAACAGGCAGAGCCCTACAAACAGTATCATCAGCAGTTGTTGTACTCTCATTTCTCTTTTTCTCCTTATTATTATTTTCCGTCGAACGGGGTTCGGTTCAGGATGGAGCGTCCCAGCGTCACCTCGTCGGTATATTCCAGTTCGTTGCCCACGGAGACACCTCGGGCGATGATAGATACCTTCACATCGAAGGGTGTCAGTTTGCGGAACACGTAGAAGCCGGTGGTGTCGCCCTCCATCGTGGTGCTGAGGGCCAGGATCACCTCGTTCACGCCGCCATCCTCTACGCGCTGCACCAGCGAACCGATCTCCAAATCGCTGGGGCCGATGCCGTCCATAGGCGAGATGAGCCCTCCCAGCACATGATAGAGCCCGTGGAACTGCTGGGTGTTCTCAATGGCCATCACGTCCTGAATGTTCTCCACCACGCAAATGGTCGAGGCATCGCGACGCGCATCCGAGCAGATGGGACAGACGTCCTGGTCGCTGATGTTGTGGCAGACGCGGCAGAACTTCACCTCGCGCTTCATCGTGGCGATGGCTGATGCAAACTGCTCCACCTCCGTAGTGTCGCGGCGCAGCATGTGGAGCACCAGCCGGAGGGCTGTCTTGCGTCCGATGCCTGGCAGTTTGGCGAACTCCTGTACCGCCTGCTCCAAGAGATGAGAGGGATAATGCTGTGCCATCTTCAATCTTCAATTTTCAATCTCCGACAGTTCGAGCCATCGCATGGATTTCTCGTCCAGTTCGTCGTTCAACGCGGGCAGCCGCTTGCTCATCGCGGTTATTTCGTCTACGGAGATGGTGCCGCTGCTCAGGGCGGTCTCTATCTTCGTCTTCTCCTCCTCCAGGGCGGCGATGTCTTTCTCCAGTTGCTCGAATTCGCGCTTCTCCTTGAAGGTCATCTTGCGCTTGGATGGCTCGCGGGATTCTCTGGTATTCCCAGATTTTCCGGGTAATCCGGATTTCCCGGTGTCACTCTCCTTGGGTTGCAGCGACTGCCAGTCGCGGTACTGCGTGTAGTTGCCGGGGAAGTCCTTTATCTCTCCCTGCCCCTTGAACACCAACAGATGGTCGACCACCTTGTCCATGAAGTAGCGGTCGTGGCTGACCACGATGACGCAGCCGGGGAAGTCCTGCAGGTATTCCTCCAGAATCTGCAGCGTGACGATATCGAGGTCGTTGGTCGGCTCGTCGAGCACCAGGAAGTTGGGGTTGCGCATCAGCACGGTGCAGAGGTAGAGTTTGCGCCGTTCGCCGCCAGAGAGTTTGTAGATGTAGTTGTGCTGCTGCTCGGGCGAGAACAGGAAGTGCTGCAGGAACTGCGAGGCCGACAGATGGCGTCCGCTGCCCAGGTCGACGTATTCGGCAATGTCGCGCACGGCATCGATGACCTTCATCTGGTCGTCGAACCGCATGCCCTCCTGCGAAAAATAGCCGAAGCGTACGGTTTCGCCGATGACGATGCGCCCTTCGTCGGGTTGCATCTCGCCCAGGAGCATCTTGAGGAAGGTGGACTTGCCCGTGCCGTTGTTGCCCACGATGCCCATCTTCTCGAATCGGGAGAAGTTGTAGTAGAAGTCGCGCAGGATGATGGTGTCGTCGAAGCGCTTGGAGATGTACTGGCACTCGAATATCTTCGAACCGATATAGACATTTGAGGCCTTCAGGCGCACGGCGCGCTCCTCGATGCGGCTCTTGGCGATGCGCTCCAGTTCGTAGAAGGCATCCTCGCGATACTTGGCCTTGTGGCCGCGAGCCTGAGGCATGCGGCGCATCCAGTCGAGTTCGGTGCGATAGAGGTTGTTGGCCCGCGCGATCTCTGCCCTGCGGTTGTCTATGCGCTCCTGGCGTTTCTCCAGATAGTAGGAGTAGTTGCCGCGATAGGTGTAGATGGTCTGGTCGTCCAGTTCGAGGATGACGGAGCACACGCGGTCGAGGAAGTAGCGGTCGTGGGTGACCATGAGCAGCGTCTTGTGGCCTCGGTTGAGGAAGCCCTCCAGCCACTCGATCATCTCGAGGTCGAGGTGGTTGGTCGGCTCGTCCAGTATCAGCAGGTCGGGCTCGGTGATCAGCACGTTGGCCAGTGCCACGCGCTTCTGCTGTCCGCCGCTGAGTTGTCCCATCGGCTGCTGCAGGTTGCGAATTTTCAGTTGGGTCAGTATCTGCTTGGCCTTCAGAATCTTCTCTTCGTTGCCTTCGTGGTTGAAGCAGGCATCGAGCACGGAGTCGTTTGGGTCGAAGGCGGGCGACTGCTCCAGGATGCCCACCTTCAGGTCGCGCCTGAAAATGATATCGCCGCTGTCGTAGCCCTCTTTTCCTGAGAGTATCGACAGCAGCGTAGACTTTCCGATGCCGTTTTTGGCGATGAGGCCCACCTTCTGACCTTCGGCGATGGAGAAACTGATGTCCCTGAACAGCACCAATGCCCCGAACGACTTGGTCAGGTTCTGTACGTCCAGGTATGGTATCTCGCGGGCCATTAGTCCTTCAGCGACTGGTTGATCTGAGCGATGTAGTCGAGCACCTCGTCGCGCCCGTCGCCCTTCTCAGAGGAAGTGACGAAGTAGGGCGGCATCTCCTCCCAGGTCTCCATCATCGCCCGGGTGTAGGCTTCCACGTTCTGACGCACCTTGAGTGCCGAGAGTTTGTCGGCCTTGGTGAAGACGATGGAGAACGGCACGCTCGACACGCCCAGCCACTCCATGAACTCGAGGTCAATCTTCTGCGGCTCCAGGCGCACGTCGATGAGCACGAAGACATTTACCAGTTGCTCGCGTCCCAGGATGTAGCCACGAATCATCTGGTCGAGTTTGGCCACCTCGCTCTTCGAGCGTTTGGCAAAGCCATAGCCGGGCAGGTCTACCAGATACCACTCGCGGTTGATGATGAAGTGGTTGATGAGCAGCGTCTTGCCGGGCGTGGATGAGGTCTTGGCCAACCGCTTGTTGCGGCAGAGCATATTGATGAGACTCGACTTGCCCACGTTGGAGCGGCCGATGAAGGCATACTCAGGCTTCGTATCCTGAGGGCACATACCCACATTGGGGGCAGACAGGGTGAATTCAGCAGTCTTGATCTCCATACTCATCACTTATCACTTATCACTCATCGCTTATCACTTCTCTCTCACCTGATTCTGTCCAGCGAGCGCACCAGTTTCTCGTCCTTCAGTATGGCCTTGCGAGCCAGGAACAACAGCAGGACGGCCACCAGCGGCAAGGCCATATACCAGGTCAGCAGCGGCTGACGGACGGCCAGCATGACGTAGTAGCCAATGACGACAGCCATAGGCACCAGACAGACGAGGGCCTGAGTGGGACGCTGCTTCCAGAGGAAGATATCGGCCAGCGAGATGACAGCCAGGATGGCCATGATGACGCTCACCCAGAGCGTGCCACACTCCATGACGGCTGAAACACCCAAGACGATGCCCGCCAGCAGCAGATAGACGGTCTGTATGCGCTGTATCATGCTTCTGCAACTACAACGGGCTGAACGTCCTTGGAAGGATCGCGCCAGTAGACCTTACCTTCGATAAACTCCTGTGTGGCCAGCAGAGAGGGCTTCGGCAGTTTCTCGTAGTAGCGCGAAATCTCTATCTGCTCGCGATTCTCAAACACCTCCTCGAGCGAGTCGTTGTAACTGGCAAACTCGGCCAGTTTCTTCGACAGGTCTTCCTTAATCTGCACGGAGATCTGATTGGCACGCTTGGCTATGATCGATACGCTCTCATAGATGTTGCCAGTCTCGTCGCAGAGGTCCATAATGTTGCGGGTCACGGTGTTTACCGGTGCTTTTGATTTCTTGTAATCCATTGTGATATTCAAATTATTTTTTATGTGTGTACTATTCTTTATTCTTTCGTGTATTTCTTGCACTTGTTGATGAACTTCTGAGCCAGTTCGCAGTTTTTCGACTCAGGATATTCGTTCAGGAAGCCGTAGCACTCGTCCTCGGCATCGCGGTAGCGCTCCACGCGCTTGTCCTCGCTGGAGTTTTCGGCCAGTTCGAACTTGCTCTTCATGATCAGCAGCGAGAAGTCCTCGCGGTGACGCATGAACGGATAGGTCTTCAGCGCATTCTGAGCCACGATGATGCTCGACGAGTAGTTGCTCTCGCTGTTGGAGTTGACGTTACCGAAATAGCCGCCCAGATTGTAGTAGAGTTGGGCCGACAGCAGTTCCTTCTGCACCAGTTTGTCCTGCAGGTCGAACAGTTTGTCCTGTGCCTTGCCGCGCAGTTCCGACTGCGGGAAGAAGTCGAGGAATTGCTGGAAGGCATTGATGGCCCCCAGCGTGGGCGTCTGGTCGAGGCGGGGCTCGGGTGCACTCTCGTAGAGCGACTGGCCGACGTAGTACATGGCCACCTCGGCATACTGGCCGCGGGGATAGGTGGTGTAGTACTTCTTGAAGGTCTCCGAAGCCGACTCGTAGTCGCTATTCATAAACTCCGACATGCCCAGCATGTAGAGCGACTCCTGTGCCTCGTCGGTGCCTTTCTTCATGGTGATCATGTCCTGCAGAAGGGTCTCTGCCTGGCTGTACTTACCCTCGGCAAAGCACTGCTTGGCATATTCGTAGCGGTAGTCATAGTCGATAGACTTGAGCACCTTGTTCAGTTCTCCGGCGCAACTGCTCAGCATCAGAACCGAGCAAATGAGCATAAAAAAGACGTTACTTTTCATCATCTTTTACGATTTAGCGTGCAAAATTACTCATTTTCGGCCAAAATACAAAGCGTTTATATATTTTTTAACCGCCAAAGGCGAATATTTTACGGATTATTCGTAATTTTGCACCTCGATATGAACTTCAAGTTGACTTCAAAATACCAGCCGACGGGCGACCAACCCGAGGCGATTCGCGAACTGACCGACGGCGTGCTGAGGGGCGACCGTGCCCAAGTGCTGCTGGGCGTGACGGGTTCGGGCAAGACTTTCACGATGGCCAATGTCATTGCCAACGTGGGCCGCCCTACCCTCATACTGAGTCACAACAAGACGCTGGCCGCCCAACTCTACGACGAGATGAAGGGCTTCTTCCCGGAGAATGCCGTCGAGTATTATGTCAGTTATTATGACTACTACCAGCCGGAGGCCTACCTGCCCAGCAGCGATACCTACATAGAGAAAGACCTGGCCATCAACGAGGAGATAGACCGCCTGCGCCTGTCGGCAGTAAGTGCCTTGCTGTCAGGTAGAAAAGATGTTGTTGTTGTATCTTCTGTTTCGTGCATCTACGGTATGGGAAGCCCCAATGCACTCTCGGACAATGTCATCGAGGTGAGACAGGGGCAGTCGATGGACAGGAATGTTTTGTTAAGAAAATTGGTGCAGTCGCTCTACGTGCGCAACGACCTGACGCTGGAGCGCGGAAACTTCCGCGTGAAGGGTGACACGGTGGACATCTACATGGCCTACAACGAGATGATACTGCGCATCACCTTCTGGGACGACGAAATAGACGCCATCGAGGAACTCGACCCCGTGACGCTGGTTCGACTGGGGCGCTACGCCGAATACAAACTCTACCCCGCCAACCTCTTTATGACCACGCAGGAGCAGACGAACAAGGCCATTCACGACATACAGGACGACCTGATGAAGCAGGTGGACTTCTTCGAGGAACTGGGCGACGGCATCAAGGCGCAGCGCATCAAGGAGCGCGTGGAGTATGACATGGAAATGATCAAGGAACTGGGCCACTGCTCTGGCATAGAGAACTATTCGCGCTACTTCGACGGCCGCAAGCCGGGCGAGCGCCCCTACTGCCTGCTGGACTATTTCCCCGACGATTTTCTGCTCTTCGTCGACGAGAGCCACGTCAGCGTGCCTCAGATAGGTGCTATGTACGGCGGCGATCGCGCCCGCAAGACCAACCTTGTGGAATATGGCTTCCGTCTGCCCGCCGCCTTCGACAACCGCCCGCTCACGTTCGACGAGTTTCAGGCCCACGTCCATCAGGTCATCTATGTATCGGCAACGCCGGCCGACTTCGAACTGCAGGAAGCCGAGGGCGTGGTGGTGGAACAGGTGATCCGCCCCACGGGCCTGCTGGACCCCGAGATAGAAGTGCGCCCCAGCGAGAACCAGATAGACGACCTGCTGGAGGAAATCAACCTGCGCATAGAGCGCAAGGAGCGCACGCTGGTCACCACGCTGACCAAGCGAATGGCCGAGGAACTGTCGGAATATCTGCTGAACCACGGCGTGCAGACGGCCTATATACACAGCGACGTGGCCACGCTCGACCGCGTAAAGATACTGGAGGATCTGCGCAATGGCGCCTACGACGTGCTGGTGGGTGTCAACCTGCTGCGCGAGGGACTCGACCTGCCTGAGGTGTCGCTCGTGGCCATCCTCGATGCCGACAAGGAGGGATTCCTTCGCAGCCGTCGCTCGCTGGTGCAGACGGCCGGACGTGCTGCCCGAAACGTGAACGGACGCGTCATCATGTATGCCGACACCATCACCGCCTCGATGCAACTGACCATCGACGAAACGCAGCGCAGACGCATGAAGCAGATGGCCTACAACGAAGCCCATGGCATCACTCCAACGCAAATCGTCAAGACACTCAAACAGAGCGCATTAAGCAAGGATGACACGCCAGACCTGAAGGAACTCAAACGGGCTGCAGGCGGCTCGGCATCGGCACCGCTCGATAAGGCTGCCGACCCGATAGTGGAGCACATGACGCGACCGCAGTTGGAGAAACTCATTGCCGAGACCACCCGCCGCATGAAGGAGGCTGCCAAGCAACTGGACTTCATGCAAGCCGCCCAGTATCGCGACGAGATATTGCGCATGCAACAGGAACTGGCACTCAAGTGACTCAGCAGCCAGCCCGTTGTTGCAGTGTTGCAGTTGTAAAACAGGCTATATTTTACAACTGCAACACTGCAACAATGCTACACAAAAATAAACGAAAAAAAACGGCCAAGTATTCGTGAACCGCAACGACAATGTTGTACCTTTGTACCGTCAAATGAGATGACTGCACAGCCGTGCGGATGAACAAGGCACCCCGACCCCCACCCGACGGCAATAAGCAACCGTTCCGATGGCACTTTTTGGGGGTAAGCAACCATCGGAACGGCAGTAAGTAAGCATCGGAACTAGCCTTGCGAGGCATCGGAACGCGGTCAAGCAGGCATCCCAATGAGACGGCGGCTGAAGCGTCAGCCGTTCATCGACATGAGGAACTCCTCGTTGTTGCGGCTGGTCACCAGGCGGTCACGCAGCGTGTTCATGGCCTCGATGGGGTTCATCTCGGCAATAAACTTGCGGACAATCCACATACGGTTGAGCGTGGTGGAATCCTGCAGCAGGTCGTCGCGACGCGTAGAAGACTGCACGAGGTTGAGAGCCGGGAAGACGCGCTTGTTGCTGAGCATACGGTCGAGTTGGATTTCCGAGTTACCCGTACCCTTGAACTCCTCGAAGATGACCTCGTCCATCTTAGAGCCAGTGTCGACCAGAGCGGTGGCAATGATGGTGAGCGAACCGCCACCCTCTATGTTGCGGGCGGCACCGAAGAAGCGCTTCGGCTTCTGCAGGGCGTTGGCATCGACACCACCGGTGAGCACCTTTCCGCTGGCAGGGCTGACGGTGTTGTAGGCACGAGCCAGACGGGTGATCGAGTCAAGGAAGATAACCACGTCGTGACCACACTCCACCATGCGCTTGGCCTTCTCGAGCACGATGCCGGCTATCTTCACGTGGCGGTCGGCGGGTTCGTCGAAGGTAGAGGCGATGACCTCGGCGTTGACGGTGCGGCTCATGTCGGTCACCTCCTCAGGACGCTCGTCGATGAGCAGCATCATGATGTAGGCCTCAGGGTGGTTGGCGGCAATGGCGTTGGCAATATCCTTCATCAGGATGGTCTTACCGGTCTTGGGCTGAGCCACGATGAGCGCACGCTGGCCCTTGCCTATCGGGGCAAAGAGGTCGACGATGCGGGTCGAGGGATTGGTGGTGGCAGGGTCGCCGGTCAGGTTGAACTTCTCCTCAGGGAAGAGCGGCGTGAGATGCTCGAACGACACGCGGTCGCGCACTTCGTTGGGATGGCGTCCGTTGATGAGGTTGACATTCGACATGGCGAAGTACTTCTCGTTGTCGTGCGGCGGACGCACGGTGCAATCCACCACGTCGCCCGTCTTGAGCGAGTACTTCTTGATCTGCTGGGGCGACACGTAGATGTCGTCGGGCGACGAGAGATAGTTGTAGTCGCTGGAGCGCAGGAAGCCATAGCCGTCCTGCATGATTTCCAGCACGCCGTTGCCCTGGATGATGTCGTCGAAGTTGTAGCGGGCAGTGCCGTTGCCGGATGCCGAAGGTGCCGACTGGAAGGCGGTATCAGCCTGATGCTGCACGACGGGGCGGTCGAATATGTCGAGCGTAGGCATGGCGCTCTGGTCCTCGATGGGCAGGTCGATGACGGTGATGAAGTCGGTGCCGTCGCCCGGATCGCCTTCCCACACGTCGGTCGCGTCGGCGGGCTGCTTCTCGTCCTTGGCCTCCTTGTTGTGGCGGGTTATTTTCTTCTGCAGTTGGTCGAGCATGTTCTGGTCGAGGCTCTGCTCTTCGGCGGGAGTCTCGCTCTGGGTTTCGGGTACGGCTTCCTCCTGTGCGGCAGCCTCTGCAGCGGCAGCGGCGGCAGCAGCAGCCTCTTCGGCAGCCTTTTCGGCCTTCGACTTGCGTCCGCGGCGCTTCTTCGGCTCTTCGGCAGCCTTGGGTTCCTCGGCGGGTTTGGGCTCCTCGGCCGCTGACTCTGCCTGTTCGGCAGATGGAGCGGGCTCGTCGGAGAAGAGCGACGGGGCCTCTACGTTCATGTTCTTCTGATTCTTAACGTCGAAGTTCTCGCCCTCATTTCCGTTGACGGTATAGACTCGGTCGGTATCTTTCTTGGCTATGCGGGTGCGCTTGCGCTTGGTGGCGGCGCCGGTGGAGGACGAAGCCGTCTCGGCAGCCTTGTCCAGTATGTCGTAGATGACCGTCTCCAGTTCATCGTCCTGCGACACCTTGACACCCAGTTCGTCGGCAATCTCCATCAGTTCGGGTATTGCCATCTGTTCAAGTTGTTCTTTCGTATACATATAATTAGCACATTAGTTGCTTGAGTTGTGAAATGATGATAAATGTGTGAGACTCAAAAACGCTTCAAGGACTGTAGCGTTGTCAGGAATCGGGTGCAAAGGTAATCATTTTTTTTGTAACGACAAAGAAAATGATTACCTTTTTATTATTTATTCACTACTTTTTCAGTGGTACGAGCACGCTGAATGTGGAACCCTCGCCCAGCACCGACTCTACCATCACGTCGCCTCCCTGCTTGCGCGAGAAGTCAGCACAGAGTTGCAGGCCGAGGCCGGAGCCTTCTTCGCCGCCGGTGCCATAGGTGGTCTCGCCCTTGTGGAAGATGCTTTCCAGTCGCTCAGGGGCGATGCCCACGCCGTGGTCACGCACGCTGATCTTGGCAAAGTCGGCGTCCTGCTGCGACATGAGAATCTCGATGGTGCTGTCCTCCGGCGAGAACTTGATGGCGTTCGACAGGAAGTTGCGTACGACGGTCTTCAGCATATCGTTGTCGGCTCTGACCACCACGGGTGAGCCGGTGCCCTTGTACTCCAGTTTGATTTTCTTGGTCAGGGCGATCATCTCGAAGATTTCCACCACGCCCGGCACGATGTCGTTCAGGTCGAGGTCTTGCAGCACCACGTTCAGGCGTCCCGTCTGGCTCTTTGTCCACTTCAGCAGGTTGTCCAGCAGGTCGTGGCAGTCCTCACTCTCCTTGTTGGCCTTGTCCAGCAGTTCGAAGAGTTCGGGGCCTATCACGTCCTTCGGCACGGCGTTGACCACCAGGTTGAGCACCATGCGGATGCTGGCCATCGGCGAACGCAGGTCGTGGGCGATGACGGAGTACATCTTGTCGCGGTTGTTGATGGTGGCACGCAGGTCGGCATTCTGCTTCTCGATGATGCGGGTGGCAGCCACCAGTTTGATCTGATGGAACACGCGCACCACCAGTTCCTCCTTGTTGAAGGGCTTCGTCAGGAAGTCGCTGGCTCCCACCTGGAAGCCGTGCACCAGGTCACTGGGATTGTTGAGTGCGGTCAGGAAGATGATGGGTATCTCAGCCGTAGCAGGGTCTTTCTTCAGAATGGTGGCCGTGTCGAAACCGTTGATGTCGGGCATCATCACGTCGAGCAGTATGAGGTCAGGCTTCTCGCTCTTGGCCATCTCGATGCACATGTTGCCGCCATTGGCAGTACACACCTGGTATTTCTCGTTAGTGAGTAGAATCTTAAGTAGTAGCACGTTACTGACCACGTCATCGACAATCAGAATCTTGAAGTCACTCTTGACGATTACGGAGTCGAGTCCTTCGCTTCGGGGGGTTTCGGTCATACGTTTAAAAGGATTAATTTCAACGGGCAAAGTTACACCTTTTATTTGGAATGGCCAAATCTTGAGACATAATTTTTCTTGATTCGCGTTAAATTATATAATATAATGTACGCGGAAGGATAAAAATGATTACCTTTGCACGCTGAATGGACAAGATCATCATGGGCATTGACCCTGGAACCAACATTATGGGCTATGGCGTGCTGGAAGTGAAAGACGGACGGCCGCGCATGGTCACTATGGGCATCATCGACCTGAGGAAGTTTCCCGATGCCTACCTGAAACTCGGCCACATCTTCGAGCGGGTGACGGGCATCATCGAGTCCTACCTGCCCGACGAACTGGCCATCGAGGCCCCCTTCTTCGGCAAGAACGTGCAGTCGATGCTCAAACTGGGGCGTGCACAGGGCGTGGCCATCGCCGCCGCCATAGAGCGCAGCGTGCCCATACACGAATATGCCCCCATGAAGATCAAGATGGCGCTGACCGGCAACGGATCGGCATCGAAGGAGCAGGTGGCCGGCATGCTGCAGCGGCTGCTGAAGATTCCGCAGGACGAGATGGGACGCTTCATGGATGCCACCGACGCGCTGGCCGCCGCCTACTGCCACTTCCTGCAGATGGGACGCCCCGAAAGTGATGCGCCCCACTACCGCGGCTGGAAGGATTTCGTCAACAAGAATCAGGACAAGGTATGGAAAAGCAAGAAATCATAGCCGTCATAGGCCTGAACGCCAGCGGCAAGACGCAATGGGCCGACCGTCTGCGCAAGCAGTTGGCCAGCGACTCCGTGCGCTACATCGCCTTCTGCGACTCCTATGGGGCGTCGACCGACCGGTCTTACTACCTGCAACTGCGGTGGAACCAGCACGACATAGATGCCGAGACACCCGTGGCGGGACAGGTGCTGGAACGCTCGTTCCTGCTGACAGGCCCCGACGACCAGGAGCGGCGCACGCTGCAGGCCCATCTGTACGACCTCTTCGAGATGCGCCCCCTGCTGGACAAGTATGTCATCACGCTCTCGAGCGGCGAACTGCGCAAACTGCAACTCATCAAGACCCTGCTGGCCCGTCCGCGCACGCTCATACTCGACAACCCCTTCATCGGGCTCGATGCCGAGACGCGCGAGCAACTGAAGGCGCTCCTCAAGCGACTCTCCGACGAACAGCAGTTGACGCTCTATCTGGTGCTTTCGAGGGCCGAGGACGTGCCCGACTATGTGATGCGTACCGTCTGGATGACCCCAGAGGCCCTCTTCCGCAGTGCCCCTGCCCCACTCTCCGACGAGAAGCGCGAGGCCCTGCTGCGGCTTCCGACCCACGACGATGACTATCAGGCAGCCACAGTGGCCGACCTCCGCCAGGTGAGCATCCGCTACGGCGAGCGCACCATCCTGCGCAACCTCGACTGGACCATCCTCAACGGCCAGCGATGGGCACTGTCCGGACAGAACGGAAGCGGCAAGTCGACGCTGCTGTCGCTCATCTGTGCCGACAATCCTCAGGCCTACGCCTGCGACATCACCCTCTTCGGCCGCCAGCGCGGTTCGGGCGAGAGCATCTGGGACATAAAGCGCCACATAGGCTACGTGTCGCCCGAGATGCACCGCTCCTATCAGCGCAACCTGCCCTGTCTGCAGATCGTGGCAAGCGGACTGAAGGACACCGTGGGCCTCTACACCCGCGCCAACGAGGCCGAACAGGCGCTCTGCCGCTGGTGGATGTGGCTCTTCGGCGTGGATCATCTGGCCGACCGACCCTTCCTCGCGCTCTCCAGCGGAGAGCAACGGCTGGTGCTGCTGGCGCGCGCCTTCGTCAAAGACCCCGAACTGCTCATCCTCGACGAGCCGCTGCACGGCCTTGATGCCCGTCAGCAACGACTGGCCAAGGACATCATCGACACCTTCTGCCGCCGTCCGAACAAGACGCTCATCATGGTGACCCACTACGAGGCCGAACTGCCCTCGTGCATCACACATCGCAAATATCTGAACAAACAACTATAACGCAATGAAGAAAATCATCATCACCCTGACGCTCCTGCTGACCACGATGACAGCCATCCAGGCGCAGGAAGTCTACACCGAAGTAAAGAAAATGGCACAAGAGAAGGTGGACAACCCCAATAGTGCCCCCATCGTGAGAAACATCAACCGCTTCAAGGTGGATGCCCTGAACTATATGGCCATGAAGATGCGCGAGGAGATGCCGGACTCGAGTGCCGCATTCCTGGACGATATGGCCCTGGCCCTGCACCACTTCATCAACGACTACTCGCAGTCGCTGGTCAGCAGCAGCCAACAACCGGCCGCCTATCAGACCAAGGTCATCAAGGCATACATCGATGCCAGTTACTCAAACCCTCTCTTCCGCGACCCCGACCAGGACACAGCCCTCGTCTACTTCAGAAACGGCAACAGCCTGACGCGCTTCTCGCTCGACACCGACTGGCGCCGAGCCGTATTGGCAGCCAAAGAGGCCATAAAGCAGATACAGTGATAAAAAGATAAAAGAGGCCAAAAGCCTCTTTTATCATTTTTATATCTTCAGTTCCCTGAGCAGTTCGCTCATGCGCTGCAGCGTAGAGATACGGGTGGGCACCAGCGGCAGTCGCAGCACGTTCTCTATGAAGCCCATCTCGTGGAGCATGGCCTTCACGCCAGCAGGGTTGCCGTCGACGAAGAGCAGCGAGAAGAGGTCGGTGAAGCGGTGGTGAATCTTGCGGGCGGGGTCATACTCGCCGCGCATCTGCAGCCGGATCATCTTCGAGAACTCCTTGGGCAGGGCATTGCCGATCACCGAGATGACGCCCACGGCACCACACGACACCATAGGGAACGTCAGCGAGTCGTCGCCCGAGATCACGTCGAAGTCCTTGGGCTTGTTCTTGATGATCTCGTCCACCTGCTCCAGGTTGCCCGACGCCTCCTTGATGGCCACTATGTTCTGGCAGTCGCGGGCCAGCCGGACGGTAGTCTCAGCCTTCAGGTTGACGCCCGTACGTCCGGGCACGTTGTAGAGCACCACGGGCAGCGGCGTAGCGGCGGCTATGGCCTTGAAGTGCTGGTAGAGTCCCTCCTGCGAGGGTTTGTTGTAGTAGGGGCACACACTCAGTATGCCGTCTATGCCCTTGAAGTCGCCCGTCCTGAGTTCCTCCACGACGGCAGCCGTATTGTTGCCGCCGCACCCCATCAGTATGGGCACTCGGGCCTGCACCTTGTCCACCACCAGTTGCTTGATGCGGGCCTTCTCGTCGGCCGTCAGAGTGGGAGTCTCGCCGGTGGTGGCGAGTATACAGAAGAAGTCGGCCCCGTTCTCCAGTTGATAGTCCACCAACCGCAGAAGAGCCTCATAATCCACGGAACCGTCTTGCTTGAAAGGGGTGACCAGGGCGATGCCCAGTCCTTTAAAAATATTGTATACCATACGTATGGACGTCTAATTCGGCTGCAAAGGTACAAAAAAGATTGCAAACGACCATAGTTATTCCGTCTTTTTTTCTTCAGACCCTCGGCAAATGCAGGCAGAAAGTGCTGCCCTTGCTGCTGGAGTCTACCAGCACCACGTCGCCGCCCAAGTGGCGGGCCAGGGTGCGCGAGACGCTCAGCCCCAGGCCGATGCCAGTAGAGAACTTGTCCACCTTCTCAAACTTCTCGAAGATGCGCTCCCGGTCTTCCGCCGGCACGCCTATGCCCGTGTCGCTCACCGTGAAGCGCACCTCCCGCTCGTCGGCCTCGGCCGTCAGGCGGATGCAGCCCTGGTGGGTGAACATCTGGGCGTTGCTGAGCAGACAGCGCAGTATCTTGACCACGCTGGCGGCGTCGGTCTTCAGCACCACCTCGTCCGCCACTCGGCAGTCCTGCTCGAATCCCACCTCGGCCGTCGGGCCGATGTTGCTCTCGCCGATGGCCGTCAGCATCAGTTCGCGCGCCGTTGTCCGGTCGTTGCGCTCTATGATCCTCTGGCTCTCCATGTCCGACAGTTCTATCAGTTCGTTCACGATGCGCGTCATCAGTTGCGTGTTCTCGCCTATGCGGTCCATCATGCTGCTGCGCTCCTCATCGCCGATGGCGTAGTCGGGCGCATTGAGCACCTGGGTGAAGCCCGTGATGATGTTCAGGGGCGTGCGTATCTCGTGGCTCACGTGCTGGATGAAGGCCGTCTTCATGCGATCCGACTCCTGGGCATGATCCAGCGCGATGGCCAACTCGCGGTTCTTCTGCGAGAGCCGGCGGGCAGCCTGCCAGATGAAGAGGCCTATGACCAGCAGCGACACGATGATGAGCGAGGCGATGATGACAATATACCTCGAGCGCGTGCGCTGCTGCTCCATCTCCATCTCGTCCAGCCGGAAGAGCGAACTCATCTCGCTCAGTTGGGCTTTGGCGTCGCGCAGGTTGAAGGCATCGTGGTCGTCGCACACCTTCTTAAACAGCGTGGCGGCCTCCTCATAGCGGCCCAGATTCGCCAGAATCTCCGCCCGCTGATACTCCACGCCAGACATTTCGGTGTCGATGTCGCGCTCGCGGGTGATGCCCAGCAGTTCGTCGTTGTATCTCAGGGCAGCGTCGAACTGCTCACGCTCCATAGCCAGTTCGGCCAGTTCCGTCAGCACGTGGTGCCAGTGGCCCTCGTTCGAGTCCTCGCCATACAGTTTGGCGTTGCGGGTGGCCGTCTGCAGCAGCCGTTCAGCCTCCTCGAAGTTGTGCAGCCCCCGCTCGGCCTTTGCCTGCGCCACAAAGCAGTAGGTGGCATAGACCGTGCTGTCCACCTCTTCGTGCGTCATGCCCCGGTTCTCGCCCCACGCCCACAGAGCCCTGTGCCATCCCTGCGTGGCCTCGCGCAGGGCGGCATAGTCCTTCAGGGCACCCAACACCTCGCAGTAGTCGCCATAGACGCTCACCTGCATGAAGGGCTCGCCTTGCGTGGTCGAACTGTTCAGGCAGCGCTCCATAGCCGAGCGCGCCTCCTCGTAGTAGCGTATGTTGCTGTAGGCCAGACCCATCACGTGGCTCGACATGGCTATGCCGTAGTCGCTGCCGCGCAACTGGGCGTCCTCATACATCTTCTTGCACTCGCGCAGGGCCGTCTGGTTCTTGTTCGAGTAGATGTAGGCGCTGATCATGATGCGCCACGTGTAGTAGTAGTGATCCCAGTCCTGGCGGCTCTTGTAGAAAGCCATCTGTTCGGGCACGATGGCCTCCAGCGAGTCAAACTCCAGCCGGTTGTAGTAGGTCACGGCCAGCCTTTCGCGGGCCAGGGCCTCCTCCTCCACGTTGCCCTCCCTCTGCGCCTGGGCCAGGTCGCGCCGATAGCCGTCAGTCACCTCGTCGGCACGCAGCCCGATGCCGGTGCCGACGAAGAGCATCACAAGGGTTAAGACGATGGCGCGACCGTTCATACACACACTATTCTCCCTTAAAGAGTTCCTTGATGCCGCCTATGCTGCCCATCAGGTTGGTGGCCTCGTAGGGCAGGTAGACCGTCTTCGTCTTGTCGCCCTGAGCCAGTTCCTCCAGCATCTGTATGTACTTCTGGGCCAGCAGATAGTTGGCCGGATTGGTGCTCTTGCCCACGGCCTCGGTGATCAGCGCGATGGCCTGAGCCTCGGCCTCCGCCTTGCGGATGCGGGCCTGCGCCTCACCCTCGGCCACCAGTATGGCCTGCTGCTTGTTGGCCTCGGCGCGGTTGATCATGGCCGTCTTCTCGCCCTCTGATGCCAGAATCTCGGCCGCCTTCTCACCCTCCGATGTCAGAATCTGCGCACGCTTGTTGCGCTCGGCCTGCATCTGCTTCTCCATAGCGTTCAGCACGGTGGCGGGCGGCGTGATGTCCTGCAGTTCCACGCGGTTCACCTTCACGCCCCACTTGTCGGTGGCATCGTCCAGCACCACGCGCAGTTTGGTGTTGATGGTGTCGCGCGAGGTCAGCGTCTCGTCCAGTTCCAGTTCGCCTATGATGTTACGCAGCGTGGTCTGCGTCAGTTTCTCTATGGCGTTGGGCAGGTTGTTGATCTCGTAGGCCGCCTTGAAGGGGTCCATGATTTGGAAGTACAGCAGCGCGTTGATCTCCATCTGAATGTTGTCCTTCGTGATCACGTTCTGCTTGGGGAAGTCGTACACCTGTTCGCGCAGGTCGATATTGTTCGAGTAGACGTAGCGTCCGTACTTCAGCACCACGATGTTTTTCGCCCTGTCGATGAAGGGGATAATCAGGTTGATGCCGGGCTTCAGTGTGGCGTGGTAGCGGCCCAGACGCTCGATAATCTTCGTTTCCGACTGCGGGATAATCACCAGGGCCATCTTCGCAAAGATGATGACCAGCAGCGCCACGGCTGCCAAAACAATCAATAGCGGTTCCATATATGTTTCATATTAAAGTTTATTCACCGTGATGATCGTGCTCTCGCGACCTACTACCACCACCTGCGTGCCTGTGGGCAGGGCGTCGGGGGCGTCGGTGCGGGCCTTCCAACTGTCGCCGTCTATGGCCACGCGGCCGAAGCCGCCGGCGGGTATCTCCTCCGTCACGCGCCCTGTGCGGCCCATCAGGGCGTCGGCATTGCTCCTGCGGGCGTCCTCGCCGCGGTGCAGATAGCGCAGGGCGAAGGGCCTGACCGTGAAGATGCTCACGGCCGTGAGCACCACGAAGACAGCCACCTGCACGTAGACGTTGGCCAGAGGCGATACGGCGGCTGCTCCCACGGCTCCTATGGAGAAGCAGATGATAAAGAAGTCGCCCGACCCCAGTTCGAGTATCAGTCCCAGCACGGCCACCACGGCCCACAGTTGCCACATATTCTCCGAAAAGTATTCTATCATATAGTTAAGCATTATTTTGTTTCACCCTGCAAAGATAAGCATTTCTTTTGAATCATCCAAATTTTTAGTCCTCATAATACGCCTCGACGATGTTCTTGAACTGCTTCCAGGGTTCCGTCTGGCGATAGAGGTCTATCACGCCGTTACCCTTGGGCACCCAGAGCGTCGCATCGTAGGTCTCGAACATATCGGCTGCTGCGGCAGGGGGCGTAGTCATGTGTGCATAGACCTTCTTCAGGTTGGTGCAGCCATAGAACGGCTGGTTGCCAATACCTTTCAGATCGTGCGGTAATTCAACATCCTGAAGGCAGGTGCAGCCCTGAAATGCCCGTCCTCCAATACTATATACCGTTTTGGGGAGTGCTACACTTACAAGGCTGGTACATCCACTAAAGACACTAGTCCCCAAATACTCAAGTCCACTATTCAGAGTGATTGTCTCGAGCGAAGAGCAATCTTCAAATGCACTTGATTCTATTTTCTTGATATTCTTGGGAATGGTAATGTGTTTCAAGGCTGTCGATCTAAAAGCACCGTAAGGAATAGTTGAAATAGAGTTTGGCAACTGGACGGATGACAATGAGGTGCATTCATAGAATACAGAATTTCCAAGCGCTGTCACGCTGTTTGGAATTACAACACTTTGTATAGCCGTGCATGACTGAAATGCCGAAATGTCTATTGTCTTGATGCCGTCGTTCAACTTCAGGTTCGTGAGATTATACAAATAGGCGAACGCTCCCATCCCAATCTTTTCCAAAGTGCCGGGAATGTCAAGAGAAACCAAGTTTAGATTACAGAATGAAGACGATCCCACTTCTTTAAGACTGGAAGGCAATACAACAGACGAGATGCCTTTAACCCTATAGAATGCCTGATCATTGACTTTTGTCACTCCTTCTGGAATGACCAAGCGGTTTATTTTATTACCATTCAGCCAAAGATAAGCATCCATTTGCGGCACATCTTCAAACTCTATGCTACACCAAGCAGCCAAGTCCGATATGTAGATGTTTTCTATCTCATACCTATAATCAAAAGCATGATTCCCAATTCTTTTTAGGCTAGGTGGCACAACAATGTTCTTCAATTCAAAAGTGCCATGGAAAGAGTCATGCTCTAAAGTGGTTACATGATCAGATAATACTACAGTTTCAAAATTACAAGTATAACCATGACCAAAAGCCCGGTATCCTATGGTTGTAACCTTAGCAAACGCAGGGTCGCCCTTCATGTTCAGGACTGTCTCAGGCCCCATCCACCTGACCAGCGTCGTGCCATCAGCCGAAAGTTCGTAACTGCTGGTAGGATAGATCACCACAGGCACATCGAGACCTCCGGGCTTCTCGGCATCGACGTACACCTCGCAGTCGAGCGTTTCGCCAGAACGCTGGTCGAGGACGGTGACGGTGGCGGAGCCGGGCTTCAGGCCATTGACAGCCACCTCATAGGATCCGTTGGCCTTCTGCTCGATGGAGACGGCTGCCACCTCCTTATTCGACGAACTGGCCCGGCACAGGCCCCAGCCGCCAGATGTCGTGATGTAGCGGCTCTCACCCTCCTTCATCTGCAGCAGATTGGTAGAGATCTTGATGGGCTTAGGGATGACGATGATGGCGGGATCGGCCTTCATGGGGAGAATGCCCAGGAACTTGTATTGCGGATAGACCTTGACTGTCTGCGGGGCCATCCCCTTCAGGGAGAGGGCCGTGGTCTGTCCGCCCGTAGTGTACGGCACGGGGTTGTAGAAGTCTCTCAGTATATTGCCGCTTTCGTCGCACACTCTCAGGCCCACCTTGCCGGGGAAGAGCACCCAGTTAGAGGCTTGCGTAGAGACGGCCATCGGGTCTTCGGAACACATGTAGGCATCGGGGGCCACCTTGCTGATTTCCGTCATGCTGGGTGGGGTCAGTTTTGGCAGGAGCGATGCCGTCTTGGGGAACAGGCTGGTGGAGAGCGACGCTATGGTCCAGTCCTTTTTACTATAGGTGGCCTTCAGGTCGAGACCCAGACGGAAACTCGCCGTGGCCTTTACATTCTCTGAGAACTGCTTGTACATAGCCGTCGCCAACGACTCCGACTTCAGCAGGTCGGTGTTTACTTCGAAACTGCCCTTGAACTCCGGGCCCACCTTGCCCACCAGGTTCAGGCTCAGCCAGTCGGCTTTCCATACGGCCAGAGCCACGCGGCAGCAAAGTCCTGCGGAGAACGAGCCCGACAGGCCCAGTTTCAGTTTGAGCGTCTCAAGGGCATCTACCCAGCTGCCGCTTTTCTCCAACTGCTTGTGTTCTACATAGAACGGCCGGTTGGCCCGCCAGGTATACTCGTCCACGTAGGTCGACGCGTATTTCAGGCCCTCGAGCGACAGGGTCAGTTTGCCATTAAACGAGGCATAGGCTCCCATACTGAACGTGGCAGCCAGGGGGCCTGCTGCAAACAGGCGTGCTTCGGGCGTGTAGACCTCCTTCTCAAGTTCGCCGCTATGGAACTTGTTGGGCACGCACCCTTTCTGCAAGAATATATCGCTATCAATCTCTGAGGAGAAACTGATTACGTAATTCTGCGAACACTTGATGTAGACCATCATCGGGTCGGGATCGCCGATGTTGTGGTAGAAGTTGTAGTCGTACACCCAGGTGGCATTGCCGAAGAGTTTCAGGTATTCATCCAAGCCCACGCTGAAGTCGCGACTCACCGACAGGTCTTTCCTGCCCAGTCGCCGGGTACCCCGCACGGAGTTCACGTCGTTGCCATCGGAATCTATGCGGCCCACCATGATCAGGCGGTCGTAGACCTCATCGGGGCCGGCCGACTCGCAGGTGTAGACGTAGTTGCCGCCCTGCTGGCTGATGTCGACCACGCGGCCGGAGAAGCCAAGGGTGAAGAGGCCATCCTCCAGGTCGCTGTAGATGATCTGCCCCTTCGCGGGCCGCTGGCTGGCGGGCGTGCTGCCGCTGAAGACCATGCGCAGGGGGCCTACCTCAATGACAGAGGCTACGTTGCTCTCGTCGACGATGAAGAGGCCCTGCTTCATGATAGGCTCGGGCGTCTGATAGCCTATGCTGTCGATGGCCGATAGGGGTATGCGGTAGAGGCTGTCGGGAGTCCATATCTCCTGCACGACGGGGATGTCGTAGGTCAGCCCATCCACTCCCACGTTGCTGTACGACATGCTGTCCACGCGGTCCATCAGGAAGGCATTGAACTGTCCGTCGTTTCTATACACATACATGGCCGGCTCCTGTGCCGACACGCTGCCCCAGCAGAGGCAGGCTATCACGAGGGAAAATATGTAGTTCTTCATTTGCGGCTGATTTTATAGGTTACACCATTTATCTTGACCAGGAAGACGCCCCGGCCCAGTTCGTCCAGCGACAGGGCACTCGACGTGTCGCCCACGCGCTCGCTGCGCAGCAGACGGCCGTCGAGGGCGTAGATGTCGATATGGCTGCGCGGAGGCAGTTGGCTGAAGTTGATCATCTCGCGCGGCGAAGCATCGTCGCCGTCGCTGGCCTTCACGTCGCCTATGCCCAGCGTCTCGTCCACGGGCCGGAAGGTCATGCGCTTCAGTTGGCTCAGGGGCAGCGTGATGGTGGTCTCGGTAGAGACGATGGCCAGTTCCATGCCCCGGTTGTAGACCTTGGGTTGCGTCTCCAGTCGTATCTCCGTCTTCTGGCCGTCCAGGGTCTCCACGATCAGCACGCGGCTCTCGGGACGGGGCATGCCCACGATGGTGCCAAAGCGACTCCAGCCCTCGGCCTGCTGGTAGAGCGCGATGCTCTCCTCCGGCACGTAGAGCGTGGCCGACGAGAGGTCGGTATACCAGAACACGTCAGCGTCGCCCTTGGTCTGTAAAGCAGGCGGCGTCTGACTTTGCACGACCATGGTCTTCAACACGTCGCAGAAGCCGAAGGCCACAGGGCCGATCGACTGCAGCGAGGCGGGCAGCGACACGCTCTCCAGCCGTGAGCAGGCATAGAAGCCCATCTCGCCGATCGTCTCCACGCCCTTCGGCAGGGTGACCGCCGTGAGTTGTTCGGCCCAGCAGAATGCCGACTGGCCGATGTGCTTCAGCCCAGCGGGCAGCGTGACGGCTGTGATGTCTGACCAATAAAACGCGTAGTCGCCTATGCGCTCAATGCCCTCCGGCACCACCACGCGGGTGCTCTCCTCGTAGCCGCTGGCCACCAGTTCGCTGTTGCGCACGTCGATGAGCATCTGGCCCTGCATCCGATAGTACGGGTTGCTATCGGCCACGGTGAAGGTAGTCAGTGACGGGGCATAGAAGAAAGCAATCTGCCCGATGGCGCTCACGGCGGGGCCTATGTAGACCGCCCTGAGGGCCTCGCATTGCTCGAAGGCCATGTCGCCAATGGTCTGCAGCCCTTCCGACGAGCCGAAGTACCTGATAGAGTCGTTCTGCGCGAAGGCTTTCTCGGCAATATACTTCACACGGGCCAGCACCGAGTCGGCCCCCATGTCCACCTCGGCCTCCGTGCCCGTCCACCTGAGCAGCGTGTCGCCGTCGGCCGACAGGCGGTAACTCTCCGTAGGATACACTTTCGCTCCTGCCCCCACACAAACCAGCAGGGCAGCGAGCATCCACACATATCTTTTCTTCATACTTTTTACGATAAAGGTTTACGCTTGCAAAGATACACAAAATTTTTTGAAGCCCCAAGAGAATGGGAAGATTTTTGAGTGCGTACGCTTGTGCGCTTGTACGCAAAACCACCCAACCCTGACTTTGCTCCGTCCAAAGTCAGGGTTTGCTCCGTCCAAACCTCGGGTTTGGTTCGTCCAAACTGGTGGTTTGAACCGTCCAAACTACCTGCTGCCTATGTACAGGAAAATCATGCCCAAGAGCACGAGGGCCAGGTCGAGGGCCTTGGCACGGAGATTCTTCTCGTGGAAAAGCATGGCTCCGCAGAGGAACGAGACGATGACCGAACCGCGACGCACCATAGACACGATGCTGATCATGGCCGAGGGCAGAGAGAGGGAATAGAAATACATGAAGTCGGCCGTGGAGAGAAAGACGCTGACGCCGATGATGGCCCAGTCCCAGTGGAAGAGCGTGGTCTCGCGGTGGCGCGGCCACCAGAGCACGAGGAGCATCAGGAGCATCATCAGGCACTGGTAGATGTTGTACCACGACTGCACCATCATGCGGTCGAGCCCTACCCCGCCCTCCTCGGGCGGCGCCATGAGGTATTTGTCATACAGGCCGCTGACGGCCCCCAGGGCGGCGGCACCAACAATCATGTAGATCCAGTGGTCGTGGCGGAAGTCTATGCCCTCCTTACGGCCGCTACGGCTGAGCAGCAGAAACGACACCACGGCCAGCAGCACGCCCACCCACTGCCAGGCGTTGAGCCGCTCGCCGAACACGAGCAGGGCGCCCACGAGCACCATGACGGGCCGCGTGGCATTGATGGGCCCCACGATGGTGAGCGGCAGGTGCTTCATGCCGAAGTAGCCCAGAATCCACGACGAGAGAACGATGACGGCCTTCAGCAGGATGTATTTATGCACCTCCCAGCCGCCGCTGCCCACGTGCAGTATGCTGCCGTCGAGCATGTCGCCCGAGGCGCTGAGGATGATGAAGGGCAGGAAGATGAGCGACGAGAAGAGGGTGTTGAGAAACAGGATGGGTATGACGGCGTTGTCGCGCAGCGCCTTTTTCTTCAGGCTGTCATAGATGCCCAGGAAGGCTGCCGACAGGAATGCTAAGATGAGCCACATAGTTTAATATTCGATTTTTTCCAGGAACAGGGCGCAGGCGGGCATAGACTCGCCGGCATCGGTGCGCCGACGGCCCTCTACGACACGACGGAAGTCGTCCAGCGACAAGCGGCCGCGGCCCACCTCGACGAGCGTGCCCACCACGGCCCGCACCATGTTGCGCAGGAAGCGGTTGGCCGTGATCTCAAAGCGCCACTCCGAGTCTGACAGCCTGACCCACTGAGCCCGCGTGACGCGGCAGAGCGTGGTCTTCACGTCGGTATGACTCTTGCAGAAGGAGGCGAAGTCCTCGTAGTCCAGCAGCAGGCGGGCGGCGCGGTTCATGGCCTCGAAGTCGAGCGCATAGTGCGTAAGCCACGAGTAGTGGCGCAGGAAGGGCGACTTGCGGGTGTGCATATAATAATAATAGGTACGCGAGGTGGCCGAGAAGCGGGCGTGCAGGTCGTCGCTGACGCTCTCCACAGCGGCGACGGCTATGTCGTGCGGCAACAGACGGTTCAGTTTATAGGTCAGTTGCGGGCCGTCCACCTCGTGGTCTGCGTCGAAGTGGGCCACCATCATGCGGGCATGCACGCCGGCATCGGTGCGCCCGGCACCCACCACCTGCACCTCCTGCCGCAGCAGCAGCGAGAGCGCCCTCTGCAGTTCGCCCTGCACGGAGATGCCGTTGGGCTGTATCTGCCAGCCGTGGAAGCGCGTCCCGTCGTAACTCAAAGTGATGAAATATCTCATTTTTGGGTGCAAAGGTACAAAGAAATTAAGAATTAATAGTTAAGAATTAAGAATTTATTTGTATCTTTGCACCATGATTTGCTATTTCTCTGGTACTGGCAACACCCGATGGGCCGCCGAGCGGCTGGCCGAAGTGACGGGCGAGAGGCTGATCTTCATTCCCGACGAGATGAAGAAGGGGCCGCGTGACTACACTCTGAAGGAGGGCGAACGGCTGGGCTTCTGCTTCCCCGTGCACGGCTGGCAGCCGCCGCGCATCGTCAGACGGTTCATCAGCCGCAGCACCTTCCGTACGCAGGCCGACACCTACGTCTACGCCCTGGTGACCTGCGGCGACAGCATTGGCCGCACGATGGAGATTCTGAACCGCTGTCTGGCCTCCAAGGGCGTGCAGGCGCAGAGCGTGTTTTCGCTGGTGATGCCCGAGTCGTATGTCTGTCTGCCCTTCATGCATACCGACAAGCCTGAGCGCGAACGCGAAAAGATCAAGCGGGCCACGCAGGAACTGGAGCACTACGGCAACATGATCTGGGCACGTCAGCGCGGACTGACGCATACCGTGAGGGGCGTGACGCCCTGGACGTTCAGCCACGTGATAGGCGCATTTTTCAACAGTCAGATGATCACCGACCGCAAGTTTACCGTCGACGCCGACCAGTGCATCCATTGCGGCCGCTGCCAGAAGGCCTGCCCCACGGGCGACGTGAGGCTGACAGACGGACTGCCCCGCTGGCAGCACAACGGCTCGTGCACCAACTGTCTGGCCTGCTACCACCACTGTCCGCAGCACGCCATCAACTATGGCAAGATCACCAGGAAGCGCGGTCAGTACTACTTTGGACACGAATGACGCGTATGCCCGTGAACGATGGGTGGCCTTTCAGGTAGGCCGCGAGCGTGAGCGGGTCTTCAATCACCTTTTTCTTGAGCGACGAGGCGTGCAGCATATGCAGGCCGTCGGCATGCCACACGGCTATGCCCACATGGGCTATGTCGAGGCCCTGCTTGGTGCAGGTGATGGCCAGTATGTCGCCGTCGTGGACGACCTTTCTCAGGGCCGGGGTATTCCTGATCTGAGCCTTGGGTATGTAGCGATGCTTCTGGCCCGTGAGCCGTTGCTCCTGGGCGGCTATCGTGGGCACCATCTCAGGATGGCTCTTGAGGGCGCGATACGACTGCGGATGGCGCGACATATAGTCTACGCTGACGGTCTGAACGGCCGTGAAGGGGGCCTCGGCGGTGGCCTGGTCGCTGACCAGCCCGAGGGCCACGTTGTCGTTGATCCAATCGGTGAAGTAGTGCAGGCGCGATGTGTAGCCCTCCAGTCGTCCCTGGCGGTAGCGCAACTGGGTCAGAAGGCGGCAGTAGTCGGCGTAGGTGCGCCGGCCGCTGGCCACGCAGAGGGCCATCGTGGCGGCATTCTCGACCAGCGTGGTGCAGTCCAACTGGCGCAGGTTGACCACCAGTTGCTCGCGGTCGTTCACCTCCAGCGTGTGGCTCACGTAGGGACGGCCCTTGAGCAGACAGGCGAAGTGGAGCGGCGAAGCATCAGCAGGAGCCTCGGTCAGCATCTGGACCACAAGGGCGCTGTCGGACAGTTGCTGCTGGGCAGCGGTGCTGAGCGTGAGGGTGGTAAGGAGGAGGAGTAACAGGTAGAGTCGTTTTATCATCATTTGCGGTATTTGCGTTTCAACTTGAAGTTGTAGCCCACGTAGACGTTCATCGAGCCGAAGGTGTTGTTGGTCGAGAAGCGCGACTTGTGGTAGTTGTAGGTGTGCAGGATGACGTTGCCGCCGGCAAACCACTGGCCGTTGCTGTAGACCAGTCCGAAGCGCCCGATGGCGTCGAGGTTGATGTTGCGGAAACTGAAGCCGTTGCGCTCGTCGCCCGCCACGTCGCCCACGCTTCGCTTATGGGCCACGGCCACCTGTCCGCTGGCGGCGAAGAGCCAGCGCGGGGCGAAGACCCAGTTGTAGCCATAGCCGCCGGAGAGGCTGAAGTCGTAGTACTTGACGCGGTTGAACATCAGTCCGCTGTCCAGCCTGACGGTCTGCTCCCCCAGGCGCTCGTCGATGAGGGCCTGCAGCGCCTGGTGGTCCAGTTCGATGGAGTTGCGCGTATAGCCGATGCCGGCCAGCCACGAGCCGCAACTGATTTTCTGCTGCGTGCTCTGGGCGAAAGCCGCTGGATAAGAGAACTTTCCGTGGTTGAAGATGTAGTAGAGGTTGAAGCCCGTGATGCCGGCCTGCAACCCGTCGAAGGGCACGCGATCGAGGGCACTCGCATCGACACCACGGCCCAGGCTGGCATCCACCAGCCGATAGTCGCTGCCCGTGCGCCGGTAGAACAGGTCGACGCCTATCTGCGAACTGTAGATGCTCAGGTCGAGTTCCTGCTTCAGACTGTTGGTGCCCGAGCCGCCGATTTCGAAAGTGTAGCCAGCGAAGATCCACCTCCACCCGAAATAGGGCCCGAAGCGCATCTTGCGGTCGGGCGAGAAGGTCATCGACTGGCGGTCAGGGCCCGAACTGCGCAGCGTATAGAGGTCGAGCGTATGGGTGCCCTGCAGCATGACGGTGAAGAGATAGTGCTGGGGTTCGATGTAGGCCGTGTCCAGACGGTCGAAGCCGCGTATGATGCGCCGCAGCAGACTGAGGCGGCGGGGCTTCTCCTGCTGCGCCGCAAGGGTGTCTGAGGGCGCGATGCTGTCAGCCGGCAGCAGGATGCTGTCCGCTGGTATGCTGTCCGTTGGCTTCTGGGCTACCACGCCAAGCGTGCCCAGAAGGCAAAAAACGAATGCGAAGCCCCACTCTCTCATCGCTTCTAATATTTGCCAAGAATGCGGTCGAGCACCCAGTTGACGGGTGTGGCCGAGACGCTGGTACAACTGCACACGGAGCGACCCTGCAGGTGCTCGCAGACGCTGCGGATGAGCGGGTACTGCACGTACTGCGGGTTGGGCACCTCGATGTGCTGCGTGCCCTCGCTGGTGTGGAGCGAGATGGGCGTATAGTTGAACACGGAGAAACTGAGCGAGCCCTGCTGACCGATGAGCAGGATGCGGTCTTCGCGGGCCGACTCGTGGCCGATGAAGCACCAGGAGCCCGAACCGGGCAGGCCATTTTCAAACTGGAACACGGCACTCACGGAGTCCTCGGCCGAATAGAGATTGGCGCGGTTGGCACAGATGCCGCGGGCCTCGACGATGACGCCGAACATATCCTGCAAGAGGTCGAGTTGGTGGGGCGCCAAGTCGTAGAAGTAGCCCCCGCCGGCTATCTCGGGCTGCAGTCGCCAGGGCAGGTTCTCAGGATGGGCATAGTCCAGCGCCCGCGGCGGCCAGGAGAAGCGTATCTGCACGTTGATCACCTTGCCGATGATGCCCTGGTCCACGATCTCCTTGACGCGCTGGAAATAGGGCAGATAGCGACGATAGTAGGCAACGAAGCAGGGCACGCCCGTCTGCTCGGATATGCGGTTGATGCGGGCGCAGTCCTCGTAGGTAGAGGCCAGGGGCTTCTCCACGTAGACAGGCTTGCCGGCCTTCATGGCCATGATGGCGAAGGTGGCGTGGCTCGAGGGCGGCGTGGCCACGTAGACGGCGTTCACGTCGGGATCGTCGATCAGTTCCTGGGCATCGGTGTACCAGCGGGCTATGCCGTGGCGTTCGGCGTAGGAGCGGGCCTTTTGCTCCGTGCGGCTCATCACAGCCACCACCTCGGAGTCTTCCACCTCGGCAAAGGCCGGTCCGCTCTTCAGTTCGCACACCTCGCCACAGCCCACGAAGCCCCATTTGAGTTTCTTCATCTCTACTAGTTCCGTTAATTTTTGTGCAAAGATACAAAGAAAATAAGAATTAAGAATTAAGAATTAAGAAATAATTCGTAACTTTGCACAAATTTTCGGAAAAACGATATGGAAAAGACCGACGAACTGCTGCTGCAGAAGACGCGCAGCATACCGGCCGTGATTAGCGACGGCTATCGACTTTATACCGGCAACTTCAAGCGCCTGTTCCGCGCCTCGTGGATTGTGGCGCTGCTCTATGCGCTTTGCTTTGCCGTGATGATGAGCACGCTGATAGGCGACGTGCTGAGCATCGTGGTGACGGTCAGCACCTTTGGTATGCAGGTGCTGCAGGCAGACGGGCTCACGCTCACCCTCCTGAAGGCTGGCGGCAGCGTGCTGCTGTTCAGCGTGGCCATGCTGGCCCTGGCATCCTATGCCTTCGGCGCCTGCAGCGAACACCGGCAGACGGGCCTGATCAGCCGTCCAGTCCGCTGGTGGGGCACGTTCCATCTGAAGCCCTTCCTGCGCCTGCTGGTGGCTGCAGTGTGGGTGTCGCTGGTGTTGACGGTCGTGGTGGCCCTATTCGGCGCCATCATCTATGGCGTCGTCAGCGCCGGCATCGTAGACAGCCTGTGGAAGTCTGTTGCCACCATCGGCCTGCTCATCATCCTGGCTTGTGTGACTGGCGCCTTCCTGCTGCCCCTGGCCTACCCCGTCACGCGCTTCGTGGTGGGCGGCACGCTCTCGTGGCGACCGCCCTTCGGCGGCTACAGCCTGGGCCTGCGCCACTGGAGCCTGCTGTTTGTCACGCTGCTGGCCACGGCCATCGTCACCTGTCTGCTGACGTTCATCTGCGAACTGCCGGCCTTCGTCATCGGCACGGCCAACGCCAAGGCCTATGCCGGCGAGGCGATGTGCGACCCCCTGGGACTGCCCGACAACATGGCCCTGATGGCCTTTGTGGCCTTCCTCGTGGCCGGCTTCGTGCAGGCCTACGTACATCTGTATTCCATCTTCCCCCTCTATTATGCCTATGGCAGCATTGACTATGAAAAAGATTCTGTTTATTGACCGCGACGGCACCCTGGTAGAGGAGCCGCACGACGAACAAGTAGACGCACTGGAGAAGATCCGCTTCAAGCCCGGCGTCTTCCGCTGGCTGGCCTTTCTCCGCGAAAAGACCGACTTCCGCTTCGTGATGGTGAGCAACCAGGACGGACTGGGCACCGAGGCCTTCCCCGAGGACACTTTCTGGCCTGCCCAGAACTTCATCCTGCAGGCCCTGAAGGGCGAGGGCGTAGAGTTCGACGACATCCTGATAGACCCCCACTTCCCCGAGGACAACGCCCCCACGCGCAAGCCCCAGACGGGACTGGTGGAGAAATACATGAACGACCCGCAGTACGACATCGCCAACAGTTACGTGATCGGCGACCGCGAGACCGACGCGCAGTTTGCCCGCAACATCGGCTGTAAGAGCCTGATACTGAGCGACACACTGACGTGGAAGCAGGTGGCCGAACAGATTTTCGACGGTGAACGGACGGCCGAGGTGACCCGCACCACCAAGGAGACTGACATCCACGTCAGGCTGACGCTGGACGGCAGCGGACAGGCCGACATACAGACGGGGCTGGGCTTCTTCGACCACATGCTGGAGCAGATAGCACGCCACGGACAGATGGACCTGACCATTCGCTGCAAGGGCGACCTGCACGTGGACGAGCACCACACCATAGAGGACACGGCACTGGCCCTGGGCGACTGTCTGCGCCGGGCGCTGGGCACCAAGCGCGGCATAGAGCGCTACGGATTCTCGCTGCCCATGGACGACTGTCACGCCCACGTCTGCCTGGACTTCGGCGGACGGCCCTGGCTGGTGTGGCAGACGGCGTTCCACCGTGAGTACGTGGGCGACGTGCCTACGGAGATGTTCCACCACTTCTTTAAGAGCCTGAGCGACGCTGCCCAGATGAACCTCTACATCCAGGCCGAGGGCGACAACGAGCACCACAAGGCCGAGGCCATCTTCAAGGCCTTGGCCCGTGCGCTTCGGGCAGCCGTGCGGCGCGATGTAGACCACTACCAGTTGCCCTCTACCAAAGGAATGCTCTAATCAGTCCTCCATCAGTTTACGATAACGCGTGCGCTTGGGTTCTTCCAGACCCAGGCGCATGGCTTTATTGGCCTCGTAGTCGGAGTAGTTGCCTTCGAAGTAGAAGACCTTTTCGTCACCCTCATAAGCCAAGATGTGCGTGCAGATACGATCCAGGAACCAGCGGTCGTGGCTGATGATGACGGCACAACCGGCAAAGGCCTCCAGACCTTCCTCAAGAGCGCGTAAGGTATTTACATCTATATCGTTAGTTGGCTCGTCGAGAAGTAAGACATTACCCTCCTGCTTTAGGGCCATGGCCAGATGGAGGCGGTTGCGCTCACCGCCGGAGAGCACGCCGCACTTCTTCTCCTGGTCGGCACCGTTGAAGTTGAAGCGCGACAGATAGGCCCTCACATTGACATCGCGACCGCCCATGCGGATGGTCTCGTTGCCCTGACTTACCACCTGATAGACGCTCTTGTCGGGGTCAATGTCCTTGTGCTGCTGGTCCACGTAACTCAACTTGACCGTCTCGCCTACCTCGAAGGTGCCTGTATCGGGCGTCTCCAGGCCCATGATCAGGCGGAAGAGCGTGGTCTTGCCGGCACCATTGGGACCAATGACGCCCACAATGCCGTTGGGAGGCAACGAGAAGTTCAGGTCCTTGAAGAGCGGCTTCTCCGGATACGACTTGGCCACCCCATGGGCCTCGATGACCTTGTTGCCCAGACGCGGACCGTTGGGGATGTATATCTCCAGTTTCTCCTCCTTCTGCTTCTGCTCCTCGTTCAGCATACGGTCATAGGAGTTCAGACGGGCCTTGCCCTTGGCCTGACGGGCCTTGGGGGCCATGCGCACCCACTCCAACTCGCGCTCTAGCGTCTTGCGTCGCTTTGAAGCCGTCTTCTCCTCCAGGGCCAGTCGCTGACTCTTCTGCTCCAGCCACGACGAGTAGTTGCCCTTCCAGGGAATACCCTCGCCACGGTCCAGTTCCAGGATCCATTCGGCCACGTCGTCCAGGAAGTAGCGGTCGTGGGTGACGGCAATCACCGTACCCTCGTATTGCTGCAAGTGCTGCTCCAGCCAGTCTATCGACTCGGCATCCAGATGGTTCGTAGGCTCGTCGAGCAGCAGCACGTCGGGCTTCTGCAACAGCAGACGGCACAAGGCCACCCGTCGACGCTCGCCACCACTCAGGTTCGCCACGCTCCAGTCACCGGGAGGACAATTGAGCGCAGCCATTGCACGCTCCAGTTTCGAGTCCATGTTCCACGCATCAGTAGCGTCGATGACATCCTGCAGTTCGGCCTGACGGGCCATCAACTTGTCCATCTTGTCGGCATCCTCGTAGTATTCGGGCAGGCCGAACTTCACGTTGATCCCGTCGTACTCGGCCAGCGCGTCGTAGACGTGCTGCACGCCCTCCATCACATTCTCCTTGACGGTCTTCGTCTCGTCGAGGGGAGGTTCCTGCGGCAAATAGCCCACGGTATAGCCGGGACTCCACACCACCTGCCCCTGGTACTGCTGGTCCAGTCCGGCGATGATTTTCATCAGCGTCGACTTACCCGCACCATTCAGGCCGATGATGCCAATCTTAGCGCCATAGAAAAAACTGAGGTAGATGTTCTTGAGTACTTGTTTCTGGTTCTGCTGGATGGTCTTGCTCACGCCAACCATCGAGAAGATAATCTTCTTGTCGTCTACTGTTGCCATAATGAGATTGAATTTGGCGACAAAGGTACGAAATAATTCGCACATTCATGGCTATTTGGCCATAAAAATTTATCTCCGACCTCCGCCAAAGCCACCTCCGCCTCGTCCGCCGCGACCTCCGAAGCCACCACCATTGCCGCCACGACGCTCTCGTCCACCCTCTTCCATGTCATCGCCGCCCCGGTTGCGACCGCCGCCGTTGTTAGCGCCGCCGAAGAAGTTCAGACGGTAACTCACGTGCACCATCGCATACGACGTGATGGCGTTCACCTCGCGGTCCGTCCAGCCGTTGGCCGTCACGTTCCGTGAGAAGTTGGTTTGCTGGTGCAGTATGTCGTACCATTGCAGCATGACCATCAGTTTCTTGCCACGCAGGAAACTGTGAGACAGTTGCGCGTTCCACAACATCTCGTTCGTGTTGAGCGTCTGGTCGCTATAGCCTCGCTTGCTGTGCATATGCACGTCGGTGGATAGGTTGCTGCCCCAAGGGAAGGTGATCTTCGTATTGCCGCCATACGAGAAGTTCCAGGTCGACAGGTTGCGCGAAGCCTGCAGTCGGTTCTCCGTGCGGGCGTAGGTGGTGTTGCTGTTCAGCGACACGCTCAGCCACTTGTTGCGGAAGGTCAGCGACACCTGCGGCGACACGTTGTAGGTGTGGGTCACGTTGCGGTCGGGCACGGCTGTGCGGTTCAGGTTCACGTAGCCCACGTGGTGACTGTAACTGCCCCTGATGCCGCCGCTCACGTCCCACCTGTTCAGCGTGTCCAGCGCTATGTTGAACGATGCGCCCGCGCTGGTGTTCCAGTTGCCGTTGATGTTCTCTGGACGGCTGATGCGTCCGCCGGTAGTCTCGTCGTAGGTCACCACGTTGCCCACCGAGTTGCTCGTCCGCCTGAAGTTGGCATTGGCGCTGAAACTCCAGTGACGCTGGGCTTTGGGCACCATGAATCCCAGACTGTCCTCCACGAACGTCGGCTGTCGCTGCATCTGGAAGTTGGTGCCCAGTTCGTTGGTGAACGATGGTTTCAGCCCCGGGTTGCCCATCGAGATGTTCAACGGGTTGGTGTCGTCGTAGATGTCCAGCAGTTGGGTGATGTTGGGCTGCTGCGTCGTGCCGCGGTAGGTCACCTGCAGGTTGGCATACTGGCTGGGCCTGTAGCGCAGGTTCAGCGTGGGAGAGATGTTGGTCACCGTGCGCACGGTGTCCACTGGCCGTCCCAGATACTGCTGGATGTAGTGCGAGCGTTGGGGCTGGATGTTTACACCGACATTCATGTTATATTTCTCACGCACCACGCGCAACTGCACGTCAGCGTTATGTCCATACTCCGTGCGCTCCGAATAGCGGCTCAACCGTGTGGACAGATAGTCCTCGTAGGGGTTTGGCAGCAGTCCGAACAGGGCCGTCCACTCGCGGTAGTCCTCCAGCGCCTGGCGGAAGGCCTCGTCCGTAAAGTCTGGGAAGTCGTAGGTAGACGGATCGTTCTTCTGATGACTGTAGTTGTAGCGATAGTTCAACTGCAGGAAGACACCCTGCAGCCCCACGCCGCGATTGTTGCGCCTGCCCCGAGCAAAGGGCCCTCTCACCGAGTCGGGCTCGGCGGGCTTCACGGGAAACAGGTAGAGGGGCTCGGTGTAGGTCACGCCCAGCGAGTAACTCACGTTGTCTGACGGCGACTGCGTATAGCGGTTGGTCTGATAGGTCGAGTCGTTGCCCTGTTGGTCTTTCGTCTGGTAGAGATGCACGGCAGAGAGGTTGCCGCTGCGGTTCTTGCCGTCGCGATAGTTGATGTTGCCGCTCAGGGCCACGTTGCGCCCGCGCCTGCCGATGCGCCGGTACAGTTGCAACTGAGAACTCAGGTTGCTGCTGCTGCCGTAGGTCAGCGACTTGTTGTGACGACTGTTCACTATCAGACCCTGCTCGTCCAAGTAGGCCTGATCTTCGTCGCTCAGCGGATCGTCCACGCTGTCGAAGGGGTCGGCACTAAAAGATGCGGAGCGCGAAAAACTGCGCCCGTCGTTGGTCGAGAAATTCACGTTCGGACGGAACGATAGCGTGGTCAGCGAGTCAATGGTCCACTGCAGGTTCATGTTGCCCGTCCACCCGTTGTTGCGCGAGTAACTCTGGCTGACGCTGTTCGAGAAGGCACCGCTGCGCGTAGCCACGAAATTCTCCGACCCCGTGCGGCTCCAGTTGTCGGCCGTGCCGTGGTTCCAGGTAACGCGTCCGCTCACCTTCAGGTCTTTGTTGTTCTCATAACTCACGTCCATAGCCGCCGTCTGAGTCTCGCGCTGGCCGTTGTTGTTGCCACGTCCGCGACCGCCACGGCCTGTGAAGTTTCGATCGTTCACGTTGTTGGCGTTGCCCATGAAAGTGTAGCGCATCGCACCGAAGGGTTTCATCGCTGTCAGGCGGATGCCATAGCGATCATCGGTACCGTAGCCCACGTCGGGGTTCATCTGCAAGCCCTTGCGCGCACTCTTCTTCGTGACAAACTCCAGCACGAAGTCGTCGTTGCCGTCGTCGATGCCCGTCATGCGGCTCAAATCGCTCTTCTCGTCGTAGGCCTTCACCTGGTCTACCACATAGGAAGGCAGGTTCTTCATCACCGCATCATTGTTGCCAGTCATGAAGTCGCGCCCGTCCAGTTTGAATTTCTTTACCGACTTGCCGTTGATGGTAATGGCTCCGTCGTCATCAATCTTTGCGCCTGGCAGTGCCTCCACCAGTGCCTCTATCACCGAACCCTCCGGCACACGGAAGGCATCGGCGTTGTAGACCACCGTGTCATCCTTGATTACCATCTTCGGTATCACAGCCGTCACCACCGCCTCCTTAATCAGTACGGCATCGGCAGCCATCTTCACGTCGCCCAGCGCGGCCTCATGGCCCGTGGTCTTCGTCACAGGCAGCCGCTGCTCCTGATAACCCAAATAACTGGCCTTTAGCAGATACTGACCGCTGCGAACCGAGCGGAACACGAAGCGTCCCTGCGCATCGGAGAGCATACCGGCGACGAACACCGTGTCGCGGCCCGACAACCTATATAGTTGTAGTGTCGACTTGTCCATGGCCAGTCCCGTTTCCTTGTCAACCACCCTACCCGACAAAGCATCTTTCTGTGCCAGCGCATGGTGCAAGCACAGCAAGAGCATCGTCAGCAGTATCAGGAATCGCTTTTGTGTCATCGGTTTGTTACGTTGCTTTTCCCTTTTGACGGCCTATGATGCTATTGGTTTAATGGGGGCAAATATTTTTTGCAGGATAACCTGTCAACGGCATTTTTGGGAGGATTAAGAAAATTATTGGCAGAATGCCTTGGCCGTTAGGGATTTTTTCCGTACCTTTGCAAAAGAATGACAATAACTACTTAATCTGATAAAAACAAATGAAAAAGAAACTACTCATGCTCTTGGCACTCGCCCCGACGATGCTCTGGGCGCAGACATTCGACTTTGACCTGACGAAGGCCCAACCCGTGTATAACGACCAGGACGGCTACGGCTACGACCTGCTGCCTGCGCCTGACAAGAAGAAGCCCACGGAGCCCTTCTATTTCTCGGTGAAGGTGCCCGACGGCAACTACCGCGTGAAAGTGGTACTGGGCGGCAAGAAAAACTCGAACACGACTGTGCGCGCCGAAGGTCGCCGACTGATGATGGACAACATCACGACCAGTAAGGCCAAGGACACGCAAACCGTGGAGTTTGTGGTGAACAAGCGTTCGCCTCAGATAGACGACAAGACCCGCGTAAAGATCAAGGATCGGGAGAAAGACTACCTGGCCTGGGACGACCGTCTGACGCTGGAGTTCAACGGCCCTCTGCCCGCTGTGCAGAGCATCCACATCGAGAAGGCCGATGTGCCCACCATCTACCTGTGCGGCAACTCGACCGTGGTGGACCAGAACAACGAGCCCTGGGCATCGTGGGGACAGATGATCACTCGCTGGTTCGGACCCGAGGTAGCTGTTTCCAACCACGCCGAGAGCGGCCTGACGGCCCGCACGTTCATCGGTTCGTTCCGTCTGGACAAGATTCTCTCGACGCTGAAGAAGGGCGACTATGTATTCGTGGAGTTCGGCCATAACGACGAGAAGGAGAAGCGCCCCGGCGACGGCGCATGGTACCACTACCAGTATCAGTTGAAGATATTCGTCGACCAGGTGCGGGCAAAGGGTGCTGAGATTGTGTTCTGCACGCCCACCCAGCGCCGCCAGTTTGCCGACGACCGCAAGACCATCCGCAACACCCATGGCGACTTCCCTGCCGCCATGTGCGAGGTGGCCGAGCGCGAGGGCGTACCCGTGATCGACCTGAATGCCATGACGAAAACCTTCTTCGAGACTCTGGGCTTCGAGGACTCCAAGCGGGCTCTGGTGCACTATCCTAAGGAAATGTACGGGCGCGAACTGGCAGACAACACCCACTTCAACCCCTACGGTGCCTACGAGGTGGCCAAATGCGTAGTGATGGGCATGAAGCAACTCCATCTGCCGCTGGTTCAGTATCTGCGTCCTGACTGGCAGGACTTCGACCCAACTCATCCTGATGACTGGAAGACCTTCCAATGGGCTCCCTCACGATTGGTAGAAAACGCTAAACCTGACGGTAATTAATATGAGAAAGTCACTTTTAACTCTGACGTTGGCCGCCTTATCAATGATGGCGTCAGCGCAGTCATGGCCCACTGTCACAACCGAAGCCAAGCCCGGTGCCCGCTGGTGGTGGCTGGGGTCGGCTGTAGATAAAGAGAATCTGCAGTGGAACCTGCAGCAGTACGGCAACCACGGCATCGGCGCGGTGGAGATCACCCCGATTTACGGTGTGCAGGGCAATCAGTCGAATAACATAGACTACCTGAGCGACCGTTGGATGGAGATGTTGCACTATACTGGCGAACAGGCTGAGCGCAACGGCATTGAACTCGACATGGCCACTGGCACGGGCTGGCCTTTCGGCGGTCCCTGGGTACCGCTGGAAGAGAGTGCTTCGCGCATGGTGTTTGTCGATTCGACCATGAGCGGCGAGGCAGCCAATGTGCTCATGCAGAAGGACCTGGCACTCGCCCTGCCGGCCAAGGACCAGAAGAATAGCCGCTTCGTGCTACAGCGTGCCTATCCTCAGGCTGACGGACAGGTGCGCGTCATTGCCCTCTACGCTAAGTACGGGGTCATGAAAGTCAAGCGTGCTGCCCCCGGTGGCGAGGGACTGGTCATCGACCACTTCGACCGCACGGCCGTAGCCAACTATCTGAAGCATATCGAGCAGGCTTTCGAGCGCACTCGGACGCCCTACCCTCACACGTTCTTCAACGACTCCTACGAAGTGGAGGCAGCCACGTGGACGCCCTCGCTGCTCAAGGAGTTTGAGGCTCGTCGTGGCTACCGTCTGGAGGACCATTTGCCAGAACTGCTGGACTTCGAGCCACAGGTGCTAAGCGACTATCGTGAGACGCTGAGCGACCTGCTGCTGGAGAACTTCACCAACCAATGGACGGCCTGGGCCCACAGCCACGGGGCCATCACCCGCAATCAGGCGCATGGTTCACCCGCCAACCTGATTGACTGCTACGCGGCGGTAGACATCCCTGAGATTGAGGGCTTCGGCCTCTCCAACCTGGGCATCAAAGGACTGCGCCAAGACCCCGGCAAAACCCGCAAGAACGATTCAGACTACTCAATGTTCAAGTACGCACCCTCGGCGGCCCATGTCTGCGGCAAGCCCTACACATCGAGCGAGACCTTCACATGGCTGACCGAGCACTTCCGCACCAGTCTGTCGCAACTGAAGCCAGACCTCGACCTGATGTTCTGCGCCGGCGTGAACCATATGTTCTTCCACGGCACTTGCTACTCGCCCAAGGACGACGAGTGGCCTGGCTGGAAGTTCTATGCCTCGATTGACATGAGTCCCACGAACTCCATCTGGCGCGATGCGCCCTACTTCATGGACTACGTCACCCGTTGCCAGAGTTACCTGCAATGGGGGCAGCCCGACAACGACTTCCTGGTGCTGTTGCCCGTGCGCGATGCATGGAAGAAAAATACGGGCAAGCATCTGATGCAGTTCTCCATCCACGCCATGGGCAAATTGATGCCCGAGTTCCGTGACGCCATCCTTGAGATTGACCGCGCCGGCTTCGACTGCGACTATATCTCTGAGCGTCTGCTGATGGATGTCACATGTCGCGACGGCTTGCTCGTCACCAAGGCCGGCACCTGCTACAAGGGTCTGGTCATTCCTGGCAGCGGTCAGATGCCTGAGAACGTGAAGCAGCACATCGAAGACCTGAAAGCGCGTGGAGCCCATATCATGTACGGCATTGACGCCCAGGCGATGGCCAAGGCTGCCCGTCCTGAACCGATGAAGACTTCGCTCGGACTGAAGGCCATCCGCCGTCAGAACGCCAACGGTTATCACTACTTCATAGCCAACCTGACGCCTGACGACATCCGTCAGAAAGTGACGCTGGCCGTGCCGTTCAAGGCCGCCAAGTGGTTTAATCCGCTCAATGGCGACATCACCGACGCTACATTCGACGCCCAGGGCATTGACATCTGTCTGCGCAGCGGCGAGTCTATGATCCTGCAGACCTTCGACACCAAGATGAATAGTACCAATAGTCAGGTTAGTACGACTAATAGTCCTGCTGCTATCACCCTCAATGGCCCATGGACGCTCTCCTTCATCGACGAGACCCCCAAAGTGGACAAGACCTACACACTTGACAAACTGCAGACCTGGGAAACCTTGGACGAGCAGACCCGCGTGACGATGGGCACTGGCGTCTATACCACTCATTTCAAGATGTCGAAGAAAGAAGATCCGACAGGAACGTGGACAATCGACTTGGGCGACGTGCGCGAGTCGGCTCGCGTCTACATCAACGGACAGTTCATTGGTTGCGCCTGGAGCGGACCCTTCGTGCTCGACACTCGTGGTGCCTTGAAGGTGGGCGACAATGAATTGCGCATAGAGGTGACTAACCTGCCGGCCAACCGCATCAGCGAACTGGACCGTCAGGGCGTGAAGTGGCGCAAGATGGAGGAAATCAATGTCGTGGACATCAACTATAAGAAGACGCTCTACGACCAATGGGAACCCATGCCCAGCGGTCTGAACTCGAGCGTCCGCCTCGTCAGACAATAGAATCGCGATCGTTGAGCACAGGGAACCGGCGGCGCATCTCCCTTACCTCATCCACGCTCAACGATGCCAAGCAAGCGCCGATACTGCTTTCACAGGAGACCAACAGCCGACCCGACGGGTCGATGACGGCAGAGCCTCCTGTGAAAGTTGTTTTACGCTCCTGGCCTACCCTATTGACCCCAACCACATAGCATAGGTTCTCTATGGCTCTTGCACGGAGCAGGGTGTCCCAGGCCGCCTGTCGTGCCTGCGGCCAGTTGGCCACATAGATGACGGCATCATAATCACCCGCCAGTCCGTAGCGCGACCATAGCGGGAAGCGCAGATCGTAGCACGTGAGCAACAGGAAGCGCAGCCCCCCATACGTCACCACGACATGCACGGCACCTGCCTCGTAGTTCACGTCCTCATGGGCAAAGGTAAAGAGGTGATGCTTGTCGTAGAATTTTACGCAATCTGGCATTACGAAATAGTGGCGGTTGAAGTAGCGATTCTGTTTGTCTCTGATAGCCAAACTGCCACAAATGGCACAGCCTCGCTCTGCGGCCTTCCGTCGCATCCAAAGGAGTGCAGTAGAAGTTTCTTCTTCCTCCGCAATATCCTCAGGATGAATAGAATATCCAGTTGACCACATCTCTGGTAGCACATAGAGGTCTGCCGTCTGCTGGTTTATCAGACTTTCAGCCCGACAGATGTTTTCCTGAGGATTCCCCCAGGCGATATCCATTTGAAGAAGTGATACGTTCATAAGTAAAATTCTTTCGTTAGTTCAACGTAGGCTTCAGAGCCGATGACCAGTTCGCCTCGCTCCAGTTCTTGCGAGTGTTTGCGAAAGGCCAGCAGGTAGCGACGGGGCGACTTCGCAGGCGTGGTCTTAACGGCACACTCGCGGGTCTTGAAGAAGCCAGCCAATGCGGCTTCCGTCTCCAGACGGGCCTTGCAGTCGAAAGGGATGACAACCGACAGTACCCCCCCGTCGCTCAATAGCCGCCAACCATGCGAAATCAGTGCGGCATACGACAATGTGTCAGCATGGCGGGCCATCGTGCGCCGGGCATCGGGACTCGCCAGCGAGTCGACGAAGTAAGGCGGATTGCTCACCAGACAGTCGTATTCGCCCTGCTCGTCGGCCAGGTCGCACCGTTCGATACGGATGCGATGGGCAAAGGGTGACTCCGCCACATTCTGACGAGCCTGAAGCACTGCGCCCTCGTCGATGTCGATGCCTGTCACGCCAGCATCAGGAAACCGCTGAGCCATCATCTGGGCAATCAGACCGGTACCCGTACCGATGTCGAGAATACGCCTGCCCCCCTCGGCCCAGCAGCCAAGGAGCGTCCCGTCGGTGCCTACCTTCATGGCGCACAGCGACTGGTGGACGGTGAATTGGCGAAATCTGAAGTAGTCATTTGCCATAGGAGAAGCGTAATTTGGGTGCAAAGATACAAATAAATTGTTAATTCTTGGCCGTTCATTCTTAATTCTTAATTAAAATTCGTACCTTTGCACACCAATTTCAGAATAATGGAGTACAAATTTCAAATGAACGATAACGAGAATAGCAAGGCTTTCTCTATGATTGCCGATATCGACAGCGACTTCACCGACTTCTCCAGCGTAGAGGTTCCTGAGGTGCTACCCATCCTGCCTGTGCGCAACCTGGTGCTCTTTCCTGGTGTGGTCAGCCCGATCGTGGTAGGCCGCGAGTCGAGCATGAAACTGGTGAGGAAGGCCGAAAAGACGGGCACGCTGATAGGCATTGTCTGCCAGCGCGACCCCGACATTGAGATGCCCGTGGAGGGCGACCTTTATAACTATGGAGTCTATGCCCGAGTGCTGAAGCAACTGACCCTACCTTCAGGTATGACCACGGTCATCGTGCAAGGCATGGGCCGCATCAAACTGAACCGCATCGTCGAGGAGTTCCCCTTCCTGAAAGGCGAGGTGGAGGCTGCCCCTGAACTGCAGCCCGACAAGCACGACAAGGAGTGGAAGACGGCTATGGACGACCTGCGCAAACTGGTGGACGAGTTCGTCAGCGTGAGCGAGGACATCCCCGACGAGGCTTCGCTGGCCATCCGCAACATCAGCAACAACGTGATGGCTCTGAGTTTCATCTGCTCTAACATGCCCATCTCCATCAAGGAGAAGATCAAACTGCTCTGCGTGGAGTCGGTCAAAGAGCGGCTGTTCGGCATGATGAAGGCTCTGAACCGCGAGATCAACCTGCAGCACCTGAAAGCTGACATCCGCAATAAGACGCGCGAAGACCTGGACGAGCAGCAGAAGAACTACTTCATTCAGCAGCAGATTAAGAACCTGCAGGCTGAGATGGGCAACGACACATCGCCCGAGAAGACAGAACTGCTGCACAAGTCGTTCGAAAAGAAGTGGTCGATGGAGGTGGAGAAGATCTTCAACAAGGAACTGGACAAACTGGACAACCTGCAGCCACAGAGCCCCGACTTCAATGTGCAACTGAACTATCTGCAGACCTTCGTCTCGCTGCCTTGGGACGAATACACCAAGGATGACCTAAACCTGGTGCGGGCCAAGAAGATTCTGGACCACGACCACTACGGCATGGAGAAGGTGAAGGAGCGCATTCTGGAGTACATGGCCGTACTCTCCCTGCGCGGCGACCTGAAGAGCCCCATCCTGTGCCTCTACGGTCCTCCGGGCGTGGGTAAGACCTCGCTGGGCAAGTCGGTGGCCGAAGCCATGAAGCGCAAGTATGTGCGCATGTCGCTGGGCGGTCTGCACGACGAGGCCGAGATTCGCGGTCATCGCCGTACCTACATCGGCGCCATGCCCGGCCGTATTATCAAGAGCATCCAGAAGGCCGGCTCGAGCAATCCCGTCTTCATCCTTGACGAGATTGACAAAGTGACTCAGAATACTGTCAACGGCGACCCCGCCTCGGCCCTGCTGGAGGTGCTCGACCCAGAGCAGAACACGGCTTTCCACGACAACTATCTGGATGTAGACTACGACTTGTCGAAAGTGCTCTTCATCGCCACAGCCAACAACCTAAGCACCATTCCCCGTCCGCTGCTCGACCGCATGGAGATCATCGAACTGAGCGGCTACATCACCGAGGAGAAAATAGAGATAGCCAAGCGCCATCTCATCCCCCGCGAACTGGAGAACACGGGTCTGGACACGCTGCGCCAGAAGCCCAAGTTTAGTAAGGCCACCATCGAGAAGATGATAGAGCAGTACACCCGCGAGAGCGGCGTGCGCCAACTGGAGAAGCAAATCAACAAGGCCATGCGCAAACTGGCCTACAAGCGTCAGTTGGACGGCACGGAGTTGACCCAGAAGGTGACGCCCGAACTGCTGGAAGACCTGTTGGGCAAACCGCCTTTCTACCGCGACATCTATCAGGGCAACAACTATGCCGGCGTGGTGACAGGTCTGGCCTGGACCAGTGTGGGCGGCGAGATTCTCTTCATCGAGACCTCGCTCTCGAAGGGCAAGGGCTCGAAACTGACGCTCACGGGCAACTTGGGCGACGTGATGAAGGAGTCGGCCGTGCTGGCACTGGAGTACGTGAAGGCCCATGCCGACACGCTTGGCATAGACTACCGCATCTTCGACAACTGGAACATCCACATCCACGTGCCCGAAGGTGCCACGCCCAAAGACGGTCCGTCGGCAGGCATCACCATTGCCACAAGCATTGCCTCGGCCCTGACCCAGCGCAAGGTGCGCAAAAACACGGCCATGACCGGCGAGATCACCCTGCGCGGAAAGGTGCTGCCCGTGGGCGGCATCAAGGAGAAGATACTGGCCGCCAAGCGCGCCGGCATCACCGACATCGTGCTCTGTCAGGAGAACGAGAAGGACATTCTGGAGATTCCCGACATGTATCTCACCGGCGTGAAGTTCCACTATGTGGAGAACGTGCAGGACGTGTGGAACTTTGCCCTGACCAAGGACATCGTGGACAATCCCCTGAAGTTTGACATCCCCGAAGACGACAAGAACAAGAACAATAAACAGTAAACAATAAACGAGAAATTGTCAAAGTGTAAATCGAAATGACCTTCGAACTGCAACATACCGACCCCTACAGTAGTGCCCGCACAGGACTAATCACCACCGACCACGGACAGATCAAGACCCCCATCTTCATGCCCGTCGGTACGTGTGGCAGCGTGAAGGGCGTCCACTTTCAGGAACTGCGCGAGCAGGTGAAGGCCCAGATCATCCTGGGCAACACCTATCATCTCTACCTGCGCCCGGGACTCGACACACTGCGCAAGGCCGGTGGACTGCACCGTTTCAACACATGGGACCGGCCGATACTGACCGACTCGGGCGGCTTTCAGGTCTTCTCGCTCACCGGCATCCGCAAACTGCGCGAGGAGGGCTGCGAGTTCCGCAGCCACATCGACGGTTCTAAGCATGTGTTTACGCCAGAGAACGTGATGGACACGGAGCGCATCATCGGGGCCGACATCATGATGGCCCTCGACGAGTGTCCGCCGGGCGAGAGCGACTACGGCTATGCCAAGAAGTCTCTCGGGCTGACCCAGCGCTGGCTGGACCGCTGCATCAAGCGTTTCCAGGAGACCGAACCGCTCTACGGCCACCAGCAGGCACTCTTCCCCATCGTGCAGGGCTGCAAATACAAGGACCTGCGGCGGGAGGCTGCCAAATACGTAGCCGACAAGGGGGCTGAGGGCAACGCCATCGGCGGACTGGCCGTAGGCGAACCGACGGAGGTGATGTACGAGATGATCGAGGTGGTCAACGAGATACTGCCCAAGGACCGTCCACGCTACCTGATGGGCGTGGGCACGCCGCAGAACATACTGGAGGCCATCGAGCGTGGTGTCGATATGTTCGACTGCGTGATGCCGACGCGCAACGGCCGCAATGCCCTGCTCTTCACCTATCAGGGCACCATGAATCTGCGCAACAAGAAATGGGAGCAGGATTTTTCACCCATCGACCCCGACGGCTGCGACATCGACCGACTGCACACCAAGGCCTACCTGCACCACCTCTTCAAGGCGCAGGAACTGCTGGCCCTGCAGATTGCCTCGATCCACAACTTGGCATTCTATCTGCGACTGGTCACCGATGCCCGCCAGCACATCGAACAGGGTGACTTCACACAGTGGAAGCGCTCAGTCATCAACGATTTAGGACGCCGCGTATGAAGCAACGACTGAAGAACCTACTGGCCCGATTCCTGCCACGGCTTGACCGCTACATCATGGTCAAGTTCATTGGCACCTATATCTACTCCATCATACTGATCATCTCCATCAGTATCGTGTTCGACTTCAACGAGAATCTGGCCAAGTTCTCCAACTCTCACGCTCCCTGGCGAGCCATCATCTTCGACTACTACGCCAACTTCGTCCCCTACTTCTCCAATCTCTTCTCGCCGCTCTTCGTCTTCATTGCCGTCATCTTCTTCACCTCGAAGTTGGCCGGCAACAGCGAGATCATCGCCATGCTGGCCAGCGGCACCAGTTTCCGGCGGCTGATGCGGCCCTACATGCTCTCGGCGGCCATCATTGCGGCCGTGAACTTCTACTTGGGGGCCTACGTCATCCCGCATGGCAATGTGACGCGCTATAAGTTTGAGACGCAGTACAAGAACAAGAAGCGCGTGACCTCGGCCAGCAATGTGCAGTTGCAGGTGGCACCAGGCGTGATAGCCTACATACAGCAGTACGACAACAACTCGAAGCGCGGCTATGGCTTCTCGCTCGACAAGTTCGAGGACAAGAAACTGGTCAGCCACATGACGGCCAACGTGGTGCAGTATGACACCATCTCCGACTCACGCTACCACTGGAAGGTGATCAGTTACAAGATACGCACGCTGAAGGGACTGCGCGAGCACATCGAGACGGGTTCCGAACGCGACACGCTCATCATGATGGAGCCCATGGACCTGGTCTACTCGAAGGGTCAGCAGGAAACCTTCACCTCGCCCGAACTGCTGCGCTACATATCGAAGCAGCAGGAGCGCGGCTCGCAGAACGTGGTGCAGTATGAAGTGGAGTACCACAAGCGCATAGCCACCTCGTTCGCCTCGTTCATCCTGACCATCATCGGCGCCTCGCTCTCGGCCCGCAAGCGCAAGGGCGGCATGGGACTAGCCCTGGGACTGGGTCTGGCCCTGTCGTTCTCCTACATCCTGCTGCAGACGGTTTCGGCCACCTTTGCCATCAATGCCGGCATGCCCGCCATGCTGGCCGCCTGGATACCCAACCTGATTTACATAGTCATTGCCTATTTCTGCTACAGACAGGCACCGAATTAAGTTAAGAGTTAATAGTTTATAGTTAAGAGTTAAGAACGTGACATTTGAAGAAACATACCTAAACGACAACATCCTCGACGCACTCTACGACATGCACTTCGAGGAAATGACGCCCATACAAGAGCGGTGCATACCAGAGATACTCAACGGCCGCGACGTGCTGGGCGTGGCCCAGACCGGAACCGGCAAGACGGCAGCCTACCTGCTGCCTATCCTGTCGATGCTCGACGACGGCGGCTATCCCGAGGACGCCATCAACTGCGTGGTCATGTCTCCCACGCGCGAACTGGCCCAGCAGATAGACCAGGCCATGGAGGGCTTTTCCTACTACCTGCAGGACGTGAGCAGCATAGCCGTATACGGCGGCAACGACGGCTCACGCTTCGACCAAGAAATGAAGAGCCTGCGCGGCGGCGCACCCGTGGTCATCGCCACTCCGGGCCGACTGCTCAGCCACCTGAAGGTGGGCAACCTCGACCTCTCGCGCACCTCGTTTTTCGTGCTCGACGAAGCCGACCGTATGCTCGACATGGGCTTCTCTGAAGATATCATGCAGATCAACGCCCTGCTGCCCAAGGACTGCCAGAAGGTGATGTTCTCGGCCACCATGCCCTCGAAGATTCGCGAACTGGCCGTATCCCTGCTCCGAAATCCCGTGGAGGTGAAACTCAAGGTGAGCCGTCCGGCCGAGAAGATCCACCAGATGGCCTACGTGTGCTACGAGCCCCAGAAGGTGAGCATCGTGGAGCACATATTTAAGCAAGGAGGCCTGCAGCGCGTCATCATCTTCTGCGGCAAGAAGGACAAGGTGAAAGACATCAACCGCACCCTGCAGCGTCTGAAGATCAACTGTGCCCCCATGCACAGCGACCTGAGCCAGGCTGAGCGCGACGAGGTGATGTACCGCTTCAAGGCCGGACAGGTGGACGTGCTGGTGGCTACAGACATCGTGGCCCGCGGCATCGACATCGACGATATCCGCATGGTCATCAACTTCGATGTGCCTCACGACTCTGAGGACTACGTTCACCGTATCGGCCGCACAGCCCGTGCCGACCGCGACGGCGAGGCCATCACGTTGGTGAGCGACCGCGACATCCTGCGGTTTCAGAAGATAGAGCAGTTCCTGCAGAAAGAGGTTGAGAAACTCCCCCTGCCCGAAGGCTTGGGCGAATGTCCCGAATACAAGTCAGCCCCCGCTGCCAAAAAGTCAAGCGGAGGCAGCCGCCACCGTGGCAGAGGCCGTGGCCGCAAAGACCGCGGTCGCGGGCGCGGCCATCAGAAAGGCAACAAGAAAGAGTGAGCCGTCATAGGCATCTGAAACGAGGGTGTGTCAAAATAGGCACATCCTCTTTTTTATATCTATTATCAGCAGTCAAGAGTCCTGTATAATTCTTGACCGCTGATTTCCTTTTTCCGCAATTATTTACCGCCAGATGATCCGTGATGGGTTCTTATTGCTC